>NZ_AP028803.1:0-320159 GCF_045864955.1 Atrimonas thermophila | reverse complement strand
GGCAAAGGTATTGTCGCCACCGAGCGCCCCACCAGCAAGTTCAGCTTCTAAAGCAGCATACCACCCTTCCTTAGGGTCAAGAACACTGTCCCGGGTGTCATAAATAACCATTGGAGACAGAGAATTGGTCACTCCACCCCGATCGGGAGCCTCTCCTTCCAAAACGGTAATATCTATCCTTTCAGATTTGGCTGTCAGACGCCAGGCCCAGTCTTCGTTGATTTTGCGCCCAAACACCAGCTGCCCACCTATTCTCTCTTCTTCATACTTTCCAATTTCTACACCGCTTTCGTAGTTAGTCCGCTCTTTAACCTGGTCATAAAGGCTCAGAGCAAGCAAGATGGGGTCTCCCAAAAACCAGGGTTCTTCAAAGTACAGTCGGTATAAAGTGCGCGAGCCAAACTCATAACGGAGCTCCACCTTCTGGGCGTTGCCTCCCAGGTTGGCTTCCTGGTACCTGATGTAGCCCAGCCAGCCTTCTTCGCTGTTGTATCCTACGCCCACTCCTGCCAGACCGGTCTTCTTTTCAACCACTCCAATAACCAGCTTGATATGTTCCTGGTCACTACCCGGTTCAAGCTTCATGGAAAGGTCTTCAAAAAATCCCAGGTCATAAATCTTTTGCATATTCTTCTTAATGCGGGCAAAATCAAAAATCACTGGTGGCTCAAAATCCAGTTCTCTTCTTAAAACGTATTCCTTGGTTTTCTCAAGACCTTCGAAAATCACTTCTTCAATAATGCCCTCATGGATGGTGAAATTCAAAATGCCATCCTCAAAGGTAATTCCATCTATATAGGCCACAACAAAACCGCTGTCGCTGTAAAGCGCTTTGATGCGTTCCAGGTCACGCTGGAAGATTTTCCAGTTCATCACTTGACCCGGGGAAACAATCATGACCTTCCTGATTTCTTCAGTACTTAAGGCTGTGTTACCAGAAATAGCAATTTCCTGGACTACCGGGAATTCTTCAACCTTGTAGATAACCTCTACCCCATCTGGATACTTCTTGGTATCCACCCACGCCTTGGAAAAGTAACCCAGGTCATAAATCGCTTTAAGGTCATTTTTAATTTTTTCAGGGTTAAAGGGTTCCTTCAAAGAAAGGGAAACCGCCGACAGAATAAGCTGTTCATTGATATGCTGATTTCCTTCCACCCGTATTGCGACCACCGGGGGAAAACTTTCCTGAGCAAAAACTGGAAAAACCCAGACCAACATCAAAAAGAAAATCAGAATCCCCATCCATTTTGCTTTTGACACTTTTCAACCCCCCGTTTATCATTTAAAACCTGGTCGTAAATTCCAGTTCCCAGCTCAAACCTTTCTCCTTATCAACTTCCGTTTTGAAGGACCAGTTTTCATTCACGTTCAAATCAAAATAAACGGCCGAGTGCTCTCCTCCGCTTAAGTCTTGAGTATACCCTATTACTAAATCATTTCCAAGTCTCTTTTCAAGAGTTAATTCATAAAACCAGGAACCATTAGAGAAAACAGGGTTAATTTCCAGATCCAAAAAACCAGAGAGACCATTCAGAAAATCTCCCTTACCCCCGCTAAGAAAGGAAAAAAGCTCCCAGAAGAGTGGACCAACATTGATATCGGAAAGAGAAGCGTAGGCATTTCGGTCACCGGTAAAAAGCAGAGAAAGAATCTCTTCTCGACTGAGAGTTGGTTCTGAAGCCAGCTTCAACTGGTAGGTGCTCAAGGGCCCCTGGGCGGTAAGTCTTATTTTATAACCGTCCACCTCGCAGGAACCATAAAGGTCCAGCTGGGGTTCCAGACCAAAAAGTTCTCCAAAGTAGACTTTGCCGGAAAGTGGTATTTTACGCATAACCAGATTATAAAGCCCGTCCACAACCTGCAAGGTACCACTCAGGTTACTTTCACCGTTTCCTGCTCGCAAAAGCAGGCTTCCCGCAAGAGCAATCTCCATGAAGCGGGTCTTCACCACAAAGGGCTTGCTGGAGGTTTTTAGTTCAAGCTCGATACTCACCGGCAGGTCAAGAAGTGACCGTTCAATACTTGCTAAGGAAAAGCCCGTGTCTTCTGAAGCAAATCGATTTGGATAGGTATGATCCCATCTTCCATCCTCAACCAGCAAAGAACCCTGCAAGAGAGGTTGTTTCCAGCTTCCGGAAAGTTTAGCCTCGCCAAGAAGCTGGCCACTGAGCGCTTCTCCAAGGCCCAGCTGGGAGCAGTCTCCACGGAAAGAGAATGCCACCTCCAGCCCTTCCCTGGTCAAATCACCTGAAAGCACTCCGCTGATACCAGATAGTACAGCTTCTCCCCTGGTAATATGCAGTTTCTCCTGAGTGATTTGCCCTTCTAAAGAA
The DNA here is from genome assembly GCF_045864955.1 of Atrimonas thermophila. Taxonomy (GTDB): domain Bacteria; phylum Atribacterota; class Atribacteria; order Atribacterales; family Thermatribacteraceae; genus Thermatribacter; species Thermatribacter velox. The sequence goes on along the minus strand of NZ_AP028803.1, from coordinate 317,823 downwards.
GTGAGCGCAAGGACTTCCCGTCCGGCTTGTGAAACTTTTGCTTCCCGCAAAAAGACGTCTCCTTCAACCTGGGGTTGCTCAAGTTTCCCCCAGAACCTGATTCTACCTTCACCACAAAGCTGCAACAAAAAGTCCTGCCAGGGAATCTCCAGGAAGGGATCCACGGTGAGCAAACAGTTAACGTCAACCAGATTCTCCTCAAGATCCAACATGCCGTCAAGGCCTATTTTCAGGTTCCCCGAGGTATCCTTTAAAGAAAGGTCTTCAATCACCAGTTTCTTCCCATCAAACCTGCCTTGCAAACTCCCTGAAAGGAGAGGCAAATTGGGATAGGAAAGAGCAATCTCCTCAACGTGAAGCATCCAGCTTTTTGAGTTATTATCCAACTCGAGAAAGAGATTTCCGCTGGATTCAATCTGATACCGCTCCAGCAACGCAATGCCCAAACTCCGCAAGTCCAAACCTACCACACGCACAAAGCCCTTATTCCAGTTTTCCGGACTCAGATAAGAGGTGAGGGGCAAATTCTCCCCTTTCCCCGGCAACGTCAGGTTGCCCTCAAAAAGCACTTCAAAGCTTTTGCCCAGCTGCCTACCCCGCAAAAGGAGGTTACTGCCTTTACCCTGAAGGGCAAAAGCAACCCTTTCCCAAGGACCCTTAATTGAAAGGCTGCCTTCTTCCAGCTTTCCCTGTAAGGCAAATTGATTTTCGGGAAGCGTGATGTCAGCAATTTTCCCTTCCAGAGAAACTTCTTGAGCAGGAATCACCCATCCAGAAAGTTCCAATTTTCCCAGCTCGGCAATCCTGGTCTCCAGCATTTGCACCGCTATCTTTTCGTCCTCAAGGAAACCCTCAAAAGCCAGGTCTTTACCCTCAAAACCAGCCCAACGCCACAACGGAGCATGCAACGCGACTCGGAAAGCTTGCTCTCTTTGGCCTTTCTCGAGCTCCAAATCGCCGCTGACCTGAAAAGCCAACTGGTAACCATCTTGGTCTGTCTCAAAAAGAAAATCTTGCAATCTCAGGGCAACCTCCAATTGCTCCCCTTTCCTGGTAAGAAAAGCCTGTGCCTCGCCCTTTTTCCCCCTGAGGTTCAGCCGGGCTTCCAGGTCGTTTACGCTCTTGAAAAGCAGCTGGCCTTCAGAAACCTCAGCAAGGTACGAAGAACCCCAGAATATTTCTCCTCCTTGAAGGAGAAACGTAAAGCGCAATTCATCTCTCTTCCCTTTTATATCGATTTTCCCATCCAGAGTTCCACCAAGTGGCAAATTTCCAAAGGAAGCGACCAGGCTCTGCAGGGAAACCTGACTGAACGCTCCCTTCCCATCAAAGGAACCCTGCCGCCAGGTGCCTTCAAGCTGGATGGTACCCCCAAACAGAACCCCCTCTCCAGACACAGAAACTGTCCCATCTGCAGCAATTTGAAGTTCTAGGCGTGGTTTTTCAAGTTGCCACTCCCTAAAGTTTAACGCGTCCGAAGCAAAGAACAGGTGTCCGTTTTCAAGGCCTTCTTTTCCAAAACGCAAAGTACCACGCAGAGTACCCTTTCCTTTTAGTTGATCCCAGAAGGGGTTATTGTCAAGCAAACAGGAAGCACTGGAAAGTTCCAGCATCAGCCCACCGTCTTCAAAACCCAGATACCCTTCTCCAGCCACTCCCATACCCTGAAGAAGAGACCCAGGTTTAACCTGAAAATAGAGTTTCTGGTCACCCCCACTCTGTAGCTCACCCTGAAGCAAGGTAGAACTCGCTTCCTCTTCTAAACGCCATAAGGCCCGCAGCGACTCCTCATTGAAAAAGGCCTGCACATCCAGCTCGAAAATTTTCTCACCCAGTCCCTGGATTTTACCTTCGACCAGACTTAATTTTTTAGAAAAATCTACATTTCCCTGACCCTGAAAAGAAAACGCACCTTCTGCGCTTTTTAAGGAAATGGCATCCAGGAAAAGCACACTCTTTTCGCCATCCCAGGTCACCACTGACTCCAGAGAAACCTCAAGAGGGCTTTCCAGATGACCCCACAGCATGCCATCGTTCAAAGAGTAACTCAGCTCACCCCGCCAGGAATCCCCCTGTAAGGGAAAAGCAAAGGCAACAGCTACCGTACGGTCGAAATTGAAATGGCCGGAAATTTTGGCCTCACCCTTGAAGGCCGAAAACCTGAACCCCTCAGCATCACGGGCAAAAACAGCGTTTTCAAGCGAAAAGCGCCGTTTACCCTCCAGAATCAGCTCCTCTACCCGGAACGAGAAAGAGGGCAACTTTTGGAAATCAAAGCCTGCGAAGGCTTGTAAAAAGCTCAGATCAATAACCTGTAAGCGAACCTGATTTGAGGAAACCAGAAAAACCGGCCCCTTTCCCAAACCCAGCCAGGAAAGGAAGCGAACACGGAAAAACGCCCTGGGAAAATATAAAGCAAAACCCTTCCCAGTAATCCGAAGATTTTCAAACGCCAGACTTCCAGGACCAGCAAGGCGCACTTTTTCAAAATCAAAATGCACGTCTGGCAAACTCGCAGTCCAGCTCAAAAAAGCATCCTGAAGCCCATGCTGTAGCGGTACGTAAACCGCACCAACCGCTGCAACCAGCCCCAGAGCAACCAGTATCCAAAGAAGCGACTTTCCCAAAACCTTTACCTCCCTATGAGAACCTCCTGAGAAAGACTCCCCTCCACAAGCAGGGGCACTGGAACCTCAATGAGGTAAGACCCGGCACTCTCATTTTCCAGGCTCCGCAGCTCAATTTTAAAGCCGTTGCGCTTTTCAGAAGCAGTAATTTTTTCCAGATACTCTTTTATATTCATAGGAGTTCCCGTATCTTCAAGGCGTGATTCCGATTCGCTCCCCTTACCCCAGATAACAATTTCTGCTCGTCCAGAAGGGAAATTATCCGGAACCGGGAGGCGAAAAGGGAAAGTAATGGTTTCTCGCCGATAGGGAAACACCGTTACCTCACCTTCGATAAACTTCCCCTGCTCAGCACTGGCGGGACAACTGAGGCTACCCAACTTGCCCCACCCAAAGTACGGGAAATGCTCAAATTCCAGGGAGATTCTCTGAGGACGGAATTCAAAGAAGGGGTTTTGGGAAAGACCTCTCAAAAAACGGTCCAGGCCATTCGCCCCTTCAGCAGCTACGTCAGTTTTGCTGGTCCAGAAAAAACGGTCTTCGAAAGAGAAGTCCTGAGCATGGAGCTTGATGGAAACCACAATGGTTCCACTACACTGGCAATCCAGCACCCGATCCAGGACATCCAGAAAGAGCGAGGGCAAAACGTCAGCCAGGACTCGTTCATCCTGCACCACTTTAAAGTTAAAGCTCTGCAAGGAGCCATTTCGGTCTCTGGCCACAATTTGTAAATCGCAGGAATCCGGGAGAACCCCTATCCTACCCGCAATGCCTGATTGGCGGTCTTCTTCCACAATACCCACTACCTCTATAGGGGTACCCACTTTAAACGGAAAATCCTTACCGCTCACACTGAAGTTCACATACACCGAAGACAGAAAGTAGGCTACCTTGCCATAATGCAAAAAGGGATGGCCCAGAGCCAGAAATTTGTCACCATCCAGGTAAGTAAGTGTTCCAATGCTCAAAATGTCAGCATCGCCACTGAGAAGCTGTACCCCAATAGCACTGCCTGGAACGAGTTCCGGAACGGTAGAAGTCATACCCGAAGACCTTCCTCTAAAGAGTTGCGGGAAAGCAAGCGCCACACGCACCGGGGCATGCTGTTCCAGAAAGCTTGCCGCGCGCTGGCCAAGACCCATAGCGAGCATCAGGGAACGCTGTTCCTTTTTGCGGGTCCCAGGGCTCCCCCAGAGGGAGAGCATAGCCTCAATGGGAGTAACCACACCGATTAGATTGTCCCTGCTCTCGTAGCCGTATGCAAGAGCACCAGCAATGCGGTCTTTCAAAAAAATCGGGCTACCACTCATTCCCGCTGATATGCCTCCCAGCTCTTTAACCCGGTCATCGGTGATGCGAATTACAAAGTAGGCATCTTCAATGCTTTTCCCAGATACAACATCAATCACTTCCAGGTCGAAGGTTTCCACCCTGGTTCCATAGAAAACGGTCTTGCCATACCCACGCATACCAATTTTTACTTCAGAAAGGGGCAAATAACCAGGTTCTTCTGCCTCTACTAAGGGAAGCAACCAGAAAAAAATAGCCAAAAAAAGGAGAAAAAGAAAAATCCCCACCCTTTTTGAAGGCATCAAAATTAGCGATTCCTCCCCTTGGTGAACAAGAAGCCTTCTCGCAACTCCTTCAGGTGATCCAGAACTTTACCAGCCCCCAACGCCACACAGGAAATGGGGTCTTCAGCTACATAGGCCACCGTACCTGTGGACCTGCTGATTAAAACATCAATACCATGTAAAAGCGCACCGCCCCCAGTGAGACAAATACCCTTTTCACCAATATCAGCTGCAAGTTCGGGAGGAGTATGTTCAAGCACCATGCGCACCGCTTCCAGAATCGAAGAAAGGGGTTCGGTTAAGCACTTGTGTATTTCAGAAGCCGTAATCGTAATCTCTTTGGGAAGGCCAGAAACTAAGTCTCTCCCTTTTACTTGAATTGATTTATCCTGGTCGGGGGGTACCGCATAGCCAACCTCTATTTTAATTTGTTCCGCAGTTCTTTCTCCAATCATGATATTGAATTTCTTGCGGAGATGACGGACGATGGCCTCATCCATTTTATCTCCAGCCACCCTTATAGAACGACTCACCACAATACCCCCCAGGGAAAGCACGGCAACATCGGTGGTACCTCCACCGATGTCTATAACCATGTTGCCAGAAGGCCCAGTAATATCAAGTCCTGCCCCAATTGCCGCTGCCATAGGTTCTTCCACCAGATACGCCCTGCGAGCTCCAGAATGGTACGCAGCATCGAGTACAGCCCTTTTTTCGACTTCGGTACACCCTGAAGGAACGCAAATCACGATATCGGGCTTAAAGATGCTCCTTCCGCAAACTTTCTGGATGAAATAAGAAAGCATTTTTCTGGTTATCTCGTAGTTATCGATAACACCATCTTTCAGGGGACGATGGGCAACGATGTACTCGGGTGTTTTTCCAATCATCTCTCGTGCTTCTCTACCAATAGCCAGAACCTTACCAGTGTTTTTGGCAACTGCAACCACTGAAGGCTCGTTCAAAACAATTCCTTTGCCTTGAACATAAACCAGCGTAGTCGCTGTACCCAGGTCGATTCCCAATCGCTTATTCCACATCCGCATTCCCCCTGTCCACATCTTTAACCCGTTTTATGCAAGCGCCCAGAGCATTCAACTTCTCTTCAATAGCTTCATAACCCCTATCAATATGAAATAAACCACTGATTTCAGTTTCGCCCTGCGCAGCCAGACCAGCCAGAATAAGAGCTGCCCCCGCCCGTAGATCCGAAGCTGCTACCTGTGCCGCATTTAAAGTTTCCACTCCCCGCACAATAACGCTTCTTCCCTCCACCTGGATGTTAGCCCCCATCCTTTCCAGCTCTCCCACATGGGCAAAGCGACTCTCAAAAATGGTCTCGGTAATCACACTCACTCCCTCAGCAATGCAAAGCAAAGCAGTGAACTGAGCCTGCATATCGGTGGGAAAACCGGGATGGGGCATGGTCTTTATATTTATTGCCCGAGGGCGTTCCCGCATGGTAACCAGAAGCGTCCTTTCGCCAGTTTTCTCCACTCGAGCGCCCGTTTCCTCGAGCTTGGTAACGATTGGAAAGACGTGACCCAAGTCCACACCCTCGATTTCCACCTCACCCTGAGTGATTGCTGCAGCAACGCAAAAAGTCCCTGCTTCTATCCGGTCATTCATAATTTCATACTCCACACCCCGGAGGTTCTTTTTGCCTTTCACCAATACCACATCAGTACCCACACCCTGAATTTCTGCACCCATCAGGGTTAAAAAACGAGCTAAATCGACAACTTCTGGTTCCTTGGCAGCATTGATGATCAGTGTTTCTCCGGGTATCGACGCTGCCAGCATCATAAGATTCTCGGTAGCTCCCACACTGGGAAAGTCAAGATAAATTTCTCCCCCGTGCAGAAGTCCAGCTTTAGCTTCCACGTACCCAGCGCTCTGAATCACTTCTACACCGAGATGTGCAAATCCCTTCAAGTGAAGATCGATGGGCCGTGAGCCGATAGCACACCCCCCTGGCAAAGGGACTTTAGCTCTTCCCAAGCGAGAAAGGAGGGGTCCAGTGATGAGAAAGGAAGCTCGCATCTTCCTAATCAGTTCGTAGGAAGGCTCACAGTTTTGGAGCGAAGCTGGCCCCACGCGGTAGGTATGTCGGTCAATTTTTTCCACCTGGGCCCCCACGTTCTCAAGGACCGAAAGCATAGTACGCACATCGAGAAGGTCAGGAACATTGCGCAGCAAAGAAGGAGAAGTACCCAGCAAAGAAGCAGCCAAAATAGGAAGCGCTGCGTTTTTAGAGCCTCCAATGCGCACTTTACCCTGAAGAGAAACTGGCCCACGGACGATTAGCTTTTCCAAAATGTTCCTGCTCCTTGTTTTTCTTGCTAAGAACCATTATAAAACAAAAATCCCAATTCGGGTAACCAGCTCCAAAGCAATTGCTAATTGCGATTTACTCTTCTTTGGTGGAAGATTTGCGAGAAGTCGGGAACTCAAAAGAAATCTTCCCCTCGCTATCCAGAACTAAGACAGCAGAGAACTTCTTTTTGCTTTTCCGGGAGCGGAAGCCGTACAGCTTTTCAGTTTTACCCTCTTCAAGCAGTTTTCGTACCTGAGCCCGGGTTAACTTTTTGCCCAGAATGGTCTTCCAGACGACAAACTGACAACCTTCCTTCCAGCGAGAACAGGTAAAAGCCTTCTGGTTTTCGTAAACCGGCGCTCCACAGAGTGGACAGGAACCAATCGGAACATGGATTCTCTCCAGCTCTCCCTGGTACTCTTTATTGCGCAACTTTTCCACGATTTCCACCGTGAGCTGCTTAATTTCTTCCATAAAAACATCTCGGCTGTAATCGCCTTTTTCCATTAACCGCAGCTTGCGTTCCCATTCGCCGGTAAGCTGAGGAGAAGCCAGCTCTTCTATGGGTATGGCTTCCACGATGTTGATTAATTCCATACCCTTGGGAGTAGGAATCAGGGTCTTCCCTTCTCGTTCCACGTACCCGACTTCAATCAGGCGTTCAATGATGCTCGCCCTGGTCGCCGGCGTACCAATGCCGTTTTCCTTCAAAACCTCACGCAACTCCTCGTCCTCAACAAATTTACCCGCATTTTCCATGGCAGCAAGAAGGGTGGCTTCCGTGTAGCGAGGTGGTGCTTTGGTCTCCTTTGCCTCAAACCAGGTTTCAACTACAGAGACTACTTCTCCTTCCTCCAAGCGAGGCAGAAAATCCTGGGGTTCACTCTCTTTCTCACCGTATACCTTTCTCCAGCCCGGCTCCACCAGGACTTTGGACTTGCTAACAAAAAGGTCCTCTCCTACCCGGGTGTGTATCTTGCGGTGCGCCCACTTTGCATCTGGATAAAAAACACTGATAAATCTTTTGACAATCAAGTCCATTATCTTCTGTGCATCAGAGCTCAACGTATCCCAGCAAATGGGCTCTCCAGTAGGGATAATGGCATGGTGGTCTGTTACCTTACTTTTATCAAAAACACGCTTATTGCTGAGCACACTCCGGGGTAACCCACCCGCAACCAGTTCTCGATACCCACAATCACCCAGCATGGACCAGGATTTTTCAACCACCACCATCAGGTCTTCAGAAAGGAAACGAGAATCAGTGCGAGGATAAGTAATGAGCTTGTAGGACTCATAAAGCTTTTGCGCTGCGTCAAGAGTGCGCTGGGCCGAAAAACCGAGCAGTTTATTGGCATCTCGCTGAAGAGCAGTCAAATCGTAAAGCAAAGGAGGCGCTTCGCTGGATTGGCGCTCTTCAAACTCTACAACTGCACCCTTTCCACCTCTAACCCGCTCGACTATGGCCTGTGCTTCCTCCTGGGAATAAACCCGGTCCTCCCCGTTACTCCATTTTCCAAGATACGCCCCCGCCGGAGAAGCAAAACGTGCGAATACTTCCCAATAAGGTGTGGGCACAAACTCCTGAATTTCCCGCTCCCTGTGCACCAGTATGGCGAGAGTTGGAGTCTGCACCCGCCCCACTGACAAAAGAGTGCGATAACGAGCTGTGAAAGCTCGGGTACCATTGATGCCCACCAGCCAGTCACCTTCAGAGCGACATTTGGCTGCCGCAGCCAGGTTGGCAAACTCTTCCCCAGCTCGAAGATTACGAAAGGCTTCCCGGATTGCTTCCCGGGTCATTGATGAAAGCCAGAGCCGGAACACTGGCTTTTTGCATTTTACAAACTCGTAAATATACCTGAAAATTAGTTCGCCTTCTCTTCCAGCATCGCAGGCGTTGATGAGCGCCTCCACATCCTGGCGCTTGATAAGTTTTTGAATTACTCTCAGTCGGTCTCGATTGCCTTCCAACACCTTAAGCTTGAACTCTTCAGGAATAACCGGTAAAAGCACCAATCGCCAGACCTTGAGTTTTTTATCGTAATCTTCAGGCTCCGCAAGGCCTACCAGATGCCCCAGTGCCCAGGTAATGACGTAGGTTTCATTTTCCAGATACTCTTTATGGTTAGTAAACTTTCCCAGAGCCGAAGCAATGTCTCTGGCTACGCTTGGTTTTTCGGTAATAATCAGCTTTTTTGCCACTGCAATCCACCTTTCCAGATTTTAACTGTCTCCACGACCCCTCCCGGGCTGGCGATACGGCCGGTAGGGCAAAGGAACATATTCAACAGAAGGCCGCTGTTGGGGAGGCTGAGGATAGAGTTCCATCAACTCGTAAATATCCTCGGGAAGCTCATCTTTAACCGGAAGGCCCATTTCCTTGGCCATTTCCACAGTTATCGGAAAGTCATGAGTCCAACGACCCTCAGAAAGGGTCCTGGCAAGCTCACGAGCCCTTTCCTCCGGCATTTTATCCTTGATGAGATTAAACACCACGTTGTAAACCTGGTCAATTGCCTTCCTGGCCACATCACCCAGAATTAAGGTCTGGTCGTCACGGTTGGGGTTGGGCTCTTCGAGAGCTTTTAATATGGATGCTGCCGGATACTGCCCGTGCACAGTACCGATTTGAGGGTCTACGGGACCCAGCACTGCATTGGGATCCATAATGATTTCATCAGCAGCCAATGCAATAAGCGTTCCTCCTGACATAGCGTAGTGGGGAACAAAAACGGTGACCTTAGCGGGGTGCCGCTTAATAGCCCAGGCAATTTGCTCAGCAGCCAGGACCAAACCACCCGGGGTATGCAAGATAAGATCGATAGGCATATCCTGCGGGGTAAGGTGTATAGCCCGCAATATTTTTTCCGAATCCTCAATGTTAATGTAACGAGCGACAGGTAGCCCCAAGAAGCTCACCGATTCCTGGCGATGAATCATAGCAATGACTCGAGAACGCCTCTTGCGTTCTAAGTTGCGAATGGCGGCCAACCGCTGTTGTTCTATCATCTTGCGCTGCAGAGCTGGAAAATAAACACTGAAAAGAATCAAAAGAAAAATGATATCCCAGAACACAATATGCACCTCCCTAAAAGACTCAATTAGTAGAGGGTAATCCCCCGATTACGAATTTTGCCCTCTTCAAAGAGGTCTCCCCCGAAGCTATCATAAGCAACAATCAGGGGGAAATCACGCACAAAAAGCCGCAGGAGAGCCTGTGCCCCCAGGTCTTCATAAGCCAGAACGTCCCTGCGCAACACAAACTGGGCAAGGTATGCTCCAGCACCACCACAGGCAATGAAGTACACTGCAAGGTGTTTTTCCAGAAGTTTTTTCACCTCTTCGCTGCGAGCTCCTTTACCAATGGTTGCCCTAACCCCCAGCTTTAACAATTCCTCAACTGTGGCATCCATTCGGGAACTGGTGGTCGGCCCAACTGAGCCAATCACCTTCCCCGGCGGAGTGGGAGTTGGACCCGCGTAGTAAATGGTTGCACCTTTTACTTCAAAAGGTAGTTCTTTGCCCTTTTTGAGGTCTTCCAGCATACGGCGGTGTGTAGCGTCCCGAGCCACGTAAATGTCGCCACTCAAATACACTATGTCACCTACTCGCAAATTTCGAGTATCATCAACTGAAAGGGGTGTTTTCAAAACAAATTCCCGATTTTTTTCTGCTTGCTCTTCCATACCTTTCACCACCTGAGCGTCTTCTGGCGGAAAACATGGCAACTCGCTACCAAACCCACCGGAAAGCTGGCTATATGACACGGATAAACCTCTATCCTAACCTCAAGACAGGTATTCTTACCACCTACTCCCTGAGGACCAATGCCCAGGAGATTTATCTTTTCCTTCATACGTTCCTCAACCTGTGCATAGCGAGGGTCCGGGTTTTTTGACCCCAGAGGCCTACTCAAAGCCCGAGAAGCAAGATACATAGCATATGCAGCATTACCACCTACTCCAATACCCACCACAAGCGGTGGGCAAGCCTGAGCCGCTTTGCGGTCCAGCTCGCGCAAAACGAAACGCTCCAGGTCTTCTACAGAGCTTCCCGGATTTAAAACACCCAGGGAACTAATGTTATCACAGCCTCCACCCTTCACCAGCAAGTTTATTTCCAGTTCTTCTTCCCCTTCAAAATCAAAGAAATAAACCGGAGGCGTATTATCACGGGTGTTGACTCCGAAAAAAGGGTCAGCAATGATTGATTTCCGAAAATACGCCTTTTGATATGCGCGACGTATCCCTTCGGCAATGGCCTCTTTAAGACTGCCCCCTTCAATCTTCACTGCCTGGCCTATTTTCACCTCTACCTGGACCATTCCAGTATCCTGACACAGGGGAAGCCTATTCTCTTCTGCTACCACATAGTTTTCGAGAATCTGAGAAACCATTTCCTGGGCCACTTTCTCCCCCTCGTTGGTAAGCACCTGGAGCATTTTTTGACGCAAGACTTCCGAAGCAACTATGTTTATCTCTATAAGAGCCTGCTCCACTCGCTCAGCTATTTCCTCGAAAGTAATCTTTTTCACGTTCCACCACCTTCCGGGCTAATCACAAAACCCTCCTTTTGCATCAAAGCAGTAATTTCCCTGGCTCTTTGAATAAGAAAACGCGATTCTCTCTCTATTTCTTCCAGAGAAACATCCCTTTGCGCTATTCCCTCTTCCAGAGCAACCCGGGCCACCGCTTTAGCCTCTTCCACATACACTTCCCACTCTTCCATACTGGGAATGATGTAATCCTCGTTTAACCCCTTCCGACGGGCAAATTCATAAAGCGACTTTGCCGCCGCAAGGCACATGGAATCGGTGATGGTGCGAGCCTGAACGCTCAACACTCCCCGAAAAACACCAGGAAAACCCAGGGAGTTGTTGACCTGGTTCGGGAAATCAGAACGACCAGTTGCCACAATCCTGGCACCAGCCTCTTTGGCTTCCCAAGGCCAGATCTCTGGTACTGGATTAGCACAGGCAAAAACGATTGCCTCGCTGTTCATCTGGGCCACCCATTCCGGCTTAATGACCCCAGGACCAGGCGTAGAAAGAGCAATCAAAACATCCCTACCCCTTATCGCTTCTTCCTTGCCACCTACCAGATTTTCCCCATTGGTCACCTGGCAAAGTTCCCACTTCCAAGGATGGCTCTCCTCCAGGTCTTTTCTTCCCCTGTGCAGGGTCCCCTTACTATCACAAAGCACCAGGTTTTCAGGAGGTACGCCGACTGCAATCAGGAGGTGAGCAATTCTCAGGTTAGAAGCCCCAGCACCTATCAAAGCAACTTTAACCTGGTCCGGAGCTTTGCCAACTACATCCAGCGCACCCAGAAAAGCTGCAATGGTGACCAGAGCCGTTCCCTGCTGGTCATCATGCCACACCGGGATATCAAGGGTTTTTCGAAGCGTTTCCAGGACCGCAAAACACTGGGGTTGGGCTATATCTTCAAGGTTAATGCCCCCAAAGGTGGGAGAAATAGCTTGAACCAGCGCAATGAGCTCTTCAGGGTTCCGGGTGCGGACACAAATCGGCCATGCGTCCACTCCCCCAAGATACCTGAAAAGGAGTGCCTTCCCCTCCATAACCGGGAGAGCCGCTTCCGGGCCGATGTCACCAAGCCCCAGAACCCTGCTCCCATCAGAAACCACCGCTACTGTGTTCCAGCGGTTTGTGTACTGAAAAGAAAGTTCTCTATCCTCTGCAATCGCCCGGCTTACTGCAGCAACTCCTGGAGTATACCACAGCGCAAAGTCCTGGTAATCGCGTACCGGGCATTTGAGCAGTGTCTCTATCTTCCCGCGGTAAAAACGATGCAATGCCCTTGATTTGTCAAAAAGTTCCTGAGTTTTCAGATTTCCTTCCTTTACCATTTCCAACCCTCTTTCCTTTTGCATTAAAAACACAACAGGAATATACTCTATAAAAGCCCCAAAAAGCAACCAGGAAGAAAGGAGCAAAGCCAAAATGAAATTTCTCTGGATGGGAGCGATGGTATTTTGCTTCACCTTCTTTGCATTGTCAAGCACCTTTGCTCAGGAAAAACCGGTCGAGTTTCATTATGCAATACTGCTCAAAGGAGAGAAAATCGGCAAAATCCTGCTTCGTGTTTTACCTGATCCCAAAAGTCAAGAGGAAATATATCTTCACCAGGTACAAACACTTGAGAAAATGCCCGGTATGCCTGCGGGAACCAGGATAGAAGAAGCAACCCTGTTCAATGCAAAGCAGAAAAAACCTTTGCGCTATGTGGTTGAACAGACCTTTGCCCAGCAGAAAAGCACCAGTCTGTTCGAATTTCAGTACCAGAAAGGCCAGATTAACCTGGTGCAAAAAATTGGCGATACTGTCACCCAGCAGTCAATACCCCTTCAGGGAGGTGTACTGGATCCCCTTTCGCTTCTTTTCCTCCTGCCACAGGAAAACTGGGAAACAGAACCCACCCATTCCTATAATCTCCTAAACTCCGGGAAAATAGTTGCCAGACTCCTTCAAAAAGATGTAGCGGTTCCTACTTCCTTGGACACTTTTCAATGTTATCAGGTAGAACTGGGCAAGGAAGGTCTATCACAAATTATATACCTTAACGAACAGGAAAAACTCATAGTCCGCATGGAATCCGCTTCGTTGGCAGGTCCTGTGGTAACTTTGCTTGAAGAGATAAGCCCCCTTTCTGTATTTCAGGTTCCCGAACTCATTACCATTCAGCCCTCACTACCAGCACAACCTCGGTCTTTATCCGAAACAAGCGAATTTACAGAAAAAGAGGTAGTCTTCCCCAGTCAGGACATAATGCTGAGCGGAACCCTAACCTTCCCCCGTGGAAAACCACCCTTTCCTGCCGTACTCCTCATTGCTGGTTCGGGACCGGTGGACCGCAACGAAAATGTCCCTCAGGGAATAACGCTCAACACCTTTTCCGAGCTGGCTCAGCGGCTGGCAGAATGTGGTTTTGCAGTGTTGCGCTATGATAAAAGAGGAGTGGGCAAAAGTGGAGGAGATTTTGCATCCAGCGGCCTCTATGACCTGGTAGAAGATGCCCGGAGTGCCCTGGAGTTCCTTACAGCGCAGCCTGAAATAGACCCTCAAAAAGTAGCGCTTCTGGGTCACAGTGAAGGTGGAACCATTGCTTGCATGGTTGCCGCTCAAAGCCCCATTGCATCCGCGCTGGTACTTATGGCAACTCCAGCACGTTCACTGGTTGAGCTGGTAAAAGAACAAATAACCTATTTATACCTGATTTCGGGAGTAAAGGATTCCCGGGTCATTCAGGAAGCCATAGCTCAGCAGGAAAAAATCTTTGAGGCCCTGGCCCAGGGCAAAAAGGACGTGGAAGGTGTTCCCATACCGCTTTGGAAATGGTGGAAGGACTATCTCCACTTCAATCCTCAGGAGTGGTTCCAGAAAATCCGGATTCCTACCCTGATTCTACAGGGAGAAAAAGATTACCAGGTAAAAACCGAGGATGCCCTGAAAATTGCTGAAATACTAAAGCAAAACGGTGTAGCTTACGAGTTGGTGATTTTCCCCAACCTGGACCACCTCTTCAGGCCGGTAAAAGGAGAGTTTTCCTCTCCTGAAGAATATCTGGACACATCGAGAGCGATACCTCAGGAAGTGTTTCAAAAGATTTGTACTTTCTTAAAGGATGCCTTGTAGAAAAAAAGAGAATTAAAAAGCCCGTGCAAGAATGCACGGGCTTTTTAATTAGCGAGTCTCACGGTGCACAGTGTGCTTTCGACAGTGGGGGCAGTATTTCCGAAACTCCAGACGCCCCTGTTTGTTGCGTTTATTCTTGCTACCCTGATAGTTCCGTCGACGACACTCCGTACATTCAAAAGTTATGGTTTCCTGCATGGAACAGCAACCTCCACAGTTACTCTATAATCTCAGTTACCACACCTGCTCCAACTGTTCTACCACCTTCACGAATAGCAAAGCGCAATCCTTTCTCCATGGCAATGGGGTAGATGAGCTTTACTTCCAGGTTGGCATTGTCTCCAGGCATGACCATTTCCACACCTTCAGGGAGTTTGATTTCTCCAGTAACGTCAGTGGTGCGGAAATAGAACTGGGGACGATAACCATTGAAGAAGGGAGTGTGTCGTCCACCTTCTTCTTTGGTGAGCACATAGACCTCAGCTTTGAAGTGGGTATGTGGAGTGATAGAACCAGGTGCAGCCAGAACCTGTCCTCGCTCTACTTCTTTCTTCTCAATACCTCGAAGCAGGACACCAATGTTGTCTCCAGCTTGGGCTTCATCAAGGATTTTGCGGAACATCTCAATGCCAGTGACCACAGTCTTTTTGATCTCATGGGAAAGTCCCACGATTTCCACCTGGTCACCAAGGTGCAGGACTCCACGCTCCACTCTTCCGGTAACCACAGTACCACGACCGGTGATGGAGAAAACGTCCTCGATAGGCATCAGGAAGGGTTTGTCCAGTTCACGCTGGGGAAGAGGAATGTATTCATCCATGGCATCCAGGAGTTCCCAGATTTTACCACACCACTCACACTCCCGCTTACCACAGCCACATTCCAAGGCTTTGAGAGCACTGCCTACCACTACCGGTACATCGTCTCCTGGGAACTCATAACGGTTAAGGAGATCTCGCACTTCCATCTCCACCAGCTCTATGAGCTCTGGGTCATCCACCATGTCAGCTTTATTCATGAAGACTACGATGTAGGGCACCTCTACCTGACGGGAGAGGAGAATGTGCTCTCGGGTTTGAGGCATAGGACCATCAGCAGCAGAGACCACCAGGATGGCACCGTCCATCTGGGCAGCTCCAGTAATCATGTTCTTGACGTAGTCAGCATGCCCAGGGCAGTCGATGTGGGCATAGTGCCTTTTTTCAGTCTCATACTCCACATGGGCAATGGCAATGGTGATACCTCGCTCTCTTTCCTCAGGAGCTTTGTCAATCTGCTCAAAAGGTGTGTAGTTTGCCAGTCCCACCTTGGAAAGCACCATAGTTATTGCTGCAGTGAGCGTAGTCTTTCCATGGTCGACATGTCCAATGGTTCCCACATTGACATGGGGCTTTTTGCGTTCAAACTTTTGCTTGGCCATAGGAATCCTCCTCGTTTCAAGTCTTTTCTAATTTCCAAAAGAGTCAAGTTGCTTGCTTTAAGCGCATCATAAATCCAGTATCAGCTACTTCATGCCTTTTATAAAAAGAAAAATGGAGCCTACGACCGGGATTGAACCGGTGACCTCACCCTTACCAAGGGTGCGCTCTACCACTGAGCTACGCAGGCACCTTTTTAATTCTTCACTTTATGGTGGGGAGGGTAGGATTCGAACCTACGAAGGCGACAGCCGGCGGATTTACAGTCCGCTCCCTTTGTCCACTTGGGTACCTCCCCACAAAAAACCATGGAGCCGGTGATCCGACTCGAACGGACGACCTGCTGATTACAAATCAGCTGCTCTACCAGCTGAGCTACACCGGCACAACTTTTCCGTTATGCCTGAATAAATATAAGGGATAGAAGGCAACATGTCAAGCAAAAATTATGCACTATAAACGCAAGAAATTACCGTGACAGTTAAAGCATTTTGAAAGAAATTGAGAATTGCGGATTTATAATCAAATTTTTATTTGAGAAAACCGGATTCGCCTCTTTGCCGCTTTCTCCTCTTTTCCTGGTACATCCTGAAGTCAGCGATTTTCAGGAGGGTTTTAAAATCCTTAGCGTCATCTGGATAAAGAGCAACACCTACACTGAAAAAGAGCCTGACCTGCTTATCTCCGACTTGCTCCGCTTTTCCACACCGGTCCTCAAGCAAGCGCTTCACTCTTTCGGTATCCTTGATACAGCGAATAGCTCTCAAAACCAGCACGAATTCGTCTCCTCCAAAACGGGCCAGCAAATCTTCGTCACGTAGAAAACTTTTCAATCGCTTAGCAAATGCCACCAGCACCCTGTCTCCCATCTCGTGACCAAAACAGTCGTTAATCAATTTAAAGTTATCAATGTCGATGAAAAAAACTGCTAGCTTTTCACCCTGAATCCTGCGGTCAGCAAGCAGGTTTTCCACCCGCTCAAAAAGAGCAGCCCTGTTAAGCAACCCGGTGAGGGAATCGTGGCTCATCCGATAAACCATTGCTGCTTCCCGAGCTTTTCTCTCGCTCACATCTTCAAGAATTCCCATTATCCGGGAAAAGTCATGTTCATAACTTGGAACCACCTGCCAGGTAAAATGGACATGAATGGGGCGACCTTGTAAATCCCGTTGTAATTCTTCCCACTCAAAAGAGGTTTTGCCCTGAGCGATTGCCAGAATATACGCCTTGAATTTTTGAAAGGAATAGGGATACGTCAGCTCTTTGAGTCTTTCGAAAAACTGTTTCTTGCTCACTGCACCATAAACCTCCAGCGTCTTCAGGTTGACGTTGAAGATACGTATTTTACTTACTGCTTCAGCTACCTCTTCGACGTGAGCATCCAGATAAGAATCAAGGTTCGCAATCCCTTTTTGCTTAATTCTATCTGCATACTCTTTCAAGGCCGAAAAATCCTCTTCCCATAGAGAAACTGGAGCATGTTCAAAGAGCTGGTAGTATACTTCATACTTTTTCAAGAGTTCCATTTCCCTCTGCTTCCAGTGAGTTATGTCTTTAAAAAAACTGCAATAACGTCGCTCCTCTTCAAGATAAATTACTTCCTCTTCAATCCACTTTGGAACTGAACTTTCACCCATACGGTACCTGAAAAGAGCTCTCCGGCCACCATAACGCAAAAAGATAGCTCTTTCCCGCCATACTCTACCGGTATCAGCAGGATGGATGAACTCCCGGAAACTCATTTTGCCAGAAAGGAGTTCCTCCTTAGGAAAACCCAGCTCTTCGAAATTCCCAGCAATCAAAGCCGGTATGCCCAGAAAATCCTTCCAGACAATCAACGTCACCGGGGCATTCTCAAAATAGCGTTCCCAAGCCACCCTGTCCTCCCGTTTTTTACCAAAACTATTCCGAGTACTATTATATCCTTTTCAAAGAATGACCAGCTTTTATGCTATAATCAAAACTAACTAAAAACACGAAAGGAGGGGGGATTTTATCCACAAAAATCCATCTTTCTTCGGTTCATTCCAAAACCATTAAGAGGAGGAGAAAAATGAGAAAAAAAGTTTTTCTGGCAATTTTAGTTGGCGTGGTGTTTTTGCTAAGTTCAGCGTTCGTTCTGGCTCAGGAACC
Organism: Atrimonas thermophila; assembly: GCF_045864955.1. GTDB lineage: Bacteria > Atribacterota > Atribacteria > Atribacterales > Thermatribacteraceae > Thermatribacter > Thermatribacter velox. The sequence goes on along the minus strand of NZ_AP028803.1, from coordinate 300,097 downwards.
CAAATACGGAGGTACCCTGGTTTTTGGAAGCGGTGGCGATGCTACTCGCCTGGACCCCGCTGATGTAACCGATGGGCTTTCTATCACCAGGACTGACAATATTTTTGAGGGCCTGGTTCAGTACAAGCCTGGAACCACCGAAATAGAGCCTTGCCTTGCCGAGCGCTGGGAAGTTTCCGAGGACGGACTGACCTTTACCTTTTACCTCCGCAAAGGCGTAAAATTCCATGATGGCACTGACTTCAACGCCGATGCTGTGGTTTACTCTTTCAAAAGACAATTCGACCCCAACCACCCCTTCCACAAATACGGAGAATGGGCTTACTGGAAATGGATGTTCACCTCGGTAAAAGACGTGGTCAAAGTCGATGACTACACAGTTAAAATTATTCTCTCTGAGCCCTACGCTCCATTTTTGAGCAATCTGGCCATGTTTACTGTAGCCATCGTCAGTCCAACCGCCTGTGAAAAGTATGGGCCGGATTTCTTTAAAAATCCGGTGGGTACCGGTCCTTTCAAATTTGTGGAATGGGTCAAAGACGACCACATAACCCTGGAAGCTTTTGAAGACTACTGGCAGGGAAGACCCTATCTCGACCGTATTATCTTCAGAGTTATACCCGATCCCTCGGTACGCCTTCTGGAGCTTGAGAAAGGTTCCATAGATGCTATGGAATACCCCAATCCCGACGACCTGGAGCGAATCAAAAACAACCCTGACCTGATGCTCCTTGAAGCCCCGGGCATTAACGTGGGATACCTTGCCATGAATATGGGAGAAGATACCCCTGGTTTCCAGAAACCATTCGGGGATGTGCGGGTGCGCAGAGCAATCAACCATGCCATCAACAAAGAAGCCATCGTGAAATACCTCTACAAAGATACTGCGATTGTAGCCAAAAACCCCATTCCGCCTACCATGTGGGGCTACAATGACGAAATAGAAGACTATGAGTACAACCCCGATAAAGCTCGTGAATTACTCAAAGAAGCTGGATACCCCAACGGCTTTGAAACCACTCTCTGGGCTATGCCAGTGTCCCGTCCCTATATGTACGATCCTCCAAAAATTGCCGAGGCCATCCAGGCAGACCTGGAAGCGGTAGGCATCAAGGCTAACATTTACACCGTAGAGTGGGGAACTTACCTGCAGGAAACCGAAGCTGGAAAACACCCCATGTGTCTTCTGGGCTGGACCGGTGATAACGGTGACCCGGATAACTTCCTTTATGTGCTACTTGACAAAGACAACGCCATCGTGGGAAGCGCAGGAAACGTAGCTTTTTACCGCAACGACGAACTTCACGAAATACTGATCAAGGCTCAAAGAACTTACGACCAGGAAGAACGAATCAAGCTTTACAAAAAAGCTCAGGAAATAATTCACAACGATGCGCCCTGGGTACCTATAGCTCACGCCAAAAACCAGATGGTGTTCAAAAAAGATGTTAAGGGATATGTGCTTCATCCCCTGGACCGTAAGTTCTTTTACACCACCTGGCTGGATCGCTAAAATGAGGGGGCATCTTTGCCCCCCCATTTTATCTTAGTCATGGTGAATGCTTATGAAGCGGTATATTATCAAAAGGCTGTTGCTTCTTATACCAGTGCTTTTTGGAGTTTCCATAATTGTTTTTGTCGTGGTGCGCCTGGCACCAGGCGATCCTGCCCGGATACTTGCTGGTGAACACGCTTCCCCCGAGTACGTGGAAGCGATGCGTACCAAGTGGCAGCTTGACAAGCCTCTTTATATTCAGTATTTGGTATGGCTACGTAATCTACTCAGGGGAGACTTGGGCCGTTCCATTGCCACCCGCTCCCCGGTGCTTGAAGAAATTCTGCAGCGTTTCCCAGCAACCCTGGAACTCTCCATTGCCGCTATGCTCTTTGCAATCGTGGTGGGCATCGCTGCGGGAGTTACTGCAGCGGTAAAGCAATACTCCTTCTGGGACTACTTTTCAATGACCGGGGCACTTTTCGGAGTTTCCATGCCCGTTTTCTGGCTGGGTCTTATGCTCATGTTTATTTTCGGTCTGGAACTGGATTGGCTTCCGGTTTCAGGGAGAATCGATGTTGGAGTAAACTTAAAAGTCATCACCGGGCTTTATCTTCTGGATTCTCTGTTAACCCTGAACAAAACAGCATTTTTGAGCGCCCTCTCCCATCTCATTTTACCCAGTATTGCTCTGGGTACCATACCTATGGCACTCATTGCTCGCATGACCCGCTCGGCAATGCTTGAGGTAATCCGCCAGGATTTTATCCGCACCGAACGGGCCAAGGGGCTTCCCGAAAAAATGGTCATCTATAAGCATGCGCTAAAAAATGCCCTGATACCCATCGTCACAGTAATTGGCATGGAATTTGGGCTTTTGCTTGGCGGGGCCATTCTCACTGAAACCGTTTTTTCCTGGCCTGGCCTTGGCCGCTACACGGTTGATGCCGTCTACGCTCGGGATTATCCAGCCATCCAGGGAGCAGTGCTGTTTATTGCTTTCGTGTTTGTGGTAGTCAACCTGGCAACCGACGTTTTATATGCCTATCTCAATCCCAGAATACGGTATCAATAAGATGACGAAGAGCAACATAGCCAAGCTACAGGGATACTGGTACTTTTTAAAGAAAAACAAATCTGCCCTGGCGGGTCTGATTATTTTGATTGTTCTCCTCTTTGTGGCTCTGTTTGCCCCTTACCTTGCTCCCAACGACCCCTTGCAGCGCAGCCTGGCCCATCGCCTGTTACCAGGTTTCTGGGCTGGCAAAGAATACGCGCAGTTTCCCTTGGGCACCGATTACCTGGGACGCTGCATCCTTTCCCGTATCATCTGGGGTACCCGTACTTCACTTTCGGTAGGCTTTATCGCTGTGGGTATATCTACTCTGATAGGCCTGGTGCTGGGGCTTCTGGGAGGGTACTTTGGTGGAAAAATCGATACCTTTTTGATGCGTATCGTGGATATTATGTTTGCCTTTCCCAGTATCCTCCTTGCCATCACCATCATGGCTGCACTTGGTCCAGGGCTTGAGAAGGCAATGATTGCCATAGGCATTGTTTACTCTCCACAAATGGCCAGAGTGACCAGAAGCGCTGTGCTGGTAATCCGGGAGATGGATTACATTCAGGCCGAAAAAGCTCTGGGCGCTTCCCATTTGCGGATTATCTGGCACCACATTCTACCCAATTCTCTGGCCCCAGTTATTGTCTACTCAACCCTGAGCGTGGCCAACGCCATCCTGGATGCTGCGGCTTTGGGCTTTTTAGGGCTTGGTGCCTTACCCCCCACCCCAGAGTGGGGTGCCATGCTTTCTAACAGCAGGCAGTTTTTGCTTTCTGGGGCCTGGTGGGCAGCCACCTTCCCCGGGTTGGCCATTATGATTTCAGTGCTGGGACTCAATCTTCTGGGAGATGGACTTCGGGATATTCTGGACCCCAGATTGAGGGTGTGATGATGGAACTGGCTCCCTTGCTGAACATAAAAAATCTGAAAACTTACTTAAAAACACCTCGCGGCACGGTCAGAGCAGTGGACGGCGTAAGCCTGGAAATCTTTCCTGGAGAAACCATGGGTCTTGTAGGGGAATCAGGGTGCGGAAAAAGCATGACCGCTTTGTCAATACTGAAACTGTATCCCCAACCCCAGGGGAAAATCGTGGCAGGAGAAATCTTCTTTGAGGGTCAGAACCTGGTGCCACTCAAAGAGGAAGAAATGTGGAAAATACGTGGCAAGAAAATCTCTATGGTTTTTCAGGAGCCGATGACTTCTCTGGACCCGGTATTCCCGGTTGGAGAAGAAATCATGGAAGTTTTGCGTATTCATGAAGCAATGTCGCCTGCTACAGCCAGAGAAAAAGCGATTGAAATGCTTCGCTTGGTCAGAATACCTGAGCCAGAAAGGATATTCCACAGTTACCCCCACCAGCTCTCGGGAGGAATGCGACAGCGGGTAATGATTGCCATAGCTTTAGCCTGTCGTCCCAGACTGCTTCTTGCCGATGAGCCCACCACGGCGCTGGACGTGACCATTCAAGCCCAGATTCTGGAGCTCATTGAGGAACTCAAAGAAGAACTGCACACGGCAGTGCTCCTGATTACCCATGACCTGGGGGTGGTAGCCGAAACCTGCCAGAGGGTAGCCGTGATGTATGCGGGTAAAATCGTTGAAAAAGCCCAGGTATTCGAGCTATTTGATAATCCCCTGCATCCTTATACTCGGGCATTGCTTGCTTCTATACCTCACATAGAAGAAGAGAAAGAGGCTCTGGAAAGCATCCCAGGCAGTGTGCCTGACCTTTTGAACCCTCCTTCTGGTTGTCGTTTTCATCCCCGTTGTCTGCAAGCCTTTGAGCGCTGCCTTGAAGAAGAACCGCAGCTTAAAGAAAAGGAGGAAAAACACTGGGTAGCATGTCATCTTTACTCCTGAAGGTCAACAATCTTTCCAAAAAGTTTTTTGTGAAAAGTGAGCAATTCTCGGAAACGCTCACCATTGACGCAGTAAACGCTGTCTCGCTTTCCATTAACCAGGGCGAAGTGATGGCCCTGGTTGGAGAATCGGGATGCGGGAAAAGCACCTTAGGACGCTGTATCCTGCGTCTGGAAGAACCTGACACCGGAGAAGTGTTTTTTAAAAACCAAAATATCTTAGCTCTTCCTCTTCGAGAGTTGAAAACCTACCGCCAGAAAATGCAAATCATTTTTCAAGACCCCTTTGCTTCGCTGAACCCCCGCAAATCCATTCGATTTATCCTGGAAGAACCTCTCCTCATTCACGGGATAAAAAACCGCAAGGAACGGCAGGAGAAGGTGTTGATGATAGCTGAAAAAGTGGGTTTAAGCCCTGGTGATTTAGACCGTTTTCCCCACGAGTTTTCGGGAGGCCAGAGGCAGAGAGTGGGCATAGCCCGAGCACTGATTTTACAACCCGACTTTATCGTGTGCGATGAACCAGTATCTGCACTGGACGTTTCCATTCAAGCCCAGATACTCAACCTCCTTTCCACTCTACAGAAGGAAATGCAGTTGACCTACCTCTTCATTTCTCACGACCTTTCCGTGGTGAAACACATCAGCAATCGAGTGGCAGTTATGTATCTGGGTAAAATCGTCGAAGTGGCACCCAAAAAAGAACTCTTTGAAAACCCCCTGCATCCCTATACCCGGGCACTGCTTGCTTCCATACCCATACCCAATCCACGGAAAAGACGCAAAAAAATCCTGCTTCAGGGCGACCCACCCAGTCCTACCAGACCTCCTCGGGGTTGTCGTTTCCATACCCGTTGTCCAGAAAAAATGCCCATCTGCTCTGAAGAAGAACCGCCTCTCTGGGAAACCAAACCAGACCACCAGGTGGCTTGTCATCTTTTTCCCAGCTGAGCACTCAGGAGTAACAGTGATGGGGTTCTACTTCCAGAAAGCATTGGGAGCCATGCTTGATGTGCCTGGCATTTTGATAACTGTCATTCTGGTCCTGCTCTTTTTCACCTGGAAAAAGAAAAACTCATGCCGGCATTTCCTGCTTTTTCTGGCTATTTTCACCTATCTTTTATCAAGTGGATGGGTAGCAAAAATTTTAGAGCCTGAATACCTGGAAACCAGGAAACCACCTTCTCCTCCTCAGGCAATTGTGGTTCTGGGTGGTGGTAGTCTCCGTGGAAACAATGCCCACTTACCCGGTCCTTATTCGATGCTACGCCTCAACAAAGCGTTCACTCTGTGGAAAGAAGGAAAGCCCCTGCTTATCCTAAGCGGTGGCAGTCCATGGGGAGAGAAAGTGCCAAGCGAAGCCAGAGCGATGCAAGCAGTACTCAGGGCATGGGGGGTACCTGAAGAAAAAATGCTCCTGGAAGAACACTCGAGAACCACCTGGGAAAACGCTCGGGAAGTGGCCCAAAAGGTTAGAGAACTTGGCATAAAGAGCCTTTACCTGGTAACTTCTGGGGTACACCTGAAAAGAGCGTTGCTTGCCTTCAGGCACTTCTTACCCGAAGTAAGCATTTATCCTGTAAGTGCACACCCTGCCTACGATAGATACCCGCTCTCCCTCGAAGATTTCCTTCCCTCTCTGAAGGCCTTCGTAGCCATTGCCCAGATTTTCCACGAAGAACTGGGCTATCTCCCCTACTGGCTCCGACTGCGCTTTTAGCGGAGCCAAAAAGGTAACCCACCTTTGCGCTGGGAAAGCAAAAGACCTATGGCTATCAACAGTATACCTATCAGTGCATTCAGGTTCAAAGTTTCCCGGTAAAACATCCAGGCAGCCAGGACTCCGAAAACCTGAATCAAAAACTGGTAGGAAACCGTACGGGAAGCACCAAGAACCCTGACTCCATTGTGCCAGAATACGTAAGCAAGGACCATAGCAGGAACTGTGCCATAAAAGAGTGAACCTAAAACACTCAGGTCAATCTGGTTCCAGGGAGCTCTCACCAGTGAGAGTAACGAAGTGGGAAGCATCCACAGAACGCCAAAAATTACACTCCAGGTGCTCACCTTGAGAGGAGAATAGCTGGTCAGCATTTTTTTGCTCAAGTAGGAGTAAAAACCCCAACACATTGCTGCAATAAGGGTGAGTAGATCTCCTTTCAGGACATCTCCTTTCAGATAGGCTCCGGTTTCTCCCTGCTGAACCAGGAAAATAACTCCCCCAAAACCCAGTCCCACTCCCAAAAGATTTACCCAACTCACCAGTTCTTCCCGTCGCAAAAAAGCAGTGAGCGTTACCACCACCGGGCTCAAAGAAAGAATGAGAACCGAATGTGAAGCCAGACTCAACTGTAACCCCATACTCCAGAGTGGCTGATAGATGCCAAACCCTATCAAACCCAAAAGCAGAAAATAGAACACATCTCCACGCCGAATCCAGGGATCATTCTCATAGCGAGAGAGTATTAAAAAGAGAAGTGGAGCGCCTACCAGAAAACGCAAAAGTGCAAAAGAAAGGGGGCCAAAGAGCATAACCCCCCACTTCACAACACTAAAGTTAAAACCCCAAATTACAGAGACAACAAAAAGGAGAAAATGGGGATTGTATTTTTCGAGGGTAGATTCCATTTTTTTCTTTGGCAAAGAAAAGGGAAGCGTAGCGCTTCCCTTTTCTTTTACTTAATCTCTACCTCAGCACCAACTGCTTCCAGTTTGGCCTTGATTTCCTCTGCCTCGTTTTTGCTCACACCCTCTTTAATGGGTTTAGGAGCACTATCGACCAGCTCCTTAGCCTCCTTGAGGCCCAAACCGGTGATAGCACGAACTTCCTTAACAACCTGCAACTTCTGAGAGCCTGCACTCTTCAAAATGACATCAAACTCGGTCTTCTCTTCCTCTTTCGCTGCGCCCTCTCCTGCAGCAGGTGCTGCTGCCACCTGGGCAACGGGCATCGCTGCCGAAACACCGAACTTCTCTTCGAGCGCCTTAACCAGCTCAGCAAGCTCGAGAACCGTCATCTTTTCAATAGCTTCAATAATTTCTTCCTTAGTCATGGTAAAAGTTCCTCCCTTCTTCTATTGCTTTTTCTCTTCAATGGCCTTCAAGACCCACACCAGACTTCGCAAGACACCCTGAAGCACGCCGACCAGGCCACTAAGCGGGGCGGCAATGCCACCCACCACTCTGGCAACCAGCTCTTCCCGGGAGGGCAAACTGGCCAGATTTTTCACGTCGTCAACACCAATTTGCTTTTTCTCCAACCAGCCTCCTTTGATGATCACTATCTCGGGAAGCTTTTTGGAAAATTCGTTCAACTTTTTGGCTACCTGCACTGCGTCCTGGTACGCAAAAGCAAAAGCATTTTGCCCTTTCAAAAGCTGGTCGTCAAAGGGAATATTTGCTTTCTGAAGAGCAATTCTGGCCAGGGTGTTCTTAATTACTTTCATTTCTCCGCTTGCCTCACGCAAGCTTCTGCGCAGTTCCTCTGCGCTCTGGACGTTCAAACCGTGATAGCTGAAAACGTAAACCGCCTGGCTCTCTTGGAGCTTGCGGTATACTTCTTCTATGATGGTAGCTTTCTCCCTTTTTTCCAACTTTTAACCCCCTTTCTTTAAAAGAAGTAAACAACAAAAAAGCTCCCCGAGGGAGCTCTGTATCTTTGCCTCCCCGGGATTTTTAAGCCCTTGGCCCCCGGTTCTCCGGCAACCAGCCGGTATTTATTTTGTGCCAAAAGGTTTTTAAACTCAGGCCACCCTCTTTTCCATTCTGGCCAGCGCCAGCTGTGGATCCACCTTCACTGATGGGCTCATGGTGGTGGCAAGAGCAATTTTTTTGATATACCTTCCTCTGGCTGCTGCTGGCTTCATACGGTTTAGCGCTTCCAGAACTGCATAAAAGTTATCCAGGAGCTGCCCTTCAGAAAAAGAAGCTTTTCCTATGGGAACATGCACATTGCCGTAGCGGTCGTTGCGTATCTCTACTCTTCCAGCTTTAATCTCCCGGACTGCCTGAGCAACGTCGTTGGTAACCGTTCCGGTCTTGGCATTGGGCATAAGACCGCGAGGACCCAGCAGTTTTCCCAATCTTCCCACAATCCGCATCATATCTGGAGTAGCAATTGCAGCATCAAAATCAAACCAGCCTTCCTGGATTTTCTGAACCAATTCTTCTCCACCAACATAGTCTGCTCCAGCTTCTTCAGCTTCTTTTGCTTTCTCACCTTGAGCAAAAACCAGAACCCGCATAGTTTTCCCGGTTCCATGAGGAAGACTCACTGTACCACGAACTTGCTGATCGGACTGTTTGGGGTCAATGCCCAGGTTAACCGCCATTTCCACTGTTTCATCAAATCTGGCAGTAGCCATGCTTTTCACAAGCTGTACAGCTTCTTCAGGACTGTAAAGTTTTCCCGGTTCAACCTTTTCTTTAAGAGCGAGATATCTTTTACCCACTTTTGCCATGCTATTCACTCCTTTTACACTTAACCCTCAACGACCTCAACACCCATACTCCGGGCAGTCCCTTCGATAATGCGCATTGCCGCTTCTACGTCGTTAGCGTTAAGGTCTGCCATTTTCTTTTCAGCAATCTCTCTGATTTTAGAGCGAGAAATTTTACCAACCTTCACCCGGTTGGGCTCTCCCGAACCCTTTTCTATGCCCAAAGCCTGCTTAATAAGGAAAGAAGCAGGAGGTGTTTTGCACACAAAGGTGAAAGAACGGTCCTGATAAATAGTTATTTCAACCGGGGTTAGTACTCCTCTATCTTTCTCGGTCTGGGCATTAAAAGCTTTACAGAATTCCATTATGTTCACACCGTGCTGACCCAAAGCAGGACCTACCGGTGGAGCCGGTGTTGCCATACCACCGGGTATTTGCAGCTTAACCACTGCAACAACCTTTTTTGCCATAAAAATCCACCTCGCTAAAGTTTCTCTATATCCGAGAAGTCGAGCTCCACAGGCGTCTCACGCCCAAAAACCGACAACAGAACCACCACTTTACCCTTTTCGTGATCCACACTTTCCACCACACCGGTATAGTTGAGGAAGGGTCCGGCAATGACTTTAACCGCCTCTCCTTTTTCAATGTCCAAACGGGGCTTACCTTTCTCCACTCCAGTTTGGCGCAAAATAACTTTTACTTCCTCTTCATTAAGCGGCTCTGGCTTCATTCCTGAACCCACAAAACCAGTAACCCCTGGGGTATTGCGAACCACGTACCAGGAGCGATCGTTCATGATCATTTCCACCATCACATAACCCGGAAACACCTTCTTTTTGGTGAAACGTTTCTTTCCCCTTTTCACCTCGATGGTTTCCTCCATGGGCACTACTACTCTGAAAATCTGATCCTGCATGCCCATTGAAGCAATTCGACGCTCCAGATTAGCTTTAACTTTGTGCTCACTACCTGCCAGGGTATGAACTACATACCACCGTTTTTCCATTTCTTCCCGCCTAACCTCCAGAACGTACAAGGGTTACTTAAGATAAAGACTCATTAAAGAAGTGAGCACCAGGTCTACGACACCAAGAAAAATACCCATTATGACAATAACTGCCAGCACGGTAATGGTACTTGCCAGCAGTTCCTTACGACCTGGCCAGCTTACTTTACGTATTTCTCCCCAAGCATCCCGAAAATAATTTCTTAAGGAACGAAACCACTTGAACAAATCCTTTCACCCATCCTTTTCGTAAAGGTAAAAGCGATTAAAAATTCGCAGTAAGGTTCAACAAATTTACTGGGCAATTATAAATGGTTATTCATTAGCTGTCAATGAATTTCATCCTTTTTTGTTGACTAAATAGTGTCAATGCCATGCCTGCGTAGCCAATCCTTAAAACTCTGGTCATCACCAAGTATTTCCTGGTCGTAGTTTTCCTCCAATTTTCTGATTTGCTGTTCCAAATCGGGATACTGTTTTACCAGCTCATCCACATGACGCTCAAAGTCTTCACAGAGTTTGTCAAGCTCAGCCCAGTCAACTTCAATTCCCAAAAAAGGCACTATAAATCGCAAAGCTGCTCGAATGCCTTTGGGGTTGGTGGCCCTGACATACATGGGTATTTCCACTGCGATGCTGAACATTTCCAGGCCTCTTTCCCGAGAACGGAGGAGCAAAAGAGTGGCAATACTGGCCGGGCCCTCATAATCTGAAAAGCGTACACTGTAAGGAGCAAGCTCTGTCTTCAACCGTTCATGGGAAAGACTGCAATATAACCTTGGTTCCCGGGTGTGTGGCGTAAGGCCGCTAAAGCTGCCTACAAAAAAAATGCGCTTCACGCCCACTTCTTCAGCTACCGTCAGAAGATGACTGCAAAATTCTTCCCACCTGAAATTGGGTTCTTTACCGAAAAAGAGCACCAGATTGTGTTCCTGGGAATAAAAGAATTCGTTAACAGGGTATTCAAATCTCTTTACCAAACCGTCTTTCAAAACCACATAGGGGCGAAACTGGGCCACCTCTTCCATGGTGCCCGGAAAGTTCAAAATATAAAAGTTACGCGAATCAATCTCGGCCAGAGGACTGGTTTTTATCGAATCCCGCAAAAGAGAAATGGTTCCCGAAGAAACTCCTCCACCATCCATCCATCCCGTAAAACCGATTACCATGGAAGCATTTTCCAGTTTAGGTCGTTCATAAAAAATAAGTTCTTCCAATTTCCCAATTCACCTCTATTCTCCAAATAGAAAACCTGAGCTAACCTCTCCACAAAACCTTGAACCTAAAATAAAACCCTATCTAATTATAACCACTCAGGCAATACCCCAACCGACAAATTGAAACCCCGCCACGGTGTGCATTAGACCCAAGTTAGGCTCGAAAAAGAAACGAGATACTCAGCCAGCACCTTCAAATTGAAAAATCCAAGGCTTTGTGAGAGAATATTTTGTTCGTTTTACTGAAATATCCGGAAAGGCAGGAAGTGTATGCGACCTAAAAATATAACGGATTTTACACAAGGTAGCATCCCCCGACATTTAATACTTTTTTCACTGCCCATGCTGGCGGGGAATCTCTTGCAAACTTTCTACAACACGGTAGACAGCATCTGGGTAGGAAGATTTCTGGGTGCCGAAGCACTGGGAGCGGTATCAGTAGGCTTCCCCGTGCTTTTTATACTGATTTCCTTTGTGTTTGGACTGGGAATGGGCGCTAACATCATGGTAGCCCAGTATCTGGGAGCCCGAAGAGATGACGAAGTCCAGAAAACAGTGATCAACGCCCTGGTCTTACTCACCTTGTTGGGGATAGTCCTGGCTTTTGTGGGTATTAACTTCCACCTGGCCATTCTGAATGCAATTCGTACCCCAGAAACCATCAAACAACTGGCCTCGCAGTATCTAACCATAATCTTTTGGGGTTTACCCTTTCTTTTCCTTTACAATGCGATAAGTAGCATTTTGCGAGGCATGGGAGACGCCAAAACTCCCCTTTATCTCCTCATCTATGCTACCATTATCAATATCGTTCTTGACCCCCTGATGATTCTGGGCATTGGGCCCTTTCCCCCTCTGGGGGTAGCTGGGGCAGCCTTAGCCACAACCATTGCTCAGGGAGTATCAGGACTCATTGGTCTTTTCATCCTTTTCAAACTCAACATTGTCTCTTTCTCAAGAAAAAGTAGCTGGTGGGACTGGCCGACCATAACCACTATGTTCCGACTGGGTATGCCAGCCGGGGTACAGCAAAGCATTGTATCATTGGGTATTCTGGCTATGACTTCCCTGGTCAATCTTTTCGGAGAAAAGGTGGTAGCTGCCTACGGAGCAGCCACCCGAATTGACCAGTTTTCTTTTCTTCCCGCCATGACCATAAGTGTAGCCATTTCTTCGGTGGCTGGGCAAAATCTGGGCTTTGGAGATTACCAGCGTTCCCGTGAGGTGTTCCGCTGGGGAGCAATCATTGCTTTCTGCTTTGCACTGCCCATTGCGACTTTAGTCTTCTTTGGAGCTGAAAACCTGATTCGCATATTCATCACCGAAGAGCAGGTCATCGCCATTGGCAAAGAATACCTACAGATTGTGTCGTTCTCTTACATTCCCTTTTCACTAATGTTTGCTGTCAACGGATTTCTGAGGGGGGCTGGAGACACCCTGCAAACTATGATTAACACCTTGATTTCCCTGTGGCTTATCAGGTTGCCTCTCTCCTGGCTTCTGGCCATATACTTTGGGCTCGGAGCCCGGGGCATCTGGATTGGCATGGCCACGGGTCCCGTGGCTGGCTTCCTGGTAGCCCTCGCTTACTATCGGAGCGGGCGCTGGGAAAACAAGGTTCTGGTGAAAAAGGAAATGCCGGACCAGGGAAGTCAGGAAGAGCTACTGGCCAGCCAGTAAACGGCTCAGAAAATTTGGGTCCAGATTTGCTTCCAGAACTATGCTCAGCTTATCCAGTTCTTGTTCCCGAATATCTTCCCAAGAAGCAGCGGCTTTTATGTCTATGCCTAAAACTGGCAGCCCTTTTTGTTGCTTCAGACAATCGAAAAAGCGTTTCCTAAAGCTTGCACGGTCAAAAATACCATGCACATAGGTTCCAAAAATCCGCTTATCCACACACACCCCTTCAAAATGCTGAACACTCTGACCCAGAAGCTTATCAATCACCAGAAAGGGGGAATATGCCTTCTTAAAATGCGTCCTGCCCATATGGATTTCATAACCTGCAAACCTTGCACTCTGGTCATCAGCAAGATAACCTTCGACCTGGCGCAAAACCTTTTCCTGTGCAAAATAGGTTTCCATGGCAAGCACTCCCAAGCCAGAAACTGTGCCCTTTGGAGATTCAAGACCCCAGGGATCAACCAAGCGTTCCCCAAGCATCTGAAACCCCCCGCAAATGCCCATTACCAGCCCACCCGCCTTCAGAAAACCCTCTATAGCTTCAGCAAACCCCTGCTCAACTAACCAGGCAAGGTCGGAAAAGGTGTTTTTGGTACCAGGAATAATCAGAAGGTCCAGACCTGCCAGTTCCTTGGCCGAATTTATGTAGCTAAGTTTTACATAAGGCTCTCTCTCCAGAGGCTGAAAGTCGGTATAGTTTGCAATATGCGGTAGCCGAATAACTCCCACTCGCAAAACGTCCCCAACAACCTGACGCTCGCCACCCTCTAAGTGCTTAGAAAGGCTATCTTCTTCGTCAAGGTGGAGTTTGAGATAGGGAAGAACTCCCAACACCGGAACGCCAGTCAATTTTTCTATCTCCTGCAAAGCAGGTTCCAGAATTCTACGCTCACCCCGAAATTTATTGATCAAAAAACCCTGTAAAAGTTTTCTTTCCTCCTCCTCAAAAAGTGCCCAGGTACCGTACAGCGATGCAAAAACCCCTCCCCGGTCAATGTCGCCTATCAAGATAACCGGAGCATTGCAATATTTCGCCACCCGCATGTTCACGAGGTCCTTGCGACGCAGGTTAATTTCTGCCGGGCTGCCTGCACCCTCCATCACCACGAAGTCGAACTCTTGAGCCAGCGAATCCAGACTCTCTTTGACCACTTGCCAGAGGTCCTCAACGTACTGATAATACTCAAAAGAAGAACAGGTTTTCCACACCTTTCCCCTGACAATCACCTGGATGGCATTTCCACCTTGAGGTTTAAGCAAAATCGGGTTCATGCGAGCATCGGGCTCAACACCCGCAGCTTGAGCCTGGAGTATTTGAGCCCTCCCCATTTCTTCCCCCCTCAGGGTTACCCCTGAGTTTAAAGACATATTCTGAGCTTTAAAAGGAGCCACCTTTAATCCCTTATTTCGCAGCAGGCGAATCATACCTGCCGCAATTACGCTTTTTCCAGCAGAAGAAGCTGTACCTTGGAACATCAAAAACCTTGCCATCGTTTCACTCTCCTTCCCTGAACGCCCGGGGCTCCTTCACTCCAAAAAATAACCATAAAAATCCCAGTAGATTCACCAGGAAGGAACATAAAAACAGAGTTCTGTAGCCAACCAGGTCAGCCAGTTTGCCCCCAAGCAGCGGAGCCAGAAAAGAGGGAAAGCCTGCCACAAAGCTTCCTATCCCCAGGTAATCTCCCCTGCCCCGTGGGGGTGCAAAGTCAAGCAATATAGCCACCCCGGCAACAGACAGAGCACTATAGTAGGCACCGAAAAGCGCAAAAGCCAGGAAGAAATCAGCATCATTTGAAGAAACAAGGGCTATGAGATTACTCAACACCACCAGTACAGCCCCCAAAATGAGCACCAGTTTATGTCCCATCCGGTCACCAAGGGGTCCCCACAGAAAGTTGCTCAGAGCCTGAGCACCCATCAAAAAGGCGTTGTAGCGCGCAACGGTCGCATCAGAAACCTGAAAAGCGGAAAGCGTGAATACAGTATAAAAAGAACTTCCCATCACCCCCAGGGCCAGGAAGATGCGAGCAATTAAAAAGTTTGTAAAATTGCGGTCCACCTTAAGAATGCGTGGAATGGATGACCAGATGTTGGTATCCGGACGATGGATTACCTCTTTTTCTTCTCTGGTCAACGCCAAGAAGAGATAAGAAACCAGCAGAGCCAGAAAAGCCAAACCAAAGCAGTATCCGAAATTGGTAGCAAAAGGATATCGCTTTAAAAAGTCTTCTGCTATCCTTGAACCCCATATCCCCATCAGAGCCCCTATGCCGTTACCCAGCGCAAAGTAAAGACCCCGACGTCGGGGATGAATCACTTTGCCAATCATCTCTATCCAGATAGGTCCCAGAAAGCCCATCGCAAAACAAGCTACACCCAGCAGAAGGTAGGTTAAAAGAAGAGCCAGGGAATTGGAGCCAGGAACCAACCAGAACGCCACCAGGGAAAGACCCAGGAAAGGGAGTCTTTCCAGAAAAGTAAACTTTAATACAAAGGGCAATTTTAAATCCAGCTTACTCGAGTAACGTCCACCCCATAGAGCCGGCACTGACCAGCCCAGATAGGCAATGGCGGGTATCAGACCAACCTGAAAATTGCTTGCTCCAAGTCTACGTGCAAAAAGGGGCAGAAAGGTGGTAATGGAACCCAAAGTCAGGGCCAGAGCAAAAAAACTATAATCCAAGGAGTCAACCACAAAGTTACGGATATAGTCTCTTCGAGAAAGCATGCAGCGTTTACCTCTGGTTCACAGCAGTTGCTCTCTGGTAAGGTTTACTTTCTCATAACATCCAGGGTCCAGCTCTCTCAAAAAGCGAGAGGGTTTGCGGATAAATTTGCCATCCCGAAAAGAGCTTTCACCAAGGAGAGGATAACATAGAAAGAGGTGGTCCCGTGCCCGGGTGCAGGCCACATAAAAAAGTCTTCGCTCTTCTTCAACGTCTTCTTTATTTTTCAAGCTGTACGAAGAAGGGAACCCACCCTCACATAACCAAATAACAAAAACCACATCCCACTCCAAGCCTTTAGCTTGGTGAATACTGGAGAGAGTGAGTTTCTCGTCAGGAATACCACCCAGCACTATGGTTTCTGCCTCCATTTCCCCCAAGAGAGCCAGTTCATTCAAAAACGCATCCAAAGAACGATACTGGAAAGCAAAGTTAGCCAGTTCTTCAAGATCCAGCAACCGTTCCCGGTGGTCGGGATATCGGGTTACCAGATATTCCTGATACCCAGAGCTAACAACCTCTTTAATCATAGTAGAAGGAGAAGCTTCAAGCTCTTCCAAGCGCAAAAGAAGCGCAGCAAGGCTCTGTATGCTCTTTTGAGCGTTGGCTGGGAGCTCCTTTTCCTCAACCAAGCGTTCCAGGGCCGAGAAGGGATCGGGAGATTCCTTCACCCGCTCAAAGATACGAGAAGCAGTAACTTTACCAATGCCCGGGTAAATCTTGAGTACTCTTTTCCAGGCAATCTCATCCAGCGGATTGGAAACAATCTTGAGATAAGCTACCACATCTTTGATGTGAGCCTGCTCGAAGAATCTCAATCCAGAGCGCACTTCAAAGGGAATACCTCGACGGGTCAGTTCCATCTGAAGTTCCATGCTCTGATAATGAGCTCGGTAGAGAACTGCCATGTCGTTCAAGCGATAACCTGCCTGACGCAGCTCCAGAATCCGGGTAGCCACAAAACGAGCCTGATCCAGTACATCTTTTGCAGTTACCACCTGAGGCTTTTCACCACTTCTTCGTACCGGACGCAGCGTCTTGTAAAACTGCTGGCTGTTGTGGAGAATAATTTTATTGGCAAGGTTGAGAATTTCGGGAGTGCTCCGGTAATTGGTCTCCAGTTTGTAAACCGCAGCATCAGGATATTTGCGCGGAAAATCCAGAATATTGGCAAAATTAGCTCCTCGGAAAGAGTAAATGCTCTGAGAATCGTCTCCCACCACCAGCAGGTTGCGGTGCTCCTCAGAAAGCAAGTCAACGATTTCAGCCTGAATGAGGTTGGTATCCTGATACTCATCAACCAGCACGTACTCAAAAAGTGCACCGTACTTTCTACGCAACTTCTCATCTTCCTTGAGCAGAGTCCATAGATACCAGAGTAAGTCATCGTAATCCATGATGTTCATCTCTCGTTTGCGTTCCTGATAAAGTGCGAAAATACCAGCTATGGCATTCGCAAACTCCAGAAATTGAGGGTAATACTTTTCCAGAATGTCCTCAATGCTCAAAAAAGTATTGCGGTGCAAGGAAATAACATTTCCCAGAAGGTCTGCTTTTGGAAAACGTCGAGCCCGAACATCAATCCCCGCCTCAGCAATACATCCCTCAAGTAAAACCTTCTGGTCCTCGCGGTCCAGAATGGTGTATCCGGGTTGATACCCAACTTTCCTGGCTTCCCGGTGCAGAATAATATTGGCAACATGGTGGAAGGTACCACCCCAGATACCCTCCAGAGAAATGCCCAAAAGCCCTTCTACCCGATGCAGCATCTCCCGAGCAGCCTTGTTGGTAAAGGTAACCAGCAGAATCTTGCGAAAATCGACACCCTGCTCTACAAGGTAGGCAACTCGATAAGTTATGGTGCGGGTTTTCCCCGAACCCGCCCCAGCTATGACCAGCGTTGGGCCATCGCCCGCGAAAACCACTTTACGCTGTTCTTCATTCAACTCCTGTTCGTAGTCAATCCTGGTTGCTTTCATGATTTCCGCCCCTGTTTTTAAGGTAAGTAATCATTGCTTTCAGTTTTTCTCCACTAAAAGTGTACACTTTCCCACAAAAGGGACAGCTCACTTCTCCCCATCCTTCTTTACGAAGCAAATCTTCGAGTTCCTCTTTACCCAGAAGGAGCAAAGCTCGCTCTGCCCGCCACCTGGAACAGTGGCAATGATAACGGAGGTTCTCCTTTCCCGTCAAGCGATAAGGAAGACCTCGAAAAAGTTCTTCTGCCAGCTCTTCGGGTTCTGCACCTCGATACAATCTTTTGCTTACTTCACCCAAAGAAGCAATATTTTTCTCAAGAACCGAAATCACTTCCTGAGCTGTCCCCCGAGGAGTATGAATGATAAACCCTCCTGCTCCCAAAACTTCGCCGTTTTTTCCAACGTACACTCCTGCACTGCAAGCTGAAGGAAGCTGCTCAGAGAGTGCAAAGTAATAGGCGAGGTCATAGGCTATGCCTCCCTTCTGAACTTCAACACTGCCCACATAGGGTTCTCTCAATCCCAAGTCTTTAACCACCAGAAGTTGTGAACCCACGCCGACTGCATCCTCAACGTTGAGCTTCCCTTCCTCGCGAGGAGGCAGAATAATTTGAGGATTGCTCACATACCCCCTAACTTCTCCTTTCCAGTTAGCCTGCACCAGAAGGCCACCTAAAGGCCCCCGACAGCGAATTTGAAGGGTAACCCGCTGATTCTCTTTAAGCCCTATTCCCATCAGGGAAGCCAAAGTTAACGCTCTACCTAAAGCAGCAGTGGCAATCGGGAAGGTAGCATGCAGTTTCCGCGCTTTATCCACCAGAAAAGTGGTGCGAGCAACATATCCCACCACCGCTGTATCCTCAACCATCAGGCGAACTGCATAATCTCTATTTTCCATACCCTATTCACGCCCTTTCTTCGGCGCTGAACATAACCACAGCCAGTCCCAGAAAAAGAAAAGCCAGAAAAGGTGTACTCCCCCAAAAAAGGTTAAGCCAGTTTCCCCACTCCAAAACCAGTAAATAGGCAACCATAAAAAGAGCGCTCGCCAGAAAACTGCTTACAAGAACCACCATTCTTTTCCAGGCCAAGCTCAACACGCTCAGCAACAAAATACCCCACAAAAAGAACTCCAAAGGAGCTCTTTCCAGAGGCCTCAAAACATCCACCCAACGCCCCAACCAGACAAGAAGATACACAAGTTGCAAAGAGAGAAAAAGCACCGTACAAAATCGTCCTAAGGGATAAAAACCACGTCGCAAGACCACCAGAAGACCCAAAGCAACGGCTACCAGAAACTGGAAAACCAGAACTGGCCAGGGAAAAAGCCGTAGAGTATACCATGTAGACAGCATCTCCTGCAGAGTAATAGTTCTCCCTACAAAACGGCTCCACACATACCCTATCAAAAAGAAAACCACCAGAAAAGTACTTACTGCAAAAAGCAACCGTCGTATTCTTCCAAAACAAAATCCCAGCAAAACACCCAGCACCAGACTAAAAACCAGAAGAAACAAAAACATATTCCGCTCGTACAAAAAAACAACCAGAGAATGTACAGGCATGTCCCTTCCCTCTCAATCGGGCCAGCCGGAAAGTGCGTTGACTACTTCCTTACCTACCAGGGCCAACTTTAATTCCACTTTCTCCACCAAAGAGGAATCAACTTCTTCAGTGCTATTCCTATTCACCAGGACCCCACATACCGCTCCTGCTTGAAGACCCAGAACTCTACACATGGTAAAAAGGGTAGCGGTTTCCATTTCATAGTTCAAAACACCCAGACGCTTCCATTCCTCAAGGCTACCTTGAAGAGCACGAATAACATAACCAGAATAAGTATCATAACGTTCCTGACCCGGATAAAAAGTTGCTGAAGAACAGGTAATGCCGGTATGAAAACGATAACCCAGCTTCAGGCAGGCCTCACGAAGTAGCTTAACCATCCCCCAATTCGCACAGGCAGGATAAGCAAGAGGTGCGTAATGCAGGGAAGCGCCGTCCATACGCACCGCACCTTCGCTAATAATCAGTTCTCCAGGAGCAATATGCTCCTGAATAGCCCCACAGGTTCCCAACCGTAAAAAAAACTGCACCCCCAACTGGGCCAGTTCCTCAACGGCTATGGAAAGAGAAGAACCTCCTATGCCCGAAGAGACAATTAGTGCTGGCTCTCCCTCATCCTGAACCCAGAAACTCCTGAATTCACGATGAAAGGCCAGCTCTTTCTGCACCCGGAACACAGATGCCAGAACACCACAGCGCCAGGGATCCCCAGGAATAAGAGCTATCCTGGCCCCTGCCAGGTCATTTTTTTTCAGAGCAAGGTGATACACTCTTTTTTCCAAAAGACTTCACCCTCTACCGTTTTTGTTTTAAAATAATGCCAACACGAAAAAAGAGGAATACCAAATGGTCAACGAAACTTTAAAATCCCGGGTTCTGGTTGTCAACGAAAACCAGTATTTCACGTTTCCCACTGGAACAACGCTTCTCAAGATTACTCAGAATCTTTATCCTGAAACATTTTACCAGATAATGTCAGCCCAGCTCGATGGACAGCTGGTTGATTTACACACCACAATCGACAAAGAAGAGTGTAAGGTAGAGTTTTTTTCTTTTGCACATCCTGAAGGAAAAAGAACCTACACCCGAAGTCTGCTCTTTCTTCTGGGCTGGGCTACCAAAGAAGTTTTTCCGGATGCCCGTCTAAAGGTCCTCCATTCCATCGGAGATGGGCTTTTCTGTAAGATAGAGAGAGAAAGCAAGACCCTGACTGCGCAGGAAATGGCACTCATCGAGCAAAAAATGCGGCAAAAAATCTCTGAGAACCGCCCCTTCAAAAAGGAAATAATGAGCTGGGAACAGGCCTTCCAAACCTACAGTGCCCAGAAACGAGAAGACCTTACTCTGCTTTTCAAATACTGGCGCATAGAAACCGTACCTACCTATTGCCTTGAAAATTATCGGGACTACTATTATGGACCCCTGTGCCCTTCCACAGGATACCTGAAAAGCTTTGGTTTCGTGTTGATACCACCCGGCTTTATTATTCAGTTGCCCACATCTTCCAACCTGGATACCTTGCCTCCTTACCTTTTTCGACCCAAACTTTTCCAGATCTTTCAAGAATCAGCGCAATGGGCGGAGATTGTCCAGATAGAAAACGTGGGTGAGTTAAATCAGGCCATAGTCCAGGGCAAAGGTAAAGAAATTGTTTCCATCTCGGAAGCACTCCATGAGAAAAAAATAGCCCAAATTGCAGATTTTATAACTCAGCGCCGGGGGCTCTCAAGCTGGTACTCATAGCTGGGCCTTCCTCTTCTGGAAAAACAACTTTTGCCCGCAGACTATACACTCAGCTCAGGGTCAACGGCTGGAATCCTATTACCATCTCTCTCGATGACTATTTTCGTTCTCACCAAGAGTTCAAACACAAAAAACTTGCAGACTGGGAACGCCCCGAAGCCCTGGACCTTGAACTCTTTAAAAACCAGATTGCAGCTCTAATTGAAGGTCAGGAAGTGGAAATACCTCGCTACAATTTCATAACTGGAAGCCGAGAACGAACCGGCCAGAAAACCAAGCTGGAGCCCGAAGGCATAATTGTGGTGGAAGGCCTGCACGCTCTAAATCCCCTGCTCAGTCAGGAAATACCTGAAGAGCAGAAATTCAAAATATACGTAAGTGCCATAACCCAGATTAACCTTGACGACCACAACCGCATCTCCACCACCGACTGTCGCCTGGTACGAAGGCTGGTCCGTGACAATCAGTTTAGAAACAGTAGCGCTCAGGAAGTATTCAAAATGTGGCCTGCGGTCCGCAGGGGCGAAGAAGAATTCATCTTTCCTTTTCAGGAAGATGCCGATTTGATGTTTAACTCCTCGCTTATATACGAGCTGAGCATCCTGCGAACCTTTGCAGAACGCCTGCTGCGAGGTATTACTCCTGAAGAGGAAGAATACATCGAAGCCTACCGGCTATATAGCTTTCTTAATCACTTTATACCCCTTAGCCCCTCACTGGTTCCTTCCAATTCCATATTGCGGGAATTCATTGGTTAAAGAGCTTTGTTTTTTCGACGTGTGGCTTCCCGCAAGAGAAGATAGGCAGAGCGCACCAGGGCTTCCGTATCCTGATCCAGGTCAGCAATTTCTTCTTGGAGCTTGGTAACCTCTTCCATTATTCCTTCAAGAAAGCGCTGAGAAACAGAAACGGTTTTTTCAGAAGGTACAGCCACTGTTTCTCTGGCTACCAGGTCGAAACGTTCACCAAAATGAGGCACCAGGGTTTCTCTACCCTTTTCGCGCAGCAAAAGGGCAAATTGTTCAGCAACACTCTCTTCACCATGGACCACTACAAAGAGAGGCTGATTTTTAAAATAGTCTGTCCAGCGCAAAAGGTCCTTTTGGTCAGCATGCGCTGAGAAACCATTGATGGTGTAAACCTTTGCTCGAACCGCAACCTCTTCACCCAGGATTCTGACCAGCCTGGCACCGTCCACAATCCTTCTTCCCAGAGTACCCTGAGCCTGGTACCCAACAAAAATCAAACTGGTGTTTTCTCTCCACAGAGCATGTTTGAGATGGTGCACAATACGTCCCCCATTGCACATACCACTTCCCGCAATCACCAGAGCCCGGTCAATATCGTTTATGCTTTTCGAGTCTTCAGGCGTACTCACATATTTTAAGCCAGAAAGATGAAAAGGGTTACGACCCTGCAAAACATAGCGTTCAATCTCCCCGGAGAGCAAAGAGAGGTACTTCTCATACAATCGCGTCGCTTTCTCACCCATGGGACTATCAAAATAACAGGGAAGGTCCAAAAGGCCCTGGTCTTTCAGGAGAGACAACTCATAAACAATGCGCTGTGCTCTGTCCACCACAAAAGAGGGAATGAGAACCTTCCCTCCTCCACTCTGGGCACTCAAGACAGCCTCCTTGAACTCAGATCGGGTATCTTCCAAAGAACGATGCCTGCGATTTCCGTAAGTAGACTCCACAATCACATAATCGGCTTCTTCAATCACCGGAGGGGAACCCTCCATAACGTTATCAAAGGGTCCCAGATCACCAGAAAAAACCAGCTTAATTCCAGAACACCACAATTCTACCAGCGCTGCACCCAGGATATGAGCCGCGTTTCTTAAAACAAACTCCACTTCTCCATGGCGCATCAGCTGGTCATAACCCACCGGCTCGCACAGGGAAAGGGCTTCTCGCACCTCCTGTTCCCCAAAAAGAGGCACCACCAGCTCCTGACCGGCACGTTTCCTTTTACGGTTCAAGCGGTCAGCTTCTTCCTGCATCAGTTTTACCGTGTCCAACCATAAAATCTCACAGAGCTCTATGGTAGGAGCAGTAGCATAGATTTTTCCCCGAAAACCTTCCTTTACAAGAAGCGGTATTCTTCCTGAATGATCCAGGTGAGCATGGGTTAAGATGACGAAATCCAGACTCTGGGCCGGAAAAGGCAGGGGTTGTTCATTGCGGTGTTCACCCCGGCCCTGAAACATACCGCAGTCCACCAGAAAACGTTGCTTCTCACCCTCCAGAAGATAACAGGAACCGGTAACTTCCCGAGCCGCTCCCCAGAAAGAAATCTGCAAAGAGAACACCTCCCTGTGTTTCAGGCTTTAATTTTTTTCCAGGCCCGGTTTACAAGTGGAAGCAAAGTCGCATCGATAAAAGAATCGTCGTCCTGGAAAGGTTCTTCCACCTTAAAAAGAAACCAGTGTTCTACATGTTCCACCGCTTCTCCAGGGAAAACTCTGCAGAGCGGGCTCAGGGTCTCCAGCTCCAGAAAGTCACCATTGGTAAACACCTCTACTGTGGAGCCGAAATCAGGATACTTTACTCTCTGCTGATAGAAAAAGAGCTTTAAAAAAACAAAATTTTCTGTCCAGTAAGCCGCCCATCCCTGAGTATTGCCAAATCCAGCTTTGTTAGGTGAAGCAATCTGCGGATCCTGCCTGAGAGTGACGTACTTTTGCCCCCACCTGAAGCGGGGATCACTCATATCAGTGTAACCCCAAAGAACCACCGGCCTTACCGGAGTAAGCAATTCCTGGTGAGAAGCAAAAGGTTCCTGGGGCACAATAGCAAATCCACCAGGACACATCACACTGAGCGCCCAGGCCGCAAATTCGATTTCCCACAAACCACGGTTAAAGATCTGGTGAGTTACTTTAACATGATTTTCCTCTTCATCCATTTCCAGGATTATTCTCTTTTCAAGGTGAGTAGTCTTTTCCTCGGGTTGCACCAAAACCAGCAAATTCTCTTCTCCCGAAACATTTACTGGTTGATTATCAGGATAATAAGTGCGAGGCTTGGCTTCCGGGGCATGCCAGAGGCGATGTCCTCCATAAAGCCGCCACTCTTCACCACCTTTTTTGCCCAAATCGGCTGCTATCTCTCCAAAAACATTTTTTCCCCCTCGAAACCCAAAACGGATGATTCGGGGGCCAACTTCCTGGGTTGCCACAAGCTCTATCTGCTGATTATTTAAGCGTACACACTGTTCCCATCCAGCATAGCTTACCTTTTCAAAAGCCATACGCCATCAACCTCCTTCTTGAGAATCACTCAAAAATGCTTTTAAAAATCTGTACAAATCTGGTGCCAACTCTTGCCTTTTTAAGGCAAGAGCAATATTGGCTTTAAGATACCCGAGCTTACTCCCCACTTCAAAGTGGTCTCCCCTAAAGCGCAAAGCCCAGATTTCTTCCTCCTCAAGAAGCTTTTCAAGAGCATCCGTTAACTGGACTTCGCCTCCTTTTCCAGGAGGCGTATTCTTCAAAATTTCAAAAATTGAAGACGGAAGGAGATACCTTCCCACAATGGCCAGATTGGAAGGAGCGCATTCCGGGTCGGGCTTTTCAACCAGACCCCGCACTCGAAAAACCTGAGCAGTCACTTCTTCCACCTCGACTATACCCCAGGAAGAAACTTCCTCCAGCGGCACTTCCCGTACCGCAATCACGGCACCCCCTCGCTCTCTATAAACCTGCATGAGCTGGGCCAAACAAGGCGTTTCTGCACTGATTAAATCATCAGCAAGCAAAACTGCAAAAGGCTCATCTCCTACGAAGTGCTCTGCGCAAAGCACTGCATCGCCTAACCCCCGGGGCAATTTCTGACGGACGTAAAAGATCCGTGCGTATTCCGCCACTTCCCGCACCAGCTCCAGAGATTCCCAATCTCCCTTCTCAGCCAGCTTCTGCTCAAGTTCAACTGCATAGTCAAAATAATCCTCAAGCGCTCTTTTCCCTCGCCCGGTTACAAAGAGCAAGCTCTCAATCCCTGAACGCAAAGCCTCTTCCACCACGTAGTGCACCGCTGGTTTATCCACTATGGGGAGCATTTCCTTGGGTTGCGCTTTAGTAGCCGGAAGCAAGCGAGTTCCCAAACCAGCAACTGGAATCACGGCTTTTTTAATGGACTGCTTTATTATTCCTTTCGGCAAAAGTGGTTCCTCCATACCTCATAAAATGTACCACAAAAATCAAAACACCCACTCCCAGAAGATAATCACCCACGCTCACTACAAAAAACTTCCTAAAAAGAAGCGAGAAGTAAGGCAAGACATCGCCCAGAAAAAAAAGCCTTCCTGAACTGCTCAGGGCAACATACTCAGCGAATGCTCCCTGCCGCAAACGCTCTACCAGAGAGAAAAGCCCCAGTCGCAGGGCCATATCCGTCCAGACGGGCATCCTTCCTTGATTGAAAAGCATTACTAAACAATTCAAAAAGGCACCCAACGAGATAAGCTTAAATCCCCGCACTCTGAAGCCTGAAAGAGAAGCCCCAAAAATCAGAAACATCCCAATAATTCCCAACCACCGTGACCAGGCAAAAGGAATCCAGAAGCTTGAAAAACGAATCAGAAAACCACCAATTATAACCCAGAAAGCAGGGATTCGGGCCTCGGCAAGCCTCCAGAGACTCCCTTTTCCCAACCAGCCCACCAGAATACCCAGCAGAAGAAAATCGGCAAGCATCATCGCTGGTCCTTCCCTTCTTCTTTCACAATGGCCTCGAGAATTCCCAGGATTTCCTGGTCATAGCGCCCTCGTTCATCATTTTTCATAATCTGCAACGCTTCCTGAATTGCAAAAGCTCGACGATAAGGGCGGTCCGAAGTAAGCGCATCAAACGCATCAGCCACAGCAAGAATTCTTGCCTCAAGAGAAAGTTCTTCAGCCCTTTTGCCATCAGGATAACCACTTCCATCACAGCGCTCATGGTGAGAACGTATGATTTCAGCAACCTCCCGCAAAAAATCCACATTGGCCACTATTTCATACCCTACCAGGGGGTGGGTTTTGATAACTTCATACTCCGAAGCGGTGAGTTTCTGAGGCTTCAGCAAAATAGCATCCTTAATACCAATCTTTCCCACATCATGAAGAAGTGCAGCGTACTCCAGCATCTCCAAACGCCGTTCGGGTAATTTGAACCTACTGGCAATTTTAAGGGCAACCTGAGCTACCCGCAGAGAATGACCCTGGGTATAGGGGTCTTTGGCGTCCAGAGCTGCAGTAAGCGCTCGCAAAAGCTCAAGATGTGTTTTCTTGGTTTCCACATAGAGCTTGAAAGAGTAACGGGCCACAAGAAGCGGAAAAAAGAAAAGGAGAATTCCTGCATACCCTACCGTGGAGTGAATGAGATAAAGAAGCACCGAAAGTGGAAACAAAGCAAAGTACTGAACCAGAATGCCGTTTATATCCTGTTTCCAGAGTAAGCGCAGGGGCACCCCTTCGCTCAAAGAGATAGCCCCCATTACCAAAAAGGCGTTGACCGCAAAAAAGGTCAAAACGGAAAGCACTATCGCTATGTAAAGCTGGGGATTAGTCCACTCAAAACCATATCCTCCCAAAAGTTCGAAAACCCTACCCGAAAAATAGGCAGAGAGGGCATATTGAGAACCGTTGAAGAGCGCCTTGCGCAATCCAAACCTGGAAGTACCTAAGGAAGCGCCACCAAAAGCAATTAAAGCGGCAATAAGGGGAGAAGAAAGAAGAATAACTCCATACACAATGGCAAAGCTCACCGATATTGCAGCCCGGTTGGGAAGAGGTACGGGTAAAAGTTCAGCAATCAAAGTGAGTGCCAAAAAAAAGAACAAAAAGAAGAAATTGGCAAAAGAAAGATTGAAATTCCAAAGTGCCCAACCACAAATCAAAATTCCAGCAAGCGCTACTGCTACTATGTACAAATTGAGGATTGCTTCTTTTTTCACGTTCACTTCCCACATCCGGAACGGGCCACCAGAAGCTTACTTCCAGCTTCTTCGATGTTCGTTGCTACCTCCAGGTGAAGCCAGCACCACTTGCCAGGACAATTGCCAAAAGGCCCAAAAGAATGCTTACCAATCTGGCCACTTTTTTCAGCCTCCCTTTCCCGTTCTCCGTCTCCCTCCGCTGAAGTCAAGAGACGGGAAATGGCCGCTCCGCTTACTTCCAAAGGTGGCCCGTTCCGGATCAAGGTTGGTTCTCAACGTACAGGATCAAACGGCGATTCACAGCATCCAGGGTAGCTCTGGCCACTGCCTCAGCTACTTCATCACCTACCAGGGCAGTGCCCACCAGCATGCTGCCTGAACCTTTATCGGGGCGACAATCCACAAAGGAAAGCGCTACTTCCACATCGCCAAAATCCCGAACTGCTACCCCTCTCAGGGCAAAGAAAGAGGGAACGCCCACAATCTGGTTCAGGCAATCCAGAGTGGCCTCAGCTATGAGGTGATTCCACCCCCGACCGCTCCAACCCTCTTCTTCAGCACTCGCGCGATAAATCTTACCCATAAATCGGATTTCTACCTCGGATTGTGCCCGGTTCATGCTCTTCCGCCAGCTTACACTCCACAAAACTGGTCTCTGTACCGCGTATGAGGACTCTGCCCGGTCATTTTCACCCACATCGAAGGCTACAACACTGATTTTTTTGTGGTCCACTTCAAGACCAAACTTTGCCTTAAGCAGAGTTTCAACATCTCTGACCAAAAGCTTGGGAGGCTTGGAGGGTCTGGCAAGGACATGAATTTCAGAAACCGAACGTTCATCCCCAACAACTCGGGCTTTTAAAACCCCATCAATACACTGAATGGCTCGCTCGACTTCGCTCAAAGGAACTTTTTGCTCTTCCATGGTCACTCAGTAAACGAGATCAATAAGACCGTAGTTCCCGTCTTTTCTTTTATATACCACTTTGACCCGCTCTTCATCAAGGTCTTTAAAAACAAAAAAATTGTGCCCCAGAAATTCCATCTGCAAAATAGCATCTTCAAGGCTCATGGGACGCAGAACAAACTCTTTAGTTTTAACAATTTCTCCCGGACCAGGTTCGCTTGCCTCTTTTCCAGACTCCACAAGAGCAAACTCTCCGGTTTCCACGCTTTCAAGTTCTTCCTTCCGTAAGGCACCTTTCTTTTTTAGTTTTTCTTTGTGTCTTTTAATCTGGCGTTCCAGCTTGTCAATCACCGCATCAAAAGCCGTTCTCCAATCCGGGCCACTGCTCTCCCCCCGAATTACAATGCCACTTGCTGACATGGTCACTTCAACCTTGATCAATCCTCGCTCCAAGTAGAAATGCACTACTGCATCAAGAATATTATGGAAAAACCGCTCTAACTTGGCGAGCTTGCGAGTTACATAGTCCCTTACTGAGTCAGTAACTTCCAGATTTTTGCCTCTTACCACAACCTCCACACTGCTCACCCCTTTTCCTCAAGCTCTCTAACCACGACCTTTTCCTGCAACACCTGGGCAAGATGAGGATCGAAATAACCAGCCCCGGGATGCAAAGTATTGGCAAGCCCGCAGGCAGTAGCGAAACGTAAAACTCTTTCCACAGGCCACCCTCTCTCCAGACCAAAAACCATAGCACCCACCAGGGTATCTCCAGAACCTATGCCATACACTCCAACCTGGCCGCCCTCTACGCTTACCAGGAAGCGCTTCAATCCCCAAGCAACTGTCAGTCCTCGCGAGCCGTCAGAAAGAACTACAATCTCCACGCCCCGCTTTTTAAGTTCCGAAACCGCTTTCAGCTTATCTTCTTGGGAACGTATAGTCCAACCAAGAAGCTCTTCAGCTTCTTCTACATTAGGTTTTACCATAAAAGGAGGATTTTGAAAAGCGCTCTGCAAGGAAACACCTGAGGTATCCAGCACACCGTAAGCATTCTTACGCTGAGCCAGAGCAAGTAACTTTGCATACCAGGAACGTTGTACTCCACGTGGTAGCGAACCTGAAAGCACCAGATAATCTCCACTACATAGTTTTTCTTCCAGATATCGCTCAACCTGTAAAGCTACCTTCAGAGAAACCAGAGGCCCTGGCTCATTGATCACCGTGTGCCTGCCTGAACCCTCTTCGTGCAACACAGTGGTAATACGGGTTTCTCCTGCAACGGGGAAAGAACAGAAGGCCAGGCCTTCTCGCTTCAAAAAAGAAGCAAACCGCTCGCCCTGCCAACCCCCCAGAAAAAGCAGAAGCTCCGAAGTACCACCAACTGTCTTGATAGCCCGGGCAACGTTAACTCCCTTTCCACCTGCAACCTCCATGACCTTTTGTACCCGGTTCACCGCATTGAGAAGAAGCTGGTCTTCAAAAAACAGCATTCGGTCCCAGGCAGGGTTGGCACAGAGAACATAAATCATCAAACGTTCTCCTCAAGGAAAGTCTCCACCTCGTCCTGAGTTGGCAAAGCAGGAATTGCTCCCTTTTTAAGCGTGGTCAACGCCCCCACTGCATTCGCTCTTCTTCCAGCATGTAGCAGTGCCTCTTCCGGAAGAGCATGCCCCTGTTTCAGTTCCTCCCAGAACATGTAAAGCGAACTTAAAAGCCCAGCCACAAACCCATCACCGGCACCAGTGGTATCTACTGAAGTAACCTGGAAACCAGGCACCCGGATTTGCCTTCCATTCTGACAAAGCAGACACCCTTCTTTACCCAGGGTTACCGCAAGTAAAGAAGGCTTACAATGAAACTGGATAAACTCTATTGCCCTTTGAAGGTCCTTACAGGAAGCTACAAACATGGCTTCCTCCTCGTTCACTTTCACAACATCACTGCGACTCATAGCCTGGCGGATTTTGTCTCTCGCTGTATCAAGGTTTTTCCAGAGAGCAGGTCGCAAATTGGGGTCGAAAGAAATCAAATAGCCATGTTTTTTAGCCAGAGAAAGTGCTTTCAGAGTAGCGCTGTAAGCTGGCTCGTGCGTCATGGTAAGCGAACCAAAATGGAAAACTCCCCTGCCCTGGAAACATTCCTCTTCAATATCTTGCTGGTCTAAAAGGGTGTCTGCACCTGGTTCTCGATAGAAAACAAAATCTCTCTCTCCTTCTCTGGTTAGGGAAACGAAAGCAAGGGTGGTCTTCGCCCTATCAGTCATTTTCAAAAATCGGGTATTCACCTGATTACTCTGCAAAACGTCTCTCAAAAACTCTCCAAAAGCATCCTGACCAACTTTGCCTACAAAAAAAGTTTCAATCCCCAATCTGGAAAGGCCTACTGCAACATTTGCCGGTGCCCCACCAGGAGCTTTTTCGAAAGCAGGGGCTTCCTTAAGCGACACCCCGTTTACCGTGGAAACAAAGTCAATTAATAATTCTCCCAGACAGATTGCTTTCTTGTCCAACGAAACCACCCTTTCAGCTATTTAAACCTGAGCAATCCGGCGATAAAAATCACGCAAGGCGGGATACAGGTCCCTGTAAATAGCGTACAGCTTTTCATAAATTCTGCTCAATTCCGGATCCGGCTCTTCACAATGTGTGGTACGCACAGCTTTTTTGCAAGCTTCCTCGACCGAAGCAAACTTTTGGGTACCCACGGAAGCAAGTAGCGCTGCACCAAAGGCGGGTCCTTCGTCAACTTCCACTCCATAAAGGGGAACCCCGTAAACTGCGGCCTGAATCTTTCTCCACAGCGCAGAGCGAGCACCACCTCCAATAGCACGTACTTCCTGAACGGGTATACCCATCTCCCTGATGATTTCAAAGGAGTCCCTCATGCCGAAGGTAACCCCTTCCATAACTGCCCGCACCATTTCATTTTTGCGATGTTTAAGAGTTAACCCAAAAAAGACGCCTCTTGCAAAAGGATCAGCATGGGGAGTCCGTTCTCCAGTAAGGTAAGGCAAAAAGAGCAGTCCTTCTCCTCCAGGGGGTGCCAGAGCTGCCTCCTCGGAAAGCACCTCATAGGGGTCTTTCCCGAGCAATTGCGAAACATCCTGCTCTTCAAGACCCAAACGATCCCGGAACCAGCGTAATGAACCACCAGCAGAAAGCATAACACCCATCACATGCCATTTACCTGGAACGGCATGACAGAAAGTGTGAACTCTGCCTTTTTCGTCCACCTTTACGGTTTCGCTGAAAGCAAATACCACACCGGAAGTCCCCAGGCTGGCTGAAACCAAGCCCGTTTCCACTATCCCTGTTCCTACTGCACCAGCAGCATTATCGCCACCACCGGCAACCACCGGTACTTTATCTCGAAAACCAAAGCGTTGCACAATCTCTGGCTTGAGATAACCGGTAATCTCTGGCGATTCAAAGCTGGGAGGGAACCAGTCCATCCGAAAGCCCAGTGCTTCAATCAGTTCCGAAGACCACCTGCGTCTGGGAACATCGAAAAGAGAAGTACCAGAGGCATCGGAAACATCGGTAGCAAAACCACCGGTGAGACAGTACCGGATGTAATCTTTGGGTAGAAGCACTTTGGATACTTTTTGATATACCTCAGGCTCGTGTTTCTTAAGCCAGTAAATTTTGGGAGCAGTAAAACCAGGTAATA
Source organism: Atrimonas thermophila (assembly GCF_045864955.1). Taxonomy (GTDB): domain Bacteria; phylum Atribacterota; class Atribacteria; order Atribacterales; family Thermatribacteraceae; genus Thermatribacter; species Thermatribacter velox. The sequence continues at coordinate 268,811 of NZ_AP028803.1, read as the reverse complement.
CCGGGTTACAGTTAATCTGCATTATTTTTTCTAAACCCACTATTTCCGTAATTTCACGACATTCCTCGGCAGTCCGTTGATCACACCAGAGAATAGCTGGTCGTAGAACTTCTCCCTGAGCATCCAGAAACACCGAACCGTGCATTTGACCAGTGAGACCCACACCAGCAATCTGTGCAGGGTCAATCCCTCCAGCCTGGACCACTTTTTCCATAGCCTTAAGGGTTGCTTGCCACCAGTCGTGTGGATTTTGTTCTGCCCAGTTGGGACGGGGAGTAAACAAAGGGTATTCCTCCACAGAACGAGCAATGAACCGTCCTTCTTCATCAATAAGCACTACCTTACAGCCAGTGGTGCCCACATCAATACCCAGAAAGTAATCCATAACCACTCCTCCCGTTTTTTAAAGAATGAGACTGAGCGGATCTTCTATAAAGCTCACCAGGGTATTCATAAATTTTGCGGCGGTAGCGCCATCAATAATGCGATGGTCGCAGGAAAGGGTGAGATTCCAGAGATGAGCTGCAATAATTTCTTTGCCATCAAAATATGGTTTCTTCCGAATGGCCCCACAAGCCAAAATTGCCGACTGAGGCGGGTTGATAATCGCCGTAAAAGAATCCACTCCAAACATGCCCAGGTTGGATATGGTAAAGGTGCCACCTTCCAGGTCTTCAGGAAGTAATTTTCCCTCTCGCGCTTTCTGGACCAGCTTATTGGTTTCTTCCACTATGGAAGCAATGCTTTTTTGGTTTGCGTCACGCAAAACAGGAACTACCAAGCCTTCATCCAGGGCTACCGCTATACCAATGTTTATCTGTTCATTGAACTGTATTTCTTCATCCAGAAAATAGGCATTCACCTCCGGGAACTCTTCCAGAACCCGGGCCACTATCTTGATGAGGATATCGGTATAGGAAACCCGATATCCGGTGCGTTTTTCCACCAGGGGGAGTAATCGCTCACGAAGAGCAACCAGCTCATCGGCCCGCGCTTCCCGGGTGAGGAAAAAGTGGGGTTTGCTCTGTACACTCTGAAGCATTCGCTGCGCAATAATCTTCCGCATCCTGGTAAGGGGCACAGTTTTTGAAACCCCAGGTCCGCTAACAGCTTCCTTTGGTTTTGCTTTCCGCTCTGCAATAAATTTCTCTATATCTCGCTTTATAATTCGTCCTCCTGGACCAGTACCCACAACCATAGTCAAATCAATACCATGTTCCATGGCTAAGCGCTTGGCAAGAGGAGAAACCTTTATTCTTTCTCCACTTTTTGTCTCCACGGTAAAAGCACCTTTTGGCTCGGCAGGGGCTTTTTCCTGAACTTCTTCCTGGCTTTCTTGCTGCGGTACTTCTTCCACAACTTCCGGAGCAGCCTCTTCTTCAGAAGGCACTTTTTCTCCTTCTTCACCTATGTAGGCCACAGTCTGAGTTATAGGCACCGTAGAACCTTCCGGATAAAGAATTTTAAGCACCACTCCCGAAGCCGGGGCTTCCACCTCCATATTTACCTTGTCAGTTGCCACTTCAAAAAGTGGGTCTCCTTTCTCTACCCGGTCACCCTCTTTGACCAGCCATTTATTAATTACACCTTCTTCCATGGTAAGACCCAGTTTGGGCATGATTACCTTCTTGGCCATGCGTTACACTCCCTTCTTGTGCAAAATTCAGAATCAAGCGCGCATTTGCCTTCACGGGACCTGTATCCTCAAGCACCACCGCCAGCTCCTCAGAAGGTCGAACGAGAATCTCCCGCTCCCCATCCAGAGCTAAAACACCTTTTTCTCCGGTAATGACCAGCGCCTCTCCTGGCTTTATAATACCAAACTTCTCAATGCCCACTTCCTTTACCAGGCCGGGAGCCAGAACAGCTTGCACCTTCTCGCTACAGGAGCTCAAAAAAGCATAAGCCCCCCTTTTCTCTTGAGGAGAAATGCTCAATAAGCGAGCAACGATGGAACTCAAACCCAATCTGGTAGGATCAGCTTGAGTTACAGCAACCATTTTTAAAGAGTGAGGATCCCACAGCGCCCTGGCCCCAATGAAATTCTCGCTGGCCAGAGCCACATCTACCAGAGCCAGATCGGAAACGCCTGAACAACTTTTACACCTGACCCTGAGCACCTTGCTGCGCTCAAGAACCTGCTCAGGAGCAACTTTCCCTGCCAGAAAAAATCCCAGGGCCATGCCCATCAAAGTAGGGTCCATATTTTCCGGGAAAACGTTGTTGGTGCCCACCGCTACAGGGAAAATAGGTACCAATGCACTCTTTTTGGCAACCAACCGGTTGGTTCCATCCCCGCCAAAAGTAACCAGTGCGTCAACCCGGGCTTCGTTCACTGCAAAATCGGTAAAGGCAACGGTGTCAGTGGCATCGCCAAAAATGGGCATTGGAGCTTCTTCAAAAGAAAGCAAAGGTACGCGTCCAGACAAGTTATCAAGAGCAGATTGCACCAGACGATAGGGATCAGGCATAAACACGACCTTAACTTCTTTTTGCACGGTCGCTTGCAAACCCAGAAGAAAACGGGCAATCAGGGTAGTTTTCTCCCGATTGCCCACTACATTTCCGTAGGCTACTAACCTGCGAATATCCTTACCAGCCTGGGGATTGGCCACCAGGCCAATGCTCTGCAGCTTCAATGAACTTCCTGCCCTCCAGTGACGTTTATTGCCTGTCCAGTCATGTAATCAGAATAGGAAGAGGCCAGAAAAACGGCTACATTGGCAACATCCTCAACCGTGCATTCCCGTCCCAAAGGCACTTTCTCGACATACAGCTTGCGAACCTGCTCCGGAGGAACCCCCAGCTTCCGGGAATATTCCTTATCAAGGAGGTCCCACATGGGGGTCGAAAAAACATTTCCCGGACATATCGCGTTCACGTTGATTTTGTAAGGGGCGAGGTCTCTGGATACGCTTTGGGTAAGCCCAATGATACCAAACTTGGAAGCACAGTAGGCACCCAGCCACAAGCCTCCCGTTTTTCCAGATTTAGAACTTATGCTGATGATTTTGCCGCTTTTTTGCTGAATCATGTATTTGGCCACTTCCCGAATACAGAGAAAAGTTCCTTTTAGATTCACGTTTATTATAGCATCCCATATTTCTTCAGGAACGTCGGTAATAAAATGAGCACGAATAATGCCCGCAGAATTGACGAGTATATCTATATGTCCAAAATGCTCAAAAGTTTTTTTGACCGCTTCCGCAACTTCCTGGCTGTTGGTGACGTCGACTTTAAAGTACAACGCTTCGCGATTCTTACCTTTAATTTCCTGAGCAGTATTTTTGGCTCCCTCTTCGTTAAGGTCAAAACACGAAACGTGAGCTCCTTCGTCAGCAAAGCGCAAAGCAATGCCTTTCCCTATACCAGAAGCAGAGCCGGTAACAATGGCCACCTTATCTTTCAGAGGTAGAGGATCCATTTTTCCGTTCACCTCCCGAAACTTTTTATCTATCCATGGCCACCACGGCCTTGAGGGCTTCGCCTGAGCGAACCAGCTGGATACCCTCAACAACTTCGTCAAGACTCACCACGTGGGTAATGAGACTACGAGCATTAACCCGCTTGCGGTAAATCAGCTCTGCAGCCTCTTCGTACTGAGAGGCATGCGATGCAAAAACTCCAAAAACACCAATTTCCTTGTAGTGCACAATGTTGCTGTTAAAGGTAATAGTGGGGCGGTCTTTGGGTAAACCGCCGAAAAGGCTGATACGACCTCGGGGGGCGACCATTTCCAGGACTTCTTCCTGGGCCTGGTTTGAAGAAGCAGCAACAATAGCCACATCCACACCAAGACCCGACGTGACCTCCAGCACCTTATCCTTAAGATTTTCCTTGCTGGAGTTAACATAGAGGTCGGCTTCAACCCTCCGGGCAAGTTCCAGGCGACTTTCAGAGATATCGGCCAGAATGATCATCCCTGCTCCATGATTTTTAGCCATAACAACGTGCATGCAGCCAATAGGTCCGGCACCAACCACCAGGACCTTTTCCCCAAGGCCAATGTTTAAATAGGACTGGCCGTTGATCACGCAGGAAAGGGGTTCCACAAGGCTGAATTCCAGTAAGTCCGCATCTTCAGGAAGGACCAGCAAATTGCCCCGCTCTACCCCCTCTCGGGGCATGATCATGTACTCGGCAAAACCACCAGCATAGTGATATCCAATATATTTCTGCTCCGGACAAAGATTTTGAAGCCCTCGACGACAGTAATGGCATCTGCCACAGGAGATAACGGTAATTACTACTACCTTATCTCCCATCTGATAGCCACTGACTCCCTCTCCCAGCTCTACGATTTCACCAGCTATCTCGTGACCGGTTATCTGGGGAGGCTTTACATGATGATGTCCGTGCTGAAAAATACGTACATCAGTACCGCAAATAGCACAGGCAGCCACCTTAATCAAGACTTCTCCAGGGCCAGGTCGAGGCGTCTCCACCTCTCGTACTTCTATGTTGCCCGGCCCCATGAAAAACGCCGCCTTCATGGTTTATCCTCTCCTTTCAAGATAACATTCTTGAGTGCAGGATAAATCCGCTGATACACTTCGAATTTTTCCTGGTAACGCTCTTGAAATTCCCGCCGGGGCACAAAGGTTTCCTTCACCCGGACCAGCCGGTTGACCAGCTCCTTTAAGCCCTGAATATTCTCTCTGGCCTTGCGCCCCAGAAGAGCTGCTCCCAAACAGGCAGCCTCAGAAACGTTGAGTGATTCAACCGGCATACCATACACATCAGCTTTAAGCTGCAACCATGCTCTGCTTTTGGCACCTCCACCAATAGCCCTTAAGCGTTCAACAACAACGCCTGCATCCTGTAACAGTTTCAAATTAAACTTCATCTCCAGACTAACTCCCTCAAGCAACGCTTTCACAAACTCTTTCTGAGAAGTCTCCAGCTTGAGCCCCACCACCACCCCACAGGAGTGACTGTCAAAGTAAGGAGTGCCAGTAGTTGTGAAGTGAGGAAGCACCAAAAGCGAAGTCGGCTGTTCAGGTAAATCGGAAAGAATTAATTCATATACATCTTGTCCCCTGCGTTGTGCTTCTTCTTTCTCCCAGCGGGCAAAGTTATCTCGGTACCAGCGTAGGATGGAACCCCCAGTGAAATTATAAACCAGCGTAGTGTAAAGACCAGGCAGAGCATGATGATAGCAACACAGGTTGTTGCTTCGCATTTCCTCAGAAAGCAAAAGCCTGTTCATGGCAGGTGCTATGCATTCTACAGTTCCAGTTGCATCCATGGCCAGTGCTGCTTTTACTACTCCTGACCCCAAGGCACCGCAGGGCTGGTCATGAGCGCCAACCCCTGCTATCACCTTCTCCTTCCATCCCATGCGCTCTCGGAAAGATGCGCTTACTTCCCCAGCCATTTCCCCAGAAGGAAGGGGACGAGCCAGGCGAGAGGGATCAACGCCAATCAGACCCAGTATTTCCAAAGACCAGCTCTCCTTTCGCACATCAAACATCATGGTGCGCCCAGCCAGTGAATAGCTGATTGCCGGCTCTACTCCCATTTTGAAGAGCACGAAATCCTCAAAACACAGGAAATAACGGCTTTGCTCAAAGATTTGCGGAAGGTTTTCTCTCCACCAGAGTATTTTGTTTGCAGTCCCAATCCCTGAAAGCGGCATGCCAGTAATCTCGAAAAAGCGCTTCTCTCCAACTTTTTCCCGAAAGAAAGGCACAAAAGCATCTCCCCGAGCATCAAAAGTCACGATGCTCCTTGCAAGTGCCCTGCCCTGTTCATCAACTGGTACCACTGCTTCACCCTGGGAAGAAATAGCAATGCTTACTGGTGACCTGCCACCAAGTTTTGCAGTCACCTCCCTTAAGGACTCCTCAATCGCTGAAAAAACTTCCTCAGCATCCAGTTCTAACCATCCTGTTTGGGGAGCATAAAGAGGATATTCCCGATAGGCCTGTGCGAGAATCTCCCCGTTTTCACCAAAAGCAATCGCTTTGCAGCCCGTTGTTCCTACATCCAAGCCAAGATAAACCATCCAACTCACCTGTTTAAAGGAGTTCTCTTATATAGCGAAGGATCTCCAGAGCATTGGCCTCTTTTTGCCATTCCCTCAGTTTGGCAACCTCTATCTTCTCCACAATCTGCAACAGGTACTTTATGTTTTCAATGCTCACCTGACAGGCTAAAGCAGGGTCTTCTCGATAAGGAAAAATATCGAGGCCCAACCAGCCCGTATACTGAGAGTTGTTCAGGTAATAGAAAAATTCCAGCGTTTCTATAAGGTGTACCGTACCAACGGCCATGTCGTCATCCCAATCGCGAAAATTGTCGTTTAAATGTAGAGCAAAGAGCTTTCCGTATTTATCAAGCATAGCTACCACATTACCCGGTGATTCCTTGCAGTTCAGAGCATGCCCAAAGTCTATGGTCACTCCAATGTTAGGAGCGCCAACTGCCAGAGAGAGAAAAAGAGCAACGCCTGAAGTGGAAATAGTAGAGTGAGTCCGGGGTTCGCGAAGCTTGTATTCAAGGCTTAACTTGACTCGGGGGTTATGTGAAGCAATCTCCTGCAAAGCATCAACCAGTAAATCCCACTGGGCTCGATAATCGATTTGAAAGGGGTAGTCGAAGCCATCTTGACCCGGCCAGAGATTCATAACTTCGCTCCCCATCTGCTCAGCTATATCCATGGTATCTTTGGCAAGCTGGATGGCCTTTGTTCTTACCTCCTTGTTTTCTGAAATCAGGCTTCCCTTAGCAAAGAAGGGACTCCCAAACAAGTCCACCTCACAGGAAGCAACCTTGAGACCACGCTTTTCGAGTTCTTTGCGAACATGGTCTGCATTTTGAAAATTGAGGGGAGCAGGGTAATGAATCATAACTCCAGTAAGATCCTCAACTCCAGCGATGCGGTCCAGAGCTTCTTCGAGAGTAGAATCCTTCTTATACCCTCCGGTGCAAAAACGATCCGGACAGGACCCAAAAACCCAAACTCCAGTAGCAAATCCTTTAAATTTCATGCCAATCGCCTCCCTGGTTTTAAAAATGTTCAAGAGTGCTAAGTTCCCAATTAATTCCTTTCAACTGACCATATATTTTCTGGTAAATACGATAACGCTTCTCATAAACATCTTCCGGACAGGGCACGATTTTTTCTTTTATGCGAACCATATTCGCCGCTCCTTCCTCACAACTCTTAAATAAACCACTTCCCAGACCAGCAAGTATAGCAGTACCCAGTGCCACCGCCTCACCGGTCTCCAGGGTGAAAACCGGTTTTCTCAGAATGTCGGCTTTCATCTGCAGCCATACCGCTGAACGAGCTCCGCCTCCTGTAGCTCTGAAATCAGAAACCGCCATCCCAAACTGCTCGAGGAGTTCCACGTTGAGGCGCATCTCAAAGGAAAGGCTCTCCAGGATAGCACGCAAAATCTCAAAGCGGGAGCTTCCCAGAGTAAGACCCAGAATAGCCCCCCGGGAATGCTCATCAAGATAAGGCGTTCCTGAACCTGCAAAATGAGGCAAAATAAGGAGCGAAGAAGGCCGAGCAGGAATACGTTCGATAAGCACCTGATAGACGTCTTTCCCCTCTTTTTGAGCAATTTGTTTTTCCTCCTGCCCAAATTCATCCCGGAACCAGCGCAGCAAAGAACCACCAGAAGCAATATAGGCCAGAGTAAGATAGTGACCTTCCACAACATGGGGGTAACAGCAAAAACTATTACGCATCATAGCTTCATCAAAAGGGGGATTTTTCCCCAGATTAAGAGCCACACATTCTGAAGTGCCAATCCCATACATGGCTTCACCAGCCTTGCTCGCCGCACATCCCAGTACACCGCAGGGTTGGTCATGGCCCCCACTGACTACCAGAGGACTCCTGTCCAGTCCAATTTCCTCGGCAACACTTTTGGAAAGCCTCCCCACCACTTTTCCTGAAGGGACTGGCTCAGAAAGACGACTTTTATCAATTCCTATCAGTTTGAGAATCTCTGGAGACCACTCCTTGCGCCGCACATCAAACATCATGGTGCGTCCAGCCATTGAATAATCGATAAAAGGACCCTCGCCAGTTAATCTGAAGAGCACATAATCTTCCACGCACACAAATTTCCAGGCTTCCTCAAATACCCGGGGCGCGTTATCTTTTAACCAGAGGATTTTGTTCGCCGAATACATGCCGTGAAGTGGCATACCAGTTATTTGGTAAATTGGCCAGTTTCCCAGTTTTTCCTTCCAGAACTCGACATAATGGTGAGAGCGGGTGTCAAAGTTGCAGATCACATTGGTCAGTGCCTTTCCTTCCTTAGAAAGAGGAACAAGCGATTCTCCGTGCGAGGTAACACCTATCGCTTCCAGCGGTTCTCTCAAGGAAGCAACTGCCTCTTTAAGGGCCTCAACGACTGCTTTCCAGATAAGTTCAGGATTTATCTCCAGCCATCCCGGCTGGGGAACAACAAAAGGGTATTCCCGATAGGCCTGAGCAAGTATTTCACCTTTGAGGTTAAAAATGACCACTTTGCAACCACTGGTCCCAACATCGATGCCTCCTATTGCCACAGTCTATGCCTCCTTTTTCAGGAAAAATCGAGAACTAAAGGTTGCCAACAACAACCCACTGAGCACAAGAACAAAAAAGAAAATAGAGCGCAGACCCAGATGGTCACCAAGAAAACCAAAGAGGTAAGGGAAAATCAAGGCCCCCAAACCTCCAAAGCCCACAACAAAACCCACACAGGCAAAGTGGTTCTCTTCAATGCGGGAGGTCAAATGAGCGATAATTAACGGCCAGATTCCCGAACATCCCAGACCTAAACCGCCAAAAGCCACCAGAGCAAGTTCCACACGACTTGTAAAGAGCAAAAACAAAAGCGAAATTATGTTAATCCCGCTTCCTATTCGTAAAAGAAGAGAATAATCCAAAAACCGGGAAAGGAAAGCAAACAGAAAACGACCCATGGTAATCATTGCCCAGAAAACTGCAATAGCTGCTCCTCCCCAGAAGACCGTGCCCTGCAACTCCCGCACCAGATAAGTGCTCATCCAGGAAGAAGAACCAATTTCTGCTCCCACATATAAAAGCATTGCCAGGGCTAAAATACCCAAAAACCCTTTCCACCTGGAAAGAAATTCCCTACTGATTTTTTCTCTCTGTGACACAGATACCCCAAAAAGATCCCTGGATCTGAAAATCAGAGTAGCCAGAAACATTGCCACAACTAAAAGCAAAATATAGAGAAGACGCCAGGAGACTCCGCGCGAAAGCAGAAAACCGGTGAGAAAGGGCCCTGCGCTTGCGCCTACTCCAAAGAAAACCTGGCTCAGGTTGAGTGCATACCCCTCGTCACCCGGAAAGAAGCGCGAAATCACTGTAGTCAAAGGAGCCTCAAGCAAACCCCCTCCAGCGCCAAGCAAAAGCATTCCCAGCGCAAGATAGAGAAAGGAGACAGCCACTCCCAACATGGCAAAACCAGCAATCAGGAAGAGATAGCAAACAAAAAGCACCCACCCTCCACCGAAAAACTGAGCCGACCAGCCACTCAGGAAGGTTAAAATTACATAGCTCAGATAATACATGAAAAACAGCCTTCCCCCAAGAGTGGCTGATAGCTTAAACTCTTGAAGCCAGACCGGTAAAACAGCACCATGCATAATCATCGATATGGCCAGGAATAAAAAGGAAACCCCTGCCAGAACAAAGAGCTTGGTCTTACTTTCCATAAAAGCGCACTATGGCCTCCTTCCAGTACTCAACACTTTGCTTCATGCTGGGAATAACGCTTTCCTCGCTGAGTGCATGAGCCGAGTAGAAAAACTCGAAAACCAGGATGGTCTTTTTGGCACCAGACGCCTCAATGGCTTCCAGAACTTTCTCGGGAACAATGACTCCCTGCGCATTATATTCTTCAGTAAAAGGCCAGTGACGACTACCCTTGCGGTCTGTCTGCTGAATATGAATGGAAGGAGAAAGATGTGCCAGCTCTCGCAACCAAGCATAGGCGTCCAGATCCCGAGGGTCTGAAGAACGCAGATAGCCATGTCCTACATCCAAGCAAAGCAAAACCGGAAGATACGACTTCTTGTTCGCAAGGTCCAGCATCCGCTTGGTTTCATCAATAGTGCAAGGAAGCTCCCGGGGTAAAGACATGGGTTCCCAGAGAAAATATTTTTGACCGCTCTGGCGGGCCACAAAGGTCAAATAGGCAATTTCCTCAAGCAAAACTTCGATCAAGAAATCCTTGCGCTGAGGGTTGCGCTCATCAAGCTGACTGAGACTGCCCACGTAGATGCCGGAAGCCTCGGCACCAAGGAGCGTACCCATGCGTACCAGCTTTTCGTACCAGCGAAGGTAACACCTGCGCATGCCCGGGTCTGGCTGTAAAAGAAGATTAAATTTATGAGCAGCCTCTCCAGTAGAAACAGTGTCGATGGAGACTCCCTTTGCCTGAGCTAACTCCCGGATGTAGGCACACTTCTCTTTTATTATCTCGTCATCAATGATTACTGGATCCAGTAAATCTACCGAAAACTGCACATGCTCAAGACCCAGTTCATCCTTAACCACCCGGAGCCACTCTTCGGGCTCCGGGAACCTGCCAATAGCGAAACAATTGTTGATGCCCAGCTGTATTTCAGCCATCTATATCTCTCCCTTTACAAGTTTTCGCGCTGCCTCCACAATGTCTTCAGTGAGGGGAATAGAATTATCCTCAAGGTACCGGCTACAGGGCACAGGCGCATCCTTGGCCCCCAAGCGGACCACGGGAGCATCCAGATAATCAAAGGCATTTTCCACAATCTGCATGCCAATTTCAGCACCAGCGCCACCTGTTTTACAACCCTCATGCACAATAATCACTCTACCAGTCTTGCGAATAGAATTACAGATGGTTTCTATGTCCAGGGGCAGTAAAGTACGCGGGTCAACAACTTCAATTTCAATACCCTCTTTAGCAAGAATCTCGGCTGCCTCAAGCGCCCTGAGAACCATTCTGGAGTAAGCGACCACAGTAACATCCTTACCCTCTCTTTTTACGTCTGCAAGACCCAGAGGAATGATGTATTCCTCTTCAGGAACCAGCCCTTTAGTATTGTAAAGCATCTTGTGCTCGATAAAAAGCACTGGATTGTCTTCTCGTATGGCTGCCTTGAGCAAGCCTTTGGCATCAAAGGGAGTAGCTGGCATCACCACTTTAAGACCGGGAACATGTACAAACCAGGATTCAAGGCTCTGGGCATGCTGGGCACCTGAAGAGCGACCACATCCACCTTCAGTACGAATAACCATGGGAACGCGAGCCTTACCGCCAAACATATAGCGAATTTTCGCTCCCTGATTGACCAGCTGGTCCATGCACAGGGTCATAAAGTCCACATACATGATTTCACCCACTGGACGCAAGCCAGTTACTGCAGCGCCAACACAGCACCCCACAATCGCCGCTTCAGAAATCGGAGTGTTGCGGACTCGTTCCCCTCCGAACTCCTGCCAGAGCCCACGAGTAACCCCATAAGCTCCCCCATAGAGCGCAATATCTTCACCAAGTAACACCACGTTTTCATCTCGACGAAGTTCCTCTCGCAAAGCCTCATTAAGTGCTTCCCGATAGGTCAATTCTCTCATCTTTTCCTGAGGAGCATACTCTGAAATGGAACGCACCACTTTGGTACCTTTCTTGCGCTCAATCTCTGCAAAGTCCTCTTCAACATAAACATCCCGAGTAATCTCCTCAAGAGGTGGATAGGGGCTTTTTTCTGCAAACTCAATTGCTTCTTCAACTTCTTTCTCTACTTCAGCATCGATACCTTTAATTTCTTCCTCAGTAGCAATGCCGTTTTCAAGCAGGTACTTGCGAAAGTTCTTTATGGGATCTCTCTCTTTCCACTGTTTTTCTTCTTCCCGGGTACGATAGGCACGGGGGTCACTTTTAGAATGCCCCAGATACCGATACGTCTTGCACTCAATAAGTGTTGGCCCCTCACCACGCCGGGCACGTTCTGCAGCCTGCTCAACAGCTTCTTTTACAGCCAAAACATCCATGCCATCCACTACCACTCCAGGAATACCGTAAGCCTGAGCGCGTTCGGCAATATCCTGGATTGGGAAAGCTTCAGCCACAGGAGTAGACATAGCATAGAGGTTGTTTTCACAGACAAAAACCACTGGTAGTTTCCATACCGAAGCCAGGTTCACTGCTTCGTGAAAGGCCCCGGTGTTCGCTGCTCCATCACCAAAGAAACAAACCGTTACTTTACCCGTATTTTTATACCGAGCAGTGAGCCCCGAGCCAACTGCAATGGGTATGCCTCCACCTACAATGCCATTGGCACCCAGATTGCCAGCATCCAGGTCTGCAATATGCAGTGAACCACCCTTACCCTTACAGTAGCCGGTTATCTTACCATAGAGCTCGGCCATCATGCGGTCCAGAGTAGCTCCTTTGGCAATACAGTGTCCGTGACCCCGATGAGTGGAAGTTATGTAATCATCAGGGTTAATGGCGTTGCAGGCACCCACAGCTACTGCTTCTTCACCAATGTAAAGATGGGTTGTCCCTCTTATCCGATCCTGCGCAAAAAGGTCACTCACTGTCTCCTCAAAACGCCTAATACGCAACATATCCCGGTACATTTTGAGAAGCTTTTCTTTGGATTCCATGAGAAAACCTCCTTCTTAAGGCTTAACCACGATTTTGAGGAATTTTCCTGTACTTGCTTCCTCCAAAGCTTCAGGCAACTCTTCAAGGGAAACTACCTTGCTGATGAAACGCTTTCCATCAACTCTTCCCGAAGCCATCAAAGAAAGAGCCAGAGCGTTATGTAAAGGTGTAGAACCTGAGGTGCCATGCACAAAAATCTCTCGGTAATGGATCAGGTTGGCATCCAGTTGCACCAGACGGTCATCCCCGGGCAGGCCTCCAAAGAAATTAACTCTGGCCCGAGGTGCAGCATAAAGCAGCGCCTCTTCCTGAGCTTTCTTTGCAGGGGCAGCAATAATAATTACGGTGGGGCCTATGCCTTCCGTGATTTCCTGAAGCACCTTGCCAAGGTCTTCCTTCTGAGGATTCAGGTAATAATCAGCCCCAAAGTGGCGAGCAAGCTCCAGACGGTCTTCCTTAATTTCAGAAACGATAACCCGTGACGCACCAAGCGACCTGGCTAAAGCGATGTGCATACAGCCCACCGGACCGGCTCCCACAATCAGCACATAATCACCAACCCCTACCTGAGAAAGGAGCTGACCGTTCAAAGCGCAGGCCAGGGGTTCGGCAATGGCTGCCTCTTCAAAGCTCAGGTTGTCGGGAATCCGGTTCAAATTCCCACCCTCCACTACCCGGCGTGGGATAACCATATACTCTGCAAAACCTCCTGGATAGTGGTACCCCAGAGCTTTGAAATTCTGGCAAAGGTTGGTCTGCCCCCTGCGGCAGAAAAAACAAACTCCACAATGCACAATAGGAGCAACTGCTACTCGATCGCCTACCTGGTAACCAGTTACTCTACTTCCTTTATCAGCAACCACTCCTGCTATCTCATGGCCAATAATCTGGGGTGGATGCACGTTGTGGTGACCATGGTGGAAAATACGCACATCGGTACCGCAAATGGCACAGGCTTCAACCTTCAGGAGAATTTCATCATCTGCAAACCGAGGAATTGGTTGTTCCTCAATCCGCATATCTTTTATCCCGTAAAAAACCGCTGCCTTCATTGTCTCCACTCCTTTTTGCGCACACGCAATTTCTGGTATTCTTCGAGCACCCTGTGAGCAAAATCGCTTTCAGGGTCTAGTTCACAAACCTCCTTCAACACAGCTTTTACCCCTTTAGCTACGATAAGCTCCTGCAATTTCTGTGCTTCCTGGTCCTCAGGCCAGTCATAAAGCAGCGCAGCGGCAAGACAAAGTGCCACAAAGTTGGGAAAAATCCCCTGGGACATACAAAGCATGGCAGCCCCCACTATCCTGTCCTGAGGCTTTAGCTTGCGCAAGGGGTCTCTGGCAACCCTCTGCACTGTGTCCATCAAAAGCGGATTGGCAAAACGCTCTCTTAGGTCCTTAACCAGCTCTGTGTGCTCCTTAGGATCAAGATCTGGATATTTCTGGAGCAAGGCCTTGCTTACTTCCTGCCAGGCACCGTCCAGGATGCTTGCAATTTCTTCATCATTAATTGCTTCATGAATATAGCGATACCCTTTTAAATAACCCCAATAAGCTAAAACGGCGTGGCCCAGGTTATGAATAAACAATTTGCGGTCCATCTCTGCCACAAAATTTTTAACCGGAACCAATCCCACAATGCGAGGCATCTCACCTCTCACTGCTTTCGCATCATAGGGTAAACGGTAATAGTGCTCGGCAACCAGAAAAAGAGGATCATCCACACCAAAGCGAGCATCCACAACAGGAACCATACGTGCTATAACCGTACCCACAAAACCAACTTTCTCGGCAACAAACTTCCTCTCTTCTTCACCTTCCAGATGCTCCAGCACCAGATTTCGCAACACTTGAGGTGCGTCTTTCAGGTTTTCACAGCAAAGAACGTTAATGGCTTCTCCGCTTTCTCGACACCGCTGAGCAAAACCCGCAGCTAAAAAAGGCGCAATGGCAGGAAGATTGTGAGCCCCTACCGCAGTAGCAATAATTTTTGCCGCACTTATCGCCTGAGAAATTTTTTCTTTCTCAGAAGGCAAAAAAGCTCTGACTTTATCTATCTTCAAATCGACACTGCTTCCGTCTTTTTTTAGCAACCTGAGTGGATACCATCCCCGACTGTTCAATGCTCTGACCAGTTCCTCTCTTGCTTCCACAAACACCGTTTCCAGGCCTGATTCCCGGAAAAGGTGGGCCATAAAGCCCCGACCAATGTTGCCTGCCCCAAACTGTACGCCAATCAATTGACTTCCCCTCCTAAATAGGCACTGTTTGACCTGATAAACTCGGCAACCTCTTCAAAGCTACCCACACCTTCAGTAGCACCCATCATCTGAACACACATAGCCCCACAGGCATTGGCAAAGCGACCTACCTGATACCAGTCCCAGCCCCTGAGGTATCCAAAGATAAATCCTGCTGCAAAGGCATCACCAGCACCAGTGCCATCAACGGCTTCTACAGTAAAAGGTGGAACCAGCACCTTGTCTTGAGGGGTCATGATAAAACTCCCCTGAGGGCCCATTTTTATAGCCACCACTTGAATCCCAAACTTCAAGAAAAAAGCCCCAATATCAGGAAGTTCTTCCTTCCCCGAGATTCTGGATGCTTCATCATAATTGGAAATCAGGATATCCAGATGTGGCACAACCGGCTCCAGAAGAGAGAACCAGGAACCGGTGTCATCCCAGGCGGTATCCAGCGAAGTTGTTTTTCCTAAAGCTTTTGCTCTTTTAAGAAGTAAAGCTGTTTCTTCGCCATCAAAACCGGGCATTAAAAAGCTCCCTGCAACATGCACCAGTTGAGAAGCGGCAAGCATTTCGTCACTTATGTCCTGAGAACGCAGGGTTCGATTAGCTCCAGGATAATGCAGAAAAGTCCGCTCACCTGAGGAATCAAGCAACACCATGGTAGCCGAAGTGTTTGCCTGATCAGTAAAAAGTATCCCAGAGGTATCCATACCCCTCCTGCGCAGAGAATTGATGATGAACTCTCCTAACCCATCCCGACCTACTTTACCTATAATCTGGACTTCCTCTCCCAGCTTGTGAAGATCTACCCCTGTGTTATGGGCGCAACCTCCAACATGGAGAGACATTTCATCCACAAGCAGGAGCTTCCCTTTTTCAGGAAAATTTTCAATAGGCCTTCCAATCAAATCAGCAACCAGAATTCCCACACAGAGTACTCGAGCCACATCTATACCCCCTTTCAGGAAGCGTTCAAAATCTCCCAAGCAGTGCGCTCATCAGTAATCAATATTTTCACAAAGCCCCCCCTCAAAGCCCCCAGAATGGCGGGCACTTTGTTCAATCCTCCAGCTATTCCAATCACATTCTGCATGGAACGTAGGTCAGAAAGAGGCAAAGCTACAGTACGATCATGCAAGGGAGTGTCCAGAATTTGGCCATTCCGGTCGTAGAACTGACCCACGATATCGCCCACTGCGCCTCGCTGGCGCAGAAGCTCCAATTCCTGATACTCAATAAACCCGGTAAGGGCGTAAATCGAATGGCGGGCATCCACTGCCCCAATGCCTACTAAAGACCATTTCGCTTTTCGAGCAAGCTCCAGGGTTTTTTGGTTGATGCGCTCGTTGAGGTAAAAGTCCCGTATCTCCTTGTTTTCCACCACTGCCGGTGCATAGAGGTAATAGCATTCTCCATCAAAAATGGAGGCCAGACGTTCACCAATGGTGTAGGGATTGAGGGAAGCAGAAGCCGTAAGTCCACCTACCAGGGTGACAAACTTAAGGTTCTTCACTTTGGCATTTTTCACAGAAAGAGCAACCTGCTTTAAGGTTCTTCCCCAGGCAATGCCCACCAGGTCACCATCACGGAGCACCCGCTCCAAGTACCAAGCTCCCGCCTTACCCAGAACTTCAAAGACGTCATTTTGAGGAAGACAGGGAACCACCATTGCATCCTGCAAAGAGAAGCGCTTGCATATTTCCCTTTCCACACGCAAACAATTCCCAAAAGGAGATTCGATGGCAAAGCGCACAATGCCTATCTTCTGGGCTTTGTCGAGCAAGCGAGCAACCTTGGGCTGGGAAAGGCTTAGCTGTTGAGCAATCTCACGTTGAGTAAGGCCTTCCATATAATGCAACCAGGCCACTCGGGTAATCAATTCCACTTCTTCCAAAGAAAGCTCGCTGATTTTCATTGGAATGAATATTCAAAAAATGAATTTTAATTCAATTATACCACGTTAAGAGAATTCGTCCAGGTTCTCCTAATGACAAATTATTTATAGCCTGAATTAGTATTCCAATAACCCGAACTCAGGCAGAGGCAATTCGAACTCCCTCAAAAAGTAGCGTTGACTACCCAGGCAGTATAAAAAGTTGGGTCACGTTGATAACTTTCAGGTGAGCGAAGAAGTAGCACAGGTTAAAACCATCACTCTTTTGCTTCCCGCTTTCAAAAGAGTTCTCGCCAGGCTCTCCACCGTGGCTCCTGATGTAAACACATCATCGACAATCAAAATCTCCTTATCAACCAGGTCGTGGGGACGCACCACGCAAAAGGCGTTCTTGAGATTTTTCTCCCGCTCTTTGTGGGAAAGGCCAACCTGAGGCAGGGTAGATTTCACTCGCCGCACGCCAGAGAGAACTGGTAGGTTAAACCCCTCTGCCACGTAGCGAGCAAGCAACAGAGACTGATTAAAGCCTCGCTCTCGTAAACGGCTTCTGTGCAGTGGAACAGCCACGATTCCATCTACTTTCCGTAAAAAAGGGTTGCGCTCGAGATATTCCAGCATAAGGTTTCCCAGAAAAGGAAGCAGGGTGGTAATGCCTCGATACTTAAAAGCGTGAATGCACTCTTTGAGAGGAGTTTCGTATAGGGCCACCGAACGGGCGCAGGCAAAAGAAAAACTTTTATGGCGGCAGTACCGGCATATTCGACTCTGGGTGCTATCCAGGGGTCGCCCGCAAACACTGCATATGGAATCCCCAAGCAACTTAACTCTCTCTAAACAGGAATTACAGAGTGGGAATCCTCCTTCGGGAACATAATGCCCGCAGACCACGCAGTGCTGTGGAAACAGAAAATCGAGCAAACCTTCCCAAAGAGAGCTTTTTCGGTGTCTCCAGGTTACAAAATCAATGCGCTTTATGTTTGACTCCTCCAAAACGGTCAGTCACACTGAGTTCTCTGGCAAAAAGAACAGAAAAAAGTGCTTCGGGATTGGATTTTCTCCCGTTTTATTTCCCGACCACAAACAGGACAGTTGGCCTTCCCGTAAACCAGTAGAAACTCCTGAAATCCACCCTCTTCACCCTCACCATGGCTGAAATCCCGAATGGTGGTACCCTGAAGTGCTATAGCCTTTTTTAGAACCTCAAGGATGGTTACAAAAAGTCTTTCTTTTTGACTTGTAGAAAGCGTCGACACCGGAGTTCGAGGGTGAATCCCGGACCGAAAAAGAATCTCGTTCACATATATATTGCCCAGACCCGCCACATAATGCTGGTCCATAAGAAAACTTTTGACCTGAGTCTTCTTGCCTTCAAAGAGCTTCAAGAAGTTCTCCAGAGTAAATTCGGAAGAAAGAGGGTCTATACCTATCTTTTCCCAGAAAACTTTCTGTTCCTGAGAAGTCAAGTATTGCAGGCGACCAAATCTTCTGGTATCCAGGTAGAAAAGCCAGTTCCCGTGAAAGCAAAAAACAAACCTAAGATAGGGTGAGGTAATCTTTTGCTGAGAAAATACAAAGCGACCAGTCATTCCCAGGTGAGAAAGAATCCAGTTACCATCATCAAGCTGAAAAAAGAGAAATTTTCCCTTGCGCAAAACATCCTGGATCACTTTCTTTTCAACTCTTTCCGAGGGTAAAACAAACTTAGGATCCAGGCTCTCAACACCCAGTATTTCCCTGCCTTTGACCCATTGCAAAAGCTCTCTGCGTACAACTTCAACCTCAGGAAGCTCAGGCATAGACAATCCCTTCAAAAAAGCAACACATCGCGCCACTTCTTTACCAGTGTGACAGTTCCCTTGCCAATTTTCTTCAAAGAACGGAAATCAAAAAGTTCTTCAAAGCTTGTCCAATCCTTGAAAAAAACCTTATAATATAGATGTCAATTTAATTTTTCAAGCTCCTGAGGAGGGGGCCTGGGGAGCTCGCTAAATTTTTCTCTTCACCTGGGGAGCTCCCCGGGTGAGCAAAACTCAAGGAAAAATAACACGAAACCTTCCAAAAATCAAGTACCCCTACCTCAAAAGAAAAAACCCCTTTTTCAGCTACTTCTGGAACTTTTTCAGAAAATCCGCAATAATACTTTTTGAGTATTGCTGTCTCTCTGTCTATTTACTTTATTTGGCTATCTTAAAGAAGGGGGGTAAAGGTGAAACCACATGATCCAGACCATTGACCTCTGTAAAGAATATGACGGCTTCAAAGCGGTGGACAATCTCAACTTACAGGTAGAAAAAGGCGACATCTATGGTTTTTTAGGACCCAATGGAGCAGGTAAGACTACCACCATAATGATGCTTTTGGGCATTATTCCACCCACAAGCGGCAAAATTTACCTTCTTGGTGAAGAATTGAAAGAGGGCAACATCGATGTTAAAAGACGCATCGGCGTGGTTTCTGAAAACCAGTACTTTTACAAGGAAATGACTGCCCAGGAATACCTTGAGTTTTTTGCAGAGCTTTACGAAGTACCCAACGCCCAAAAAAGAATAGACACCCTCATGGAAGCGGTGGGATTGCAGGGTGACAAAAACAAAAAGCTGGGAGCGTATTCCAAAGGTATGCAGCAAAAGCTTGCTTTTGTCAGAGCCCTGCTCCACGA
This sequence comes from Atrimonas thermophila, assembly GCF_045864955.1. Taxonomy (GTDB): domain Bacteria; phylum Atribacterota; class Atribacteria; order Atribacterales; family Thermatribacteraceae; genus Thermatribacter; species Thermatribacter velox. Next base: position 249,381 of record NZ_AP028803.1, on the reverse strand, counting down.
TCCAGAACTTTTAATCCTTGATGAACCGGTAGCCAACCTGGACCCCACCAGTATCAAGCAAATTCGAGACCTTATTGAGGAAGAAAATCGGGCGGGAAGGACTGTTTTCATTTCTTCCCATCTTCTTTCTGAAGTGGAGAAGCTTTGCAAAAAGGTGGCTATCATCAACAAGGGGAAACTCCTTGCCGAAGACACCATGGACAATATAAAAAGAAAACTTTCTGACGCCATGCACCTTCAAGTAGAACTCGACAGGGAAGCTACCGAATTGCAACCAGTTCTTCAGTCTTTCCCTTGGGTACGCTCGGTATCCATAGAAAACAATCGCTTAGAAATTGCGCTTAGCACAGACCGCGATTACCGACTTGAGCTTTCCAAAACTATTTTTGAGAAAGGATTTTTCATCCTATCCATGACTCTTAAAGAAATGAGTCTCGAAGAAGCCTTCATCACCATAACTCAGCACAACATATCACTCCTTACCCGAGGGGAGGCACAGCAATGAAAGGGAAAAAAAGAAGACTTGTTCTTTTAGCCACCATTGGAGGCTTGGTCGCTGTCCTGCTGATTGCTTCCTACTTCTCGCTCCGAGTCAACTACGGCATACTGGAAGGTACAGTTATCGATGAGTACTCCAAAGATTACGTGCCCCGATTACGAATCACCATCGCCGGAAAAACCAATCTCATCTTCCGAGACACCTATTACAGCTTCACCAAACTTCCTCCCGGAAAACATGTGCTAAAAGCTGAATCGCCGTACTACTTCCCCATTTCTCAGGAAGTAGTGATTAAGCGAGGCAAGAACAAACTGGACCTGGTCATGAAGGGCAAAGAAATCCCCGATCTGGCTGGAATTATTTGTTTCTCAGACCCGGTGGAACGAGGTGTTCAAATTGAAGTGCGTTACAAAGATTCCAAGGGAATAGGCATATCCGAATTCCCTGGTATGCCCATAAATCTTGAAGTCAAACTGTATGTGCGAGAAGGTGACGAAGATAACTACAGCCGGGGAAGACTTATTTACGAAGGCCCAGTTGAGCTTTTCTGGGATCCCAAAGCTTACTTGGCCAAAAACAAAGGCATCATACCCTGGGATAAACTATCCATCGATCCTGAAAAAGAGAAATACGGCATCATGGAGCTGGTTCTTCATACACCCCAGGGAGATTTTGAAGACGTCATCGAAGACGTGCAGCTCTTTAGGGAGGAGGAATAAATAATGTCTCGAAGGGGAAAAGTGGTAAGAGTCCTTTTCAAAAGAGACCTTTTGTATACTCTCTATAGCTTCGGCTACTATGCAATGCTCTTTGTCTCCTTCTTTGCTTCTTCGTTCATTCTCAAAAATTTCTTGACCAGCATCAACGAAGAAGACATACTGGTTTCTGCTTACCCTCTTAACTATCCTCTCTACATCACCATAATCATTATTTCTCTGTACCTGGTCATCGTATCGGCTATTTCCATTTCCAGAGAAAGAGAACAGGGAACACTTGAGGTGCTTTTTTACGGACCGGTTACTGCAGGAAGCTTTCTGGCCAGTAAATTTCTGAAAGACCTGTTCCTGGGAATCATTTCACTGGGTTTTACCGCCTGTTACTTCTATCTGGTCAGTGCTTTCACCAACCTGGGTTTTACCACAGGGCTCATTAAAGCCCTGATTATGGGCATATTTCTCATTGCCTGTGTAGTAAGTTTTGGCCTGTTTATCTCCTCCCTCACCGGCCGTATCAGAAGCTCGGTGCTGGCGCTGGTTGCCATTTTGGGAGCCTTTCTGGCCGTACAGCTTGCCTATAACACACTGCTTGGTTTTGAGAAAGAAGCACTCTCTGTCCCCATGCTTTACCTCCGACAAACACTGCACTTTGTCTTTAGAGCCATTAACTGGATATCGCCATTTGCTTTCTTGAGCCGGGGTTTGGATTCCATTGTTCTGGAAAGCACGGCTCTGTACCTTCAGAACATTATCTATTGTGTTATCTACTCCATAATTTTCCTGATACTCTCTATCTACTCCATGAAGAAAAGGGGGGTTAAAGCTTAATGAACTGGCAAAAACTGATCCCATTCGTTTTACTGCTGGCAATCGCCTTAGGAGGCAGCGCTTTTGCTCAGCCCCCGGCTTTCCGCGAGCAATTGGTTTACTCTCTTGCTTCTTTCAACGGTGCAACCTTTAGCAAAAGCTTTTGCCCCCAGAGTGAGGATACACTCTACTTCATTGCCAACCAGGAAAACGTCGTAAATCCTCGAAAAACCATTGTCTATTATTGGCCGATAACCCGCAGATACATGGCGGGCTTCAGTACCTTGAACGAAGATGTGCCGGGAAAAATAGAAATTCTGAAAGACGGCAAAGTCATCCAAACTTTGGAAAAGCGCAAGTACTCTTTCTACTATCCTGAAGGATACTGGTCCGAAAAAACGATTATTTGCCTCGACGACGAAGCGGACACCTACTACCAGAAATACAAGGATGCCGTAGAAGAATTCAATCAGAAGCTAAAAGAGTATTACCAGAAAATGACTGAATACCGCAAAAAGCTAAACGAATTTTTCGAAGAAGTGCGTCGCAGAAGAGAACAGGGCGAAACTGGGCCACTCGATATCCCCATTCCCAAAGAACCTCAACCTCCCGAATTTGTTAAGTTCTACGCCACAGAACCCCAAGAAGCTTTCATAATCAAGCTTCCTCCAGGCCATTACCAAATCCGCCTGGTGCTCGAAGATGGAACCATCTTTGAGGGCAGTGAAAAGAAAGTGGTGGTCTTTGAAAGTCGACGTAAAGGAGGTATTGGCTACGAGATAATACCTGGTAATCGCTGGACCAAAGAGGAAAATTGTGATGATCCTTCCTGGATTATTCATGCGGTAGGGAAAAACAACCTCTACTTTAAGCCCTTTTACCAGGAAGAATACAACGAGCTTTATCACAACAAACTTCAGGACCCACAAAACATTGGTAGAATAGAACGCTTCAAGTGGGTCCACACCGAAGAAGTGAAAAACGCCTATCTTCTATTCGGAAAAGGGGAAGAAATTATACAAAAAGTGGAAAGGGCGCCTTACTTTGTAAAGCAGGTACCTGGACCCGAGCTCGGTTATGAAATACTCCCTTATGATGAAGAACTCAAAAAACAAGGTTACCAGCCCACCTTCGAAGGTTACAAAATATCGCTTTCGGAAAATTTAGCCAAAACCGACTACACGATTCAAATGGTTGATGCCGAAAAAGGAGAACCACTACCTAAAAGCGAAAGAACTATTCGCATGCTTAAAAAAGAAAATCACGTATACCTTTATCCCATCGCTGTTTTCCCTCTGGTGATTGGTGCAGTGGTTGCCCTCTCCAGGCTTCGAAAGGTAGAACGTTAACCATCCAGGGGTGGCTTTCCGCCACCCCTTATTTGATGAAGTGTGCAGCAACCTCAAACCAACAGAAAAGTTTTAGCGCTCATAAATCAGTCCCCGGTATCTTTTTAGAACATCCTCCCGCCATTCAAGAAATTCAGACCTTATCTCCTGCCACAGGGCAATACCACCACTTCCTGAAAGGAAACGGAGTAGCTTCTCTTGCAAAGAGCGAGCCCTCCCATCCGGAGCAACCAGACGGGAAACTTCCTCTGGTCTGACTTGCTGACCGTTTTCGATTCTCAAAAGAAAACCCTGAAAAGCATTGTGAAAAACTACCACATCGTCAAGAGAAGCAGTAGTCCGCCAACCAAAAAAGGGTGTAAAAAAGGAAAGAAAGCTGAAGCCCACAAAAAGGATAGTCAACCAGTATGCAATCTCTTCTACAGTTTTCTGCCACCTTCGCCAGGAAACACCTACTGGAAGCAGCCAGCCAAGCAACATGCCACACAGAAGGCCACCTATGTGTGCAGCATTGTCTATGGTGGGCACCGCCAAACCAATCACCAGGTTAATAATTATGAACGGCAAGATGTTCAGGGCCAGGCGGTTTAAAGGAGTGTTGCGGTGTTTCATCCCCCCTGCAAAAAGAGCACCTGCCAGACCAAATATCGCTCCACTTGCACCAACACCCACTTGCTGATAATTCAGAAAATAAGAAAAAACACTTCCACTCAAGCCACAGAGAAAATAAATCCCCAAAAATTTCCTTTGCCCAAAAATTCCCTCCACCAGGTGTCCCAATTGATAAAGGGCATAAGAATTGAAAAGCAAATGCCACAAATTCCCATGCAAAAATATGCAAATAACCAGCCGCTGCCATTCTCCATAAGCGATAAGGGGGCCGTATTTGGCCCCCAATCGCAAAAGATTGGAAACTGTAAAACCACCACTTAAAATCGTGGCCAGAAAAAAGATAAAATTAAAGAGAATCAGGTAATTAACCATTGCTTCCCGAAGCCGCTAAAACCTCCTCCAGTTGTTTCCTGGCCTGGGCATCGCTATCAAGATAATGGTTGATTTCAAAGCTCAGCTTGACCAGAAGGTAGAGCCAGTAGATAGCGAAAGTGATAACACTAAGCACGATGAACAAAACAATGTTGCGTCGAGGAATACGGTAAATCTCTATCTGAGCACTAATTTTTCCCCTACCACGGAGGTAGTTGTAGAATTTATCCTTGATGTCGGAAAGGCGATTGGTGGTTTTGAAAATATGAGAAAGATATACAGCCAGAAAAATGAACCCGATTAAATTCAAAAGGAACGCAAACCATCCTACAAACAGAGCCACCAGATACAAAACGATATATACCCAGAAAGGCCAAAGAGGCACCATGAGCTCTTCCAACCTGCCCAGAATGAAACCAACCTCTCCCCGTAGCGGGTCTTCAGCATGTTCTTTGATGTTGGAGAGAAACTGCTGAGAATTCTTGACGTTGGTGTTGATGGCCTTTGACCATTGGTAGAGAACTATTAACTGGAATATTGCCCCCAGAATACCGAATAACGCCACTATGCCCATTGACGCGAAAGCCCCGCCTATTCCCCCAGAAACCGCATAAGCTGCAGCGCTCAAAGCAAAAATCACCGCAAGGATAACAAATAAAACAGCAAGAATCGCCATAGCCGTACTTACCCGATCTTCCTCCATAAACTGAGAAAGAGCCATCCTTCTTCCCTCCTTATTAAAGGCTTACAGAATATACACCATTATAGAGTATTTAGGGCTAATCTTCATCCAGCCAGCAAATCACCCGATTGCGACCCGCTTCTTTAGCCCGGTAAAGCGCCATGTCTGCCTTACGCAAAGCATCGAAACGGTTCTTGGCTCGTTCCCTACCACACACTCCACAGGAAACGGTAACCACCCCATAAGGGGAATTACCGGGATGCTCGATCTGTAGCTCTTCCACTGCTTGACGCAATCTTTCGGCTACCAGCACTACTTCCTCATGCTGGGTAAAGGCACACAAAGCTACAAATTCCTCTCCGCCAAACCGAGCCACAAAATCCCCCTTGCGCACCTTCTCACTTAATACCTGTCCCAACCGATGCAGCAAGCGGTCTCCTTCTGGATGCCCAAAAGAATCATTATACTGCTTGAAGCGGTCAAGATCTGCCATCAAAATCGCATAATAGACACCGTAGCGAAGGTAGTTGTTCTCCCACTTTTCCAGTTCTTGATCAAAAAAACGACGATTGGGAAGGCCAGTCAAGGTATCAAACAGGGCCATTCTCTGCAACCTCTGGTTGAGCTCCTCAAGCGCCTTGTTTTTCTCCTCCAGTTCCCTGGTATAAAGCGCTACTTTAGCATGAACCTCAACTCGGGCAAGCAATTCTCTCATATCAAGTGGCTTGAGCAAGTAATCATTACCCCCAACCTCGAAGAATCTGATGCGCTCTTCTTTGTTATCCAGCGAAGTAATGAACAGGATAGGGAGATTGGCAAACTCTTTTCTTTCTCGTAACTTCCGACACACCGTTAACCCGTCGATGTCAGGAAGAACGATATCCAGGATTAAGACGTGATACGAAGCGAGGTCCTCAACGTTGAATACATCCTTCCCCCGCTCCAGGGTATGCACTTCAAAGCCCCGCTCTTCCAGAAAGTCCTTAATCATCCAGCGAATGGATTGCGAATCGTCAACGACCAGAACTTTGGGTCTCATCTGAGAAGGCAACTTCTCGCTCCAGGACAAAAGAAAGGTCTTCTTTAAATTTTTGAGTCACCGACCGAGGTGTCCATTTACCACACCGTGAACCCCAAAGGGCTTTAACTTCACCCTCTTCTTCCAGCACCACAACTTCGCAGGAATTAGGACAATCCAGACAGTTAAAGCTGAAGTTCTTAAAGCTTTTTTCGATAACCTCAAACCCCTGAAAGGCAGTCCGCGCTGGAGCATATTCCATAGCCAATATTGCCGCGCCCCAAGCCCCCATTACTCCGTGTTCAGGAGGAACGATGATTTTTTTCTTTCCTCCAAAGAAATCTCGAAATGCCTGCACAATGCCCTGGTTTGCAGCCACACCACCCTGAAAGACAATGGGGTCTTCAATTCGTTTACCGGTAGCTAAGTTGTTCATAAAGTTGCGCACCAGAGCCTCACACAAACCTTTGATAATCTCTGCCTTTCCAAATCCTAACTGCTGCTTATGAATCATGTCCGATTCAGCAAACACTGTACACCTTCCCGCAATTCTTACCGCCTGCTTGGCCTGTAAGGCAAGCTTCCCAAACTCTTCAATTGGTATATTCAGACGTACTGCCTGGTGCTCCAGGAAAGACCCAGTGCCCGCTGCACATATGGTGTTCATTGCAAAGTCTTCCACCACGCCATCCCTGATAATGATCAGCTTGGAATCCTGACCCCCAATTTCAAAAACAGTTCTAACTTCAGGAACCCTGGTCAAAGCGGCAACTGCATGAGCCGTTATTTCATTTTTGATGATATCCGCTCCCACCACCACACCAGCCAGGTGACGAGCACTGCCCGTCGTACCTACCGCTTTTATCTCTCCCCGAGGAGGAAAATGCGCTTTAATGTACTTCAAACCCTCTTTAAGCGCCGCAATGGGGTCGCCACTGGTTTTCAAATAACAGCTGGCTACAATATTTTTTCTGGCATCCATAAGTACAAACTTAGTGGTTACCGAACCAACATCCACACCCAGATAAAGTTCCACTTTCACCAGACCTCCACTTTTTCCTTGCTATTCATTTTCCTTCGTTCCAGAACATCTACAAAGGCTTCTACACGGGTAATCAAACCTGCTTCTCCAGAATGCTCATCTATAGCCAGGTGCAGAATAGGGAGATTAAAATCTTCTTTCACTCTGGTAAGAACGCTTTTGGCAACAATCTCTGGCATGCAAGTAAAAGGATAGAGATGCACCACTCCATCAAAACCCTGTTTTGCATATCGAATGGTACTTCCCACACTATCTATGCCCTCTCCTCCCACAAATCGTCTCAGATAAGGTTTGGCCATCTGCCAGGCTTCAAGCTTCTCTTTAGATTTGGTAAAGGGCAACGTATGCAGAACGTATTCCACCGTGGAAACCGAATTGTGAACATAAACACCCAGATCTCCCAGCAACTTCTCAACGTTGAAATTGATTCTTTTCTCCTGAGCTACATACACTTCCCCTACAATGCCTACTCGGAGAAGTTTTTGTGCTTCATGTAATTCCAAGGCATTGATTGCCTCCTCAGCTTCCCTCTTGATGCGTTCAAATTCAGCTTCGCTACCCACAGAACGCAGGCGGTCAATGGCACCATCAATAACATTATCCAGAAGGTCTTTATCGACCACCCGGCAACGGAGAGCCCTGCGCTGAGCCTCAAGATCTTCTGTGAAACGGAGTATCTTCCAAGCCAGCGACACGGTCCGTTTAAGCCTCAGGGGCGAGAGTACTCTGCCACTCATCGCTCTCAGGGCCTGCAGAAAGGGTATCCAGCCATAGCGAGGGTGGTCCAGGAGCACAAAACGCACTTGATAGCCCAGGTCTTCAAGGATGATTCTTTGGATCTGGGCATAGTAGCCGAAACGGCAAGGACCTACCCCCCCTGCCATAAAGAGGGTATCCGCTCCCTTTTCAATGCTCTCTATAAAATTACCCAGAGTGACTTTCAGAGGAAAACAGGCATTTTGCGGAGCTAGCTTAACGCCGATATCAATCGTCTTTTTTGTGATGGGTGGTGGATACACTACATCGATACCCAGCGAAGAATAAAGAAAACCCAGCGCCACATCAAGATGCAAAAGGTGAGGAAAAGTTGCTTTCAACCTCTCTTCGCCTCCATCGAATCATGTCTACAAAAGCTTCCAAACGAGTTACCACGCCTGCTTCTCCAGTATGTTCGTCAATTTCCAGGCGCAAATAGGGCAACTCTTCTCTTTCTCTTTTCAGGACACGTTCAATTACCTCCCCAACCAGCGAATCCGGCCCACATTCAAAAGAAACCAGATGGATAAGGCCCTGAACCTCATTCTGGCAATTGCGGATAAAGTGCAAAGCTGTGCCCAGGATTTCATTGGAAATAGTCCAGAAACTGATTTTGGGCACCAGCTTGAGTGCTTTGCGAATATCTTTCTCAGGAAGCATTTCCGAAGTAAACACCGAGAAACCCAGGTCAGCCAGCTTTTGCACAAGGTTCATATTGATGTAGCTATCACTAACCAGATAGGGATGACCGAGGAGAAGAACCTTTTCTGGAAAAGAGGGAAAAGGTTTTTTACCATCGATGAGAATTTCAGGAAGTAAACCAGAACGAACCTGTTCCCTGAAAGAACGGTGCTTCTCTTCAGCCAGGGAAAGAGCACGCATCGTTTCTCGTTCACTCTTTCCCAGTTTGCGCCCAATTTCCAGATACCCTTGCAGCCAGCCTCGCACTCCGCGATCCCGCATGTTTACTTCGCTATCCAGCAGATTTTCATCAGGATACCGAAACAGGTTGCGAACAATATCTGGGAGTCCCAGAATTTTGGGGCAATTATACTCGTTTTTATGGAAGCTCACCATTCTGGGTAAAAACAAAAAATCCACCCGGTCAATCAAAGAAAAAACATGACCCAGGAAAACTTTAACTGGAAAACAAATCTCATCAACGCTGTTGGTAAGTCCCCAATGCACAACTTCCTTGTTAGTAGGTGGCGAAACCACCACTTCGAAGCCCAGCTCTTCCAGAAAAGTCTTCCACAAAAAGTAAAATCGATAAAACAACAATCCTCTGGGAAGGCCTACTTTCTTCATTGCGCACGCTCCATCTTGTCGCCATTTAATCTTATTAACATCGTTATATTATATGTATTCCCGTGCAAATTGACAAAGCACTTCCACCAAACTCGAAAGGTCCTCAATACTGAGCGTCTCGTGCGGAGAATGAGCCAGGGCCAGGTCTCCAGCACCGAAAACCACAGCTGGAATTCCTTTAAGGTTCAGGTACGTGGCATCCGTCCATGAAGGCATACCTGAAAAAACTGGCTCTTTATCAAATGCTTTACAAAAAGCCTTCTTGAGAAGAGAAACCACTGGCTCTTTCTCAGAAATGGCAAAAGCCGGGTTTTCATCAAGAATTTCGAAATGTACCTCATTACTCTCCAGCAACAAAACAATCTCCTGCTTAACATCCTGCAGTGTTTGTGGTGGTGCGAAAGGAAAAGAACATTCTATAACGCAGTTTCCAGGAACAACATAACTGGTTTCTCCACCTTCGATTTTGCCAACCATGAGAGAAAGAGGAGGACAAAATCGAGAATCGCTTCCCCAGCTTGTAACCAGTTCCTCACACTTTGCAAGTAGCTTGCAAGAAAAGCTAATCGGATTCACTGCGCTCTTTTGAAAGGCACCATGGCGAATCAGTCCTTCAAGAGTGAGACGCACTTCAACATCTCCAGCCAAAAGATTGGCTATGGAGAGCTGGGTAGGTTCAAGCACCACCGCACCTCGAAACTCACGATGGGCTTCAAAATGCCAGGAACCAGCTCCGCTGGTTTCTTCTTCGGAAAAAAAAGCCAACGCAAAAGGCGCATCCACCCTGGAAACGACATCAAGCAATGCCGCAATCTGTCCCCTTACGTCCACCACTCCCGGACCATAGAAAAACCCGTTTTTCAAAAGCAACCGATTAGGGCGACCACCGTAATACACATCAACATGAGTGGCTAAGAGAAAGGGTGTATCACCCCGGAAAGCATAAAGGTTGAAACGCCCCGGGTCATACTCCTGCCAAAAAACATCAAAACCCCTTTCTTTAAGAAAAGCGGCTATCCAGGAAAGGAGGTCCCGTTCCTGAGCACTTGGTGAATAAAACTGATATAGCTTCTCAAGGATTTCTATTGCCTGCATCTTCAAACACCCTCTCCATACGCACCCACTTTCCCCACTGCCCTTTCTTTCGGAAACCATTGCGCAGATAAAAGTCAATAGCTCGCTGGTTCCTTTCACCCACCCAGAGACCAACCTTCTTTCGGCCTTTCTGCAAGAGATAGCGAAGAGCTTCTTCAAAAAGTATCTTTCCTATCCCTTTTCCTTGAGCAGAGCCTTCCACTACAAACTCGTGAATCTCGCCAATGACTTCCTCGTCCTCTACCCATTCGCTATGTACACCAATGAAACCCACCGGTTTCTCACCTTCAAAAGCTACCAAGAAACCTTCGGGGTCACCCTGGTAGAGCCACTGCAAATAATGCCTGATGCGAGAGGGGCGGTCATAGCGATACTCAGAAAGGTCAGAATAAGCATCCCGATAAATAGCCTCAAACTCAGGCAACCGCTCTTTAAATTCCAGCGGAGAAAGCCTTCTTATTTCTACATCCAACGCCTTAGCCACCGAACACTCACCAGCAAACAAAAAGAGTGTTTCAAGTTATTATCTCACAAATCAGGCCTTCTTTAAAATGGCCATCGAAAAGTAGGGCAAATTACGAGAGTCTCCAGACAGGGGGTAAATCTTCTCTTTGTCCGTGGAGAGGTTTTCTCCAATCCATCCTTTGCAAAAATCCTGTGAGACAAGGAAGTCTCGCCTAAGGAAAAGAGCTAACTTATAAAGGAGAAGAGTATCTGAAAGCTCGAGCAACGCTTTAAATCGCTCAAGAGAAACAGTTCCCGGTACAATACTCACCACCTCATCTCCTTGAGCAAGAGGTATACCGAGGCGGGCACCCATAGCCTGATAGGCGCTGATTCCCGGAACTATCCTTATCTCCAGGTCTGCTTTTTTTTGAATCTCTGGAAACAACTTGAAAAAAGAGCCATACAGCAGGGGATCTCCAAGAACCAAAAACACCGCTTCTTTGCAAGAATACCTTGCTATCTCATCCAGAATTGTCTGCGATATTTTTCTTTCATCCCCATCGAAGCAAAGCTGCACCACTTTACAGTGATCGGGAAGAAAAACTTTTACCACCTGATAAGCTCTACTTGAAGCTTCAGAACCCATCAAAGGGGCAAAAACCAGCTCCGCTTTTTGTAAAACTTCCAAAGCAGCCAGAGTCAACAGCTTAGGATCTCCTGGTCCCACTCCAATTACCCACAACTTCACAGCGAATATCCCCTTTCTACAAGAATAGCATCTCCTTCCACCCGGGCATGTGGAGGTGCCACAATAAGCGTACACTGCATATCAAGCTGCGAGGCTTCAAGATCTTCGATAGTCATCACTGTCTTCTCTCCTGAAGCTCTGACCAGGCCTACCGCAACACCAGAACCTCGATATTTCGCAAAAACCGATTTCAAAAAAGCTATTTTTTCTTCCTTTCCTCGTTCCACCAGGTTGTAAACAGCCACAGCCAGGTCAGTAGCCGCCAGAAGCTCCAGGTCTTTTTTAATCCTATCCCAGGGCACCAGGTAGTCGCTCAAGCTAACCACGGCAAAACCACCTACCAAGGGTGAACCCAGCCTGGAAGCCGCATAAAGACAGGCACTTACTCCGGGAATTATCTTCCAGGAAACACCCCGAGATAGAGCAATTTCTAAGGCAGGAGAAACCATCCCAAAAACGCCCACGTCACCACTGCTGACCAGAGAAACTCGATTGCCCTTCTCAGCCAAAGAAACTGCCAGCTCAGCCCGCTTCACTTCTTCACCCATCGCCGAGTATTTCCTCACAACCCTTCCTTCAAGATGCGGAGGTACCAAATCGAGATACCTGCGGTAACCTAAAATCCATTCACTATCCTCAAGGGCTTCCCGAGCCTGAACAGTGAGGTTTGGGCTACCCCCAGCTCCTAAACTAACCAGATAAAGCAAACCTTTTCTGCACCAGCTCTTTCTACCCAGCGCTAAAGTTATCCCTGGGTAAACGGTTTTAGGCACCAGAATTTCGCACCCCGAAAGAATTAAAGCTGGCTCAACCAAACCCGGGATGTTAAGGTGCTTTTTGGCACAGGGAGAGCTAAAAATCCCTTCAACTCTCCGTAGCTCTTCCTCACAAACTCCTTTCACTGGAACGCCCAGTTTCTCTCCAAGTGGCAACAAAGTTTCTTTTTTGCGCTCTAAAGTAAGCAACTCTTTGATAGAAGCCATAGAATATGCATGCCGCTTGAAGAAATCTCGAATGGCTTCTTCTATCCTTTCAACGGAAACGCTTTTTCTAAAACCAATGCTCACAACCAGGGTGCGCGGCCTGATTGCCACCCAGCCCTTTGCGGCCAAAATCCGCTCTCCAAAAAACAAAAACTCCTGCCCAGGGAGTTTCCCGGTCCACTCCTTCAAAGAGTAGCCAGGGAAAGCTGGGAGGGAAAAAGCCGAGTCAAAAAAGAAATCTACTTCATTTCCTCTAACTAAACGACTCAATATCTTTAGCAAGCTTTCACGTTCGCCCTCCAGAGTTCCTTCCAGCCGTGATGCCACTTCTTCCGGGGAAAACAAGCCGCGCACGTTGGAAGCAGTAGTCACCACCGCCTCTGCTCCTATGAAATGGGCCAGCGATCGAGCTAAGGAGTTAACTCCCCGCCAGTGGCCACCACAAAGAGCAATGCAGAAGTTGCCTTTTGAATCCACCACCAGTACTCCGGGGTCACTCCTTTTATCCCTCAGAAAAGGAGCTACCAAACGCACAGCAATGCCCAGGCTTCCCACCACAACCAGAATGTCCACCGCATTCCAGAACTTTCCGACCTCTTCACACCGGGCAACTATCACCTGAGCTCCTTTTTCTTTCTCCAGAAATTCCTTTATCTCTTTACCAGGAAAGTCGCTATCCAAAACCTCAACCAGTAGAACTTTCATCCGCGATCACCACTATAGAGGTAGGACCGCATTCCTTCCGATGACAAAAAATCTCCCACCAGAACAATGGCACTCCTTTGAAGACCATGCTCTGAAATCATGCTATGCAACTCTTCCAGAGTCCCTCTCAATATCAGCTCATCAGGCCAGGTCACATGGTACAAAACAGCACAAGGAGTGGTAGGAGGAAAAGCAGCAAGTAGTTCTTCCTGCAAAGCCTTACTCATGGAAGTGCTCAGCAAAATGGCCATTGAACTTTGATGTTGAGCAAGCTTGCTCAACCTTTCCCGGGCAGGTACCGGTGTCTTTCCAGCAAGGCGAGTAATAACGAGGGTTTGCGAAACCCCGGGAATAGTATATTCTCTTTTTAACCTCGCCGAAGCAGCAAAAACCGAGGAAACCCCTGGTACAACCTCCACCTCGATGCTTTGCTTCTCGAGTTCCCGGATTTGCTCATTAATAGCTCCGTATAGCGCGGGATCTCCTGAATGCAACCTGACCACTTTCTTTCCTGCCTTTACCTGAGAAACCATAAAACCAACGATTTCCTCCAGCGAAAGCGAAGAGCTATCGACCAAGGTAGCGCAAGAAGGCGCAAAATCCAAAACAGCTGGATTGACAAGGGAACCAGCGTAAACAACACAATCCGCCTCTTCAAGACACTTTTTGCCTTTAAGGGTGATCAACTCTGGATCGCCAGGTCCTGCTCCCACAAAGTACACCTTAGGCATCTTTTCTCCCCCACACCAAAAAAATGCTGTTCAAAGAGTGAACCATTCTTCGTCCCCCTCTTTCTTCAAAACGAGTAACATTCTGTTCAACTATCTGAAAATCTCGAAAAGGCATTTTTTTCATAATCTGCACTCCTTCTTCAAGGGTTTCCAGGGTTATCGCTACAAAAGCCATAATACCTCCCTCAACCAGAAGAGGAAAAGCTCTCTCCATAATAGAAGCGAGACGCCCTCCACTACCCCCTATGAAAACCCTATGGAAATTCTCCCGAGGAATAGCCTGGGGAGCCTCTCCCCTTATTAATCGCACATTACTTATTCCAAAACGCTCCAGGTTGCTGTTCAAATAAAAAAGTGCCCGCTCATCACGCTCTACAGCAAAAACCGTTCCTCCGCCAATGCGCCGGGCTATTTCCACAGTAACTCCCCCCGAGCCACTGCCCACTTCAAGAACCTGCATACCAGGGGAGAGCTCTAAAATAGAAATAATAAGCATTCGGTTCTCTTTCTTGGTAAGAGGTATCTTTTCTCTCACAAATTCTTCGTCTTCAAAAAAGGTGATACCCGAAGGAGAAACAAAGGGAAAATAAACCACGTGAAAACGATTCCCACCAAGCTTTTCTTTCACCTCCTCAGGTTTACCCTTGATTATTTTTTCTCCAGGCAAAGAAAGATCACCACCCACCACCACTTCACAGCCAGGACGCACACGCTGAACTAAAGCGAGTACCTTGCTGGTCTTACTTGAATCCCCGCTTAAAACCAATCCCCCCCTGCCTTCCTCAAGCACGAAGCGCAATTCAGAAAAATCCTCCTTGGCGTGGAGGTTCAACAAAGCAAGATGGTCCCTGGCTATCCTTAAACGAGCACAAAAATACTGAAGAACGCTGATTCCCGGCACAATTTCCTTAACCCACTCTTCAGGGAGATGCTTGATAAGACTGAACAGGGTAGAATCTCCAGAAAGCAACAACACTACCTCGCGATACTTTCTGTGTAGGTCTTCAAGAACCTGTAACATTTTTGAGAGCTTCCCCGGCAAGGGGACTATGGTTTGCAAGTCAGGAAAACACTGCGCAAGATCTTCTCTGCACACTACCACTTTCGCTTCCCGAAGCAATTCGTACGCCCGAAGAGTCAGCAAAGTAGGGTCACCAGGACCAGCTCCAATCACAGTGATCCAGCCCAATTTAACCTCTCCCCAGCACGCCAAGATGAAGAGAGAAAACGATGCTTTCCACCCTAAAAGCTCTTTGAACCCTTTCTTCAGCTCGATGAGAAATCTCTCTGGCCAGATATCGCCAGAACTCAGCCGCCCCTTCCCAGGAAGCGATGTGCAAAGCCACTTCCTCCGCAGTACGGGCTTTCCAAACTTTATTCCAGAAAGGAACTGGCAATCCAGCTCGCACCAGATGAGCAAAAAGAATTTCCCGTCGAGCATCGGCAACCAAATGGTGAGTATCAAAAATACCTCCAGCAATTTTCACCATTTTGCCCACCTGCCCCACCAAAAAAACCCTTTCAGCGCCAAATTCTGCACAAGTTTCCAGAGCAAAGCCTACCAGGCTGCTGATTTTTACGGTTTCCTCTTTCGCAAAACCCAGCTCCAGAGCTTTTGCGTACCCATAGTTGCCAGGCACCAGACAGATTTTCTTTCTTCCCAAAAGGAAACACTGTTTCAGATGCAAGTAGACGGTCTCCTGAAAAGCTTGATGAGACATGGGAAGAACCAGACCAGTAGTACCCAGAATGGAAATACCCCCTTCTATACCAAGAATCGGGTTATAAGTGTGTTTGGCCACCTCTCTGCCTCGGGGAACAAAGACTTCCACCTCAGCAGAAAAACCCGATGGAAGAACTTCCTTTAAGTTTACTTCAATTTGACGTCGGGGAACCGGATTAATAGCCCATTCTCCAACTTTCACTCTCAAGCCCGGCTTAGTAGCTACTCCTACCCCCTCGCCTCCACGAATAAATATCCTCTGCTCACCCTTACGCAACCACACCCGTGCCCCAATTTCGATACCGTTTGTAACATCGGGGTCATCGCCCGCGTCTTTCACAGCTAAGGCTTCAGCGTAACCTCCGCTTAGGCGCACCGTTGCCGCAACCTCCCTCTCTTGACCACACGGTAACCACACTTTCACTTTTTCCCGTCGCTCACCAAGCAAAAAAAGCGCTGCGGCCTTAGCGCAAGCGGCAGCATAGGTGCCTGTGCTCAACCCTCTGCGCAATTCTTTTTTTCCTGCAAACAGCTTTTCTGAAGATTCAGTCACTTCCATCATCCCCAAAGATTCTGACTAACATGGCGTTTACAATACTTGCTGCTATTGGACTCCCTCCCCGAGGGCCACGTAAAACCACCGCAGGTACTTCGAGCGAAAGCAGCTCCTCTTTGGCCTGAGCAGCCATTATCAGACCAACCGGACATCCTATCACCCAATCCACCGGATAGCCTGCCTTGATTCTATCAACCAAGCGCAACAAGCCTGTCGGAGAATTACCAAAAACGAACCCCCGTATTCCCTTAGCTATAGCAAGCTCCACCGCTGCTTCTGAACGCGTAGAACCAGCTCTATCTGCGAGTTGCCGACATTCCAGGCTATGTACTGCTTCCCAGAGAATCATCCCACTTCGCTTGATGAGAGAGGGCGAGATACCATGACACACCATGGAAACATCACAAAAAACAGTATAACCTGGCTTTGCGACGGCTTCCCGGAACTTTTCTATAAAACCCGGCTTAACTACCAAAAGAGAAGCCAAGGAAAAATCTGCACTGGCATGCACCACTCTTTCGATAATAAAACGTCCGTACTCAGGAAGAGCGTAACAATCGAGTAATTTGTTTATTAAAGCAAAGCTTTTCTTTTCAATCTCTTTACCTTTCAAAGAAAAAACCTCTCCTTCCCTTTTCCCGGGCTCTTTCAAGTACCTTAACCAGTTCCTCTCCGGTAAGCGGCCTGTAAGGCTCAAAATGTTTTCCGGAAATCAATCCATCAAAAATTCCTGAAGCGACAGTAACTAACACTGCAGTTTGATCGGCACGGCTCAGAGAATTTATATCCACCAAAACGGTAAAGTCCCCGTTTTCTACCTCAAAGTCAAGAAGAATGTAAAGCCACCGGGCAAGTTCCACCCTGGTAAGTGGTTGGTCGGGATGAAAGAAAAACTTTCCTTCCTTTTGTTCGGGAACCGCTGCTCCAGTATGGATGAGGGTCTCTACGTATCTACTGAAGGAATCGCTCCAGGAAAGATCTTCACATTTACCGGCAACATATCCCTCAGTTTTAAAATCCTTCTTGGTGGGCACATACAAAGGTATTCCCAAGCCCCAAACTACGGCTTGAGCAGCTACTGCTCGGGAAATCGCTTCAGGAAAAGCAAATTCCTTCAGATCTTCAAAAATCTCGGGATAAAGCATGCGGGCCAGTTCCTCAAGTCCCCAGGAAAGACGAGGACCAGGTCTGCTGACAATGGCCTCGTCTACTACATAAACCCTACCTTCTTTGACAGCACGAAGAGAGCGCAACTCTGGACGCTCAAGAATACTCTTTCTGGTTACCCGATTCATGACCCCACGCTGGGCAAGATAAACGTCGATTTCGTCAGCCAGACTGAGAAGACGCTCAATACCAAAAGCAGCAATGCGAGAACCTGATCTAACCGGCCGTGCAGAAGAAGCAACGTTAATACCACCAGCCAAAGCAATCAACTCATCAACCAATGTCCCTGGGGTAACCGTTTTATAGTCTTTAGCCACACTCTCGAAAAACACCTTCTTCCTTTGCTCTGGAGGGATATTGCTAATCTTGGCGACAATTTTCGTTATTTCCTGATGAAAACTCTCGGAAAGCTTCCTGGCCTGTCCGCTTAAACCGGTAATTGCTCCGAGCGCGGCAAAGTAATCATCAAGATCGGCAAGGTGCTCGGGATTTAAATCGATGACCGGAATACCCACCCCCTCTAACGCCTCTACAAAGCGAGGATAGTTGGTTACAACGTAATCCCGCACCAAAACCGCATCAGGTTTTAGCGCTATGGCTTTTTCTGGATCCGAGCGATAATCAACGATTTTCTTGAGAGCCACTTCAGGAGGAAAGTCACAGGAAGTAGAAACCGCTATCAGGTTCTCTTGGGCACCCAGAAAATAAAGGCTCTCGGTATGAGCAGTATAGAGCGAAATTATACGATGCGCCGGTTCCTCCAAAACAACCTCTTTCCCCCAGAAATCGCGAATGGATACTTCGGCCCAGGTTCCCTGGCAAATACAAAACACGACAACCCAGAAAACAGAAATCAACAAAACAACCTTTTTCAGACGCATCAACCACACCCCCTTATTCCACTCTGTATAAAAGATATAGTTCCCCTTCAGGGCTCTCGTAAGGTACCACCTCGATACCAAAAATCCGCTGAATGTTTTGAGGACTCAGAGCTTCTCTTTTATCCTCCCAGAGTTCCACCTGCCCCCCTTTTACAAAAATGATCTGATCGGCAAAAAGCGAAGCAAGATTTAGATCATGAAAAGCTGCTACTACCAGTTTTCCCTCTTGAGCCAGAAGCCGAGCTTTCTTCAAAAAATTGAGTGTAGAAGCAACATCGATGTTGGAAACCGGCTCATCCAGAAGAAGAACCGGTGTTTCTCTCACCAAAGCTCTCACAAAGGCCACCTTCTGAGACTCTCCGCCGCTCAGAGCAGTCACCGGAGAATCTGCAAGATGGAGAATGCCCCCTTCATCAAGGTAATGTTTGGTCAAACGATGATCTTCCTCAGAGTAGGCCCACCTTCCCGAGGAAAAGGGAAACCTACCAGTAAGAACTGTATAATAAACTGTGTAAGGAAAGCGTACGAAAAAATCTTGAGGAACCAGAGCCACATGGCGAGCCACTTCTCGTAAAGGCATCTTTCTCATCTTTTTTCCACAAAGTATAACTTCTCCCTCTTGAGGCACGAGGAGACCAGAAATTAAAGACAACAAAGTACTTTTGCCCGAACCATTGGGACCAAGCAAAGCATAGAAAACTCCTCCTGTAAGGCGTAGAGAAATTTCCTTAAACACCCATCCCTCCCCGTATGAAAAAGAAACCTTATGCAGTTCCACTTCAACTTTCACTTCGTCCCTCACGCCAGGAAACTCGTTTAATGAAAAGATAAAAGAAAAAGGGACCACCAATGAGCGTAGTCCAAACACCAACCGGTATCTCTACTCCAAAATAAACTCGAATAAGGTTATCCGAAACCAAAAGTAACAGCGCACCTCCCAGAGCCGAAAGCGGCAAAAGATAAAGGTGAAGCGGACCAAAAGCGATTCGAAAAATATGGGGCACCACCAGACCCACAAAAGCAATTATGCCTCCTACCGACACTGCTGCAGCAGTGCCCAAAGTAGCCACGATCAAAAGCAAAAGGCGAAAAGTCTCAGTAGCCACTCCAGATTGACGGGCTACTTTCTCCCCAAGACACAAAACGTCCAGCGCCTTGGCTGAAAAAACACCCACCATAATTATTCCCACTGCAAAAGGCCAAAGCCACATCACCTCTTTGAGGTGAATACCCACCAGGGTACCCATTAGCCAAAAAACCAGACTTCCCACTTCCTCACCAAAAAGATGCTTCATGAAACTTACTCCCGCAGAAAAAACTGAACTCACTATAATCCCCGCTAAAACCAGACTTTCAGTTCGAAAACTACCCCTTCTCCCGCTCATAAAAAGAACCAGCAAAAGCGAAGCAAGACCGCCCAAAAAAGCAGGAAAAATAGGGTTAGACAATCCCAGATACAGTGCACAGGCTCCCCCAAAAGCAGCTCCCCCAGAAACCCCAAGAGTGTAGGGGCTGGCCAGGGGATTCAAAAGTAAAGCCTGGAAGATACAACCTGCACAACCCAGAATCAATCCAATCAAAAGAGCACCTAAAATACGGGGCAAACGTATATAGAGCACCACATCATGCCACATTTCCTGAGCGGTATCTCTCCCCAAAATAATTTTCCAAACCTCCACTAAGGGAACCTCCACAAAACCTTTGCCTACAAAATAAAGGACACAAAAGAGTAAAACCGCTCCGAGAATGAGGATGCAGGACCAGGCGAGAGTCTCTCGCCTGGTCCTGCCTGGCAATTGTCTTCTACGCCCTGCTACGTAAGACATAAAGCTTTAGAGCTTTTCGACGACTTCTTTCGCGCGTTCCACAAAAATCCTGGCAAAAGCATCATATTCTCCCAATCCCTTTAAAACGGTTGACACCAAAAAACCTCGCTGCTTAAGCTGCACTTTCCAGGAATCGCTATGCTCTCCAGCCAAATCATTCAGAGCATGATCGCCAGCAACCAGCATAAAAGGCGCAAGAACTACTTTCTTTACCTTTTGTGCTTCAAGTTTCGTTACCACATCTTCGAAAGAGGGGAAACCCTCTACTGTACCCAGGAAAACACTTTCTCCGAATTCCTTCTGCAACATGAGATACAGCATCGAATAAGCAGCCCCTCCAGAATGTTCGCTTCCATGACCCATCAGAACCAGTGCTGTTCCTTCCTTAGAGAGGGTTGGAGCAAATATTTCCTGTAAAGCCTGGACAACCTCTTCATAATCAGAGGGATGCTCCAGTAGAGGTCTTCCTAAATAAAGCTCTTCAAAAACCGGTCTCCCATATATATCTTTCATCGCAGAAAAAGCTTGGCAAACGCTTGCTACATAGTCGTAAGTAATCCCTGGAATTACGAAAAGAGGCTGTACCGCAACTTTGTTAAATCCTTCATCTACAAGTTTAGCCAGCGCGGTAACGGGACCGTCGATTTTCTGTCCCTTTTTCTCAAGAGCTTTACGCACCATAGAGGAAGCATAAGCAAGGCGCACTTCCAGCTCTGGAAACTCCTTCTTGGCAAGCTCAAAAACATTTTTAATAGCGGAAGAAGCGTCCTCATAAGAAGTGCCAAAAGCAACAAGTAACAACGCTTTCTTATCTTCTCTGGACATTCCAGAGCTTACCCCAACCAACAAAAAACACAAAACCAGCACAATGCTTAGGGTAATTACCAGAGACTTTCGGAACATACTAATTCCCCCTTTCCTGGTTTTTGAAAAAACGAAAATTCGCCCTCTGAACCTCGCAGAGGCCGAAAAAACTTCGTTTCTCAGGCCGGTCTTCTGGCTTGAGGGCTTCAGCCTACTCGGTGCGCCTTCCCAGCTTATTCAGCCAGTGGCTTTTTTGCACCTTTCGTTCCCTCTCACAGCGGCGGGTCCGCACCGGATTTGCACCGGTTTCCCGAACACCCGAGAAAATCGCTACTATTCACTTTTAAAATTTTCCGCTATATTATAGCAAAGTTGGTTTCTAAAACAATAGGACATGCAAAATATTCGGATAGGAATAGCTCAAATTGAAAATTTACTAAACGACGAAGCCGCTCTGAACTTGCACCGCCAAATGGTTTACGGAGCTCAAGCAGCTGGTGTGGAAATTCTCTGCTTTCCAGAGCTTTCCCTACATGGATACTCCTTGAATCCAGTCACCATTCGACCCTGTGGCCCGAACAGCCCTCTGCTGCAGTCAGTTCAGAAGCTATCCCGGGAAACCGGGATTACCGTCCTGGCTGGCTTCATCGAACAGGATAAATCTGGAAACCTCTTCATAGCCCACGGTATCTTTTTCCCCTGGGGCGAAAGAAAAGTTTACCGAAAAACCCACTTAAGCGCGAAAGAAAAACGCCTTTTCCATCCGGGCAATGAACTCCCCGTTTTCGAACACCCCGAAGTTTGTTTTGGCATCGCTTTGTGCGTGGAATGGCACCTGCCAGAAGTTATAGCTACCCTGAAAAGCAAGGGCGCAGAAATAATATTTGGACCTCATGCCACACCTTTCCCGCGAAACAATCTCTGGAATAAATACTTGCCAGCCCGCGCTTATGACTATCGGGTATTCATAGCCTGTTGCAACCTGTGGTTCCCCAAAAAAGAGAAATCTGGTGGAGGCTTGATAGCCATTAATCCCCGAGGCGATGTGTTAAGGGAACTGTATCTTCCAGGAAATCAGTTAGCGGTTTTCGAATTTTCAAAAGCAGAAATCAAACGCTATCATCATCCCAAAGCTGAAAATTCAATGCAACATATCCTTTTCCAGGACTTGCGCCGCCCTGAACTTTATCGAACTTGAAAAATCGCAAACACCCTTGACGACTCATACTCCTTGAATTCGAAAAAACAAAATTATTTCGCAAAAAAAATTTTCTCCATCAGCGATTGACTTTCCAAAATGTGGAGTTATACTATATATGGATGTTTTAAATTGCATTAATCCTACATATTGGGGTTACCATGCATTGTCCTTACTGTGGTGAGCCAGATTCACGGGTAATCGATACCAGAGTTGTTGAAAACGGATATGGCGTGCGCAGACGTAGAGAGTGCCAGAGTTGCCACCGTCGTTTCACAACCTATGAGCGTTGTGAACGGGAACCTTTAGTAGTGATTAAAAAAAGCGGCAACCGGCAGTTGTTCGACCGTAAAAAAATTCTCAACGGGCTTTTAAAAGCCTGCGAGAAAAGACCCGTATCCACGGAAACTTTAGAGGCCGTAGCCAGCGAAGTCGAAAAAGAGCTTCAGGAAGAGGGCTTTGAAGAGGTACCTTCTTCATATATTGGGGAAAAGGTTATGGAAAAATTGAAAAAAATTGACCAGGTAGCTTACGTACGCTTTGCTTCGGTCTACCGTGAGTTTCGCGATGTAGACCAGTTCATAGAAATCTTAGGCTCTCTGGTTAAGGAAAAGGAAAAGGGGGTTTAAAAAATGGAAGAAACCTATGACTTACTCGCTCCCCGAAAAGTTCAAAAGAGGGACGGGAGAATCGTGCCTTTTGACAGGTATCGCATCGAGCGAGCTATTTACAAAGCTTTTCAGGCTGTGGGAGAAGAAACAGCAAGTGTTCCTGAAGAGCTGAGCAAAATTGTAACCACTAAATTGTTTGAAAAGTTCGGTCCAGATGCAACGGTGAACATCGAAACCATCCAGGACTTTGTTGAGGAAACATTAATCGAAAATGGTTTTTCCAAAGTAGCCAAGGCCTACATTCTCTACCGTCGCAAACGTCAGGAGCTAAGAGAAGCTCTTCAGGCAAGGGTGGATATAGAAAAAATCGTTCAGGAATATCTTCTGCAAGCTGACTGGCGTACCCAGGAAAACTCCAACACTACCTACTCTTACCCGGGGCTGGTGTTGCACGTTGCGGGTTCGGTAATGGCCAACTACACTTTAAACCGCATTTATCCCGATGAAGTCCGGGAAGCACACACTAACGCTGATATTCACATTCACGACCTCTCTTACGGATTAACGGCATATTGTGCGGGATGGTCACTGGAGCAGTTAATCCGTGAAGGGTTTGGAGGGGTAAAAGACAAAATCGCTGCTGGACCAGCCAAGCACCTCTCTGCCTTGACCGGGCAAATGGTGAACTTCCTGGGCACTATGCAAATGGAATTTGCAGGAGCCCAGGCCTTTAACTCAGTCGATACCTACCTTGCTCCTTTTGTACGTTTCGATCGGCTTAATTATCGGATGGTTAAACAACTCATTCAGCAGATGGTCTTTGCCATGAATGTGCCTTCCCGTTGGGGAAGTCAAGCACCATTCATTAATTTTTCCTTCGACTGGATTGTCCCTGAAGACATGCGCGAGCGCCCGGTCATCATTGGTGGAGAAGAACGACCAGACCTGGGTACTTACGGTGACTACCAAGAAGAAATGGACATGATTAATAAAGCCTTTCTCGAAGTCATGCTCGAGGGAGATTACGAAGGGAGAGTCTTTTCCTTCCCCATACCTACTTACAACATAACCCCTGACTTCCCTTGGGAGTCAGAAAACGCCCAACTTTTGTGGAAACTTACCGCAAAGTACGGTGTGCCGTACTTTCAAAATTTTATTTCTACTGACATGCACCCGGGAGACGTTCGCTCCATGTGTTGTCGACTGCAACTGGATTTACGCACTCTGCGCAACCGTTTTGGGGGCCTGTTTGGCTCGGCAGACAAAACCGGCTCCATTGGTGTGGTCACCATCAACCTACCCCGCATTGGCTATCTGAGCAAATCCGAAGAAGAGTTCTTTGCACGTCTCAAACGAGCCATGTACATAGCAAAAACCGCCCTGGAAATCAAGCGCAAAGTCATCGAGCGCAATATGAAAAATGGCCTTCTTCCCTATACACGAAGATATCTGGGCACTTTTCGCAATCATTTCTCAACCATAGGTCTTGTGGGCATGAATGAAGCTTGCCTTAATTTTCTGGGAGTATCCATAGCGCATCCTGAAGGTAAATCCTTCGCAATCAAAGTTTTGAACTTCATGAGGGAGTTACTTGCTGATTTCCAGGAAGAAACGGGCAATCTTTACAACCTGGAAGCAACTCCGGCAGAAGGTGCCAGTTACCGTCTGGCACGCCACGACAAAAAGAGATTCCCGGACATTATAACTGCCGGTGAAAACGAACCCTACTACACAAACAGCACCTACCTCCCGGTTAACTATACTGAAGATCCCTTTGAAGCTCTGGAACACCAGAAAGACTTGCAAACACTTTACACTGGGGGCACTGTCTTCCATCTTTTCCTGCCCGAAACTCCTCACCCCCAGGCCGTGAAACTCTTCATCAAAAGGGCTTTCGAAAACTACCCCATACCGTATTTGACCATTACCCCTACTTTTTCAGTTTGTCCCAATCACGGGTATTTGTCTGGCAAAACCTTTATTTGTCCCCACTGCAATCAGGAAACCGAAGTGTATTCCCGAGTGGTGGGTTACTACCGCCCGGTAAGGCGCTGGAACCGGGGCAAGCAGGAAGAATTTAGAGAACGCAAAGAGTACCAGCTTGAAAAAGCGAAAGTTTTGGGAGCCTGATAAATCAGGCTCCCAGAGGGCATCATGAGCATCTTTCGGGGATGG
Organism: Atrimonas thermophila; assembly: GCF_045864955.1. Taxonomy (GTDB): domain Bacteria; phylum Atribacterota; class Atribacteria; order Atribacterales; family Thermatribacteraceae; genus Thermatribacter; species Thermatribacter velox. The sequence goes on along the minus strand of NZ_AP028803.1, from coordinate 224,570 downwards.
CAAAAAGTAAGTTACATCGACTACCCGGCCAGAATCGCTACCTTGCTATTTGTAGGCGGTTGCAACTTTCGTTGCCCCTACTGCCAGAATCCAGAACTGGTTAGGGAGTGGCAAGGACTACCTCTTATTGAGGAAAATGCGGTTCGTGAGTTCCTCTTGAATCGTAAAACCTTTATCGATGCAGTATGCATAAGCGGTGGAGAGCCGCTGCTTCACTTTGAGGAATTACTACCCTTTTTGAGATGGGTCAAAAAGGAAGGTTTTCTGGTCAAGGTGGACACCAATGGGAGTTTTCCTGCCAGAGTAGAAGATCTTGAAAAAGAAGGGCTTGTGGATTACTGGGCAATCGATTTTAAACTCCTGCCAGAAAACTATTCACTGGTTGCTCCACCGGATTTAAAGAAGAAGGTCCTCGAAACCCTGGAAATGGCCTTGAATTTTCCTCTCCACAAAGTAGAGTTTCGAACTACCATTTACCCTCCTTTTCACAACTCGAAAATTTTGGAAGAAATGGCTCAATACCTTCGAGAAGCTCCCCTTTGGTACTGGCAAAATTTTCAAAACCAGAAAACTCTATCTCCAGAGGCACAAAAGGTTGCCCCTTACCCGATAGAAACCCTCAAAGCTTGGGCAAAGGAGATTAACTCCAAACTGGAAAGAGAGTTAGCTTTTGTCCGTGAATGAACATAGTCATTCCAGGTTGGCGTGTCGTAGCATCATTTCCTGATACGCTTTTTCTCTCCTATCCCAGATAAGATAGAGTATGCAAGCGTCAAAAAAGAGAAAAAGCGCGTCTTCAAAACGAGTTCCACTGCCATTTGCAAAAAGCTGAATGCTGGGTGGTGCTTTCTCGCTCTTAAAAGAAACTACCACGTCAGCAATTTTAGCAAGTGGTGTATCGGCCTTGCCAGTGAACGCAACCACTTGAGCACCAAAGTTCTTAGCCTTTTCACTGAAAAGCAAAACTGAGGAAGTAGAACCTGAACCACTGGCTACCACCAGCACATCACCATCACCGATTGCAGGACAATCTACCTCTCCCACAATATACACCCTGTATCCAAGGTGCATGAGTCGCATAGCAAAAGCCTTCAAAATCAAAAAACTTCTTCCCCGGGCCCAGAAAAAAAGGCGTTTACTTTTCCACTCCGATGCAACGTCCTTGAAAAGTCCAGATAGTGCCTTTTGGTCCAAAGTTTTAAGCAATGCATAAGCCTCATCCAGCACTACTTCTAAAACCGAAGAGAAATCAGGTAGATTCGTACTCATCGAGCAGCCTCCTCAAAAGTTTCAAGGTTTCCTCCGGAGCAGAACTCCTGGTCACCGCAGAGCCAACCACCACCACTTCAGGAGAAAGCGCCTCGAGAACCCGAGGCAAAATACGAGGGCTCAGACCACCAGCAACCATAAGAGAAAGGTTGTATTCTTTAAAAATCAATAATTCTTGCAATTCATCAAGAAATGCTACTCCCTTCTCTACCACATCATGGGGAACATGGAGGCAAAGGTAATGGGGAGGATGGGTGAGCAAGTACTGGATTTTTTCCTGGTCAGAAGGCAAAAGATCAACAGTATCTACAACTACTTTGGCTCCTTTTTCCTGGCAGGCTCTGTAAACTTCTTCCAGAGTTTCCGTCCTCGCACCAGCAAGAACCGAAACTAAAGAAGCACCGTATTCCACTGCCATTTCCGCTTCCAGAAATCCCCCGTCAGCGATTTTCAGGTCAGCAAATATGGGAATTGGCTTCTTCAAACATGCTTGCAAAGAAGGTAGTGAAGAAAGACCATATTTTAAGATAAAGGGCGTCCCTACTTCCAGAATGTCTGCCAGTTCTCCAATGGGAGTACAAAGCTCTTGTGCCTCCTCAAAAGAGACAAAATCCAGAGCAACCTGCAAGAGCACTTTCTTCATTCTTCCTCAAGCAACCTCATGATGAGCCCGCTCCACACCTTGGGATAAAAGTAGGTCGATTTCTGAGGCATTCTCTGAAAAGCATGCACTGCTCGTTCCACATCTTCAAGCGGCGTAGGTTTCATAACAAACACCAACTGATACTCGTTTTCCTCATTAGCAATCTGGAAAACGTCTTTGGTACCTCTAAGATAATCGACATAGAGGTTTTTCTTTTGGGTTTCCTCGTCAATCCCCAATATTTCCTCGAAAACCAGTTTATGCAGAACTGAGGTATCAAGGTAGCGATTGACGTCTTCTTTGCCCAGTTTTTCATCCATGATGCGGCGATCCCTCAAAGTAATACAACCCCAGGTTCCCTCCACTTTGTCGTAAACACCTATGGTGTTGGGGGGAGCCTGTTCTAAGAAAAGTTCCATGGATTCCTCACCCTCAAACAGGTGGACCACAAAATACTCCTCACAGCGCTTTAAAAAGTCTTTTATTCTCTCTACCGGCAAACCATGTATCAGGCGATGGGTGGGCAAAACAAGAAGACCCGGATTTTTAAGGTTAACCAGAGTCATCATCACGTAATCCGCTGGTAAATCCCCAGGAGGGTCTCCCGACTTTTCCCGAACTTCCTGACGATACATAAGGCTGGTCTCGTAACGGTGATGCCCATCAGCAAGGATGATAGTCCTCGGGTTTAAAAGTCTTCGGATTCTGTCGATTACCCGGGTATCGGATATTCTGAAAATCCGATGCAATACACCATCAAAGTCCACAAACTCCATAAGCAGGTTTTCTCTTTTTTTGCTCTCTTCCAGCAGTGAATCCACTTCCATGGTGCTTTCGTTAAAAATACCAAAAATCTGCTCCAGATTGGCCTCGGTGGCTCTGAGCAGCTCCAGGCGGTCTTGAGAATACTTGGGCATGGTTTTTTCATGAGGCAGGATGATGCGCTTTTCGAATTCTTCGATACGCACCAAAGTGATAAAACCTGTGCGTACTTTTTTCTCGCCGGAACGTGGAACAGTAAACTCCTGCTCATAAACATAAAAAGCGGGCAAGGAATCTCTTTCAATCACTCCTTTTGCCAACCAATTTCTGAAGAGTTTGGCAGCATTCTGGTAGCCACTATCATCTTTTCCCAGAATAACATGCACAATGTTCTGGGGATTGCGAGCCAGCAGCTCCTTTTTACGGCGAGAAATGACATCATAGGGTGGAGCAACCAGCTCCCCAATGTGGCCCTTTTCAATCAGCCTCTGCGAATAGTGATATCCACGAAAAGGTTTCAAAACAGCCATCGCCCGACCTCCATCACAAATTGCCCGACAACCGGGTGAATTGTTCGTATTCTCTATTTTCGAAAAATAAAGCATGAGTAAAAACGTCCTGAAAATCGGACCTCCCGGAAAGCTCAATATATTGAGCTTTCCGTGCCAATTCCTCACAGCGCTTGCGAAATCGTTCCGAAAGCAGCGCTTCCTTCGCTCCTGCCAGACAAGCGTTGCCTACCGACTCTATTCGCTTTGCTGGCGGAATAAGACCTATTTTAACTGCACTGTGGGAATTAATAAAACTTCCAAAAGACCCGGCCAGAACAACTCTTTGAATGTCTTCCTCCCTTAACCCAGCTTCTTTAAGGAGAATGGTTCTCCCAGCCTGAAGGGCAGCTTTGGCAAGTTGCAACTGCGAAATATCTTTCTGGGTAATCACCAGGCGGGGTTCTCTACTGAGAACAAAAACCTTTTCTCCTCCTTCTTCCTCAATACGCTCAGAAAGCGGATGAGACGCTGCTTCCAGCAAACGCCCAGTAGGACTAAGCAGGCCATTTTCCAACAACATAGCCAGTGCATCTATCAGGCCAGTACCACATATTCCTCGAGGTGGCTCGCCACCAACGGTTTGCCAGATAAGATCCCCACCCCTGAAAGACACCGAACTCACCGCTCCAGGTGTGGCCCTCATCCCTTGGCGAATTTGCGCCCCCTCAAAAGCAGGACCAGCAGCCGTCCCACAACACCATATCTTCCCGTCATGAACCAGCACGATTTCCCCGTTGGTGCCAATATCTACGTACAGGGTGGTTTCTTCGCTCTCCTCTATTTCAAAAGCAGTCAGACCAGAAACAATATCGCCCCCAACATACCCAGCGCAGGAAGGAAAAAGGTAAACCTGAGCTTTAGGATGAACCAGAAGCCCCAATTCTTCACCCAAACCAACACTGGAGCGAACAAATACCGGCACATAAGGAGCAACACCAATTGAAACGGGCGAAACACCCCAAAAAATATGTTCCATGACCGTATTGCCAGCCACAGAAACTACAAAGATATCCCGGAAATTCCGGCCAGCTTTTTCTGTCGCCTCTTGAATAAGCTGATTCATGGTAGAAATAGCTGCTTTCTGAAGCGCAACCAGGTTGTCTGGATGCCTCTGAATAGCCTCAATACGAGAAAGGACATCAGCCCCAAAACTGGCCTGGCGATTGAGCGCGGCCCCTCGGTAAAGAGAGGTACCGCTTTCGAGGTCTACAAGTTCACAGGCCAGGGTGGTGGTTCCCAGGTCAAATGCCACACCCAAAAAACCGCCACTTTCTCCTTGGCTGCTTTCGGCAATATGCCATATCTTCTCCCTTCCATACAACACTTCGAAAGATTTTGCTTCCTCACTGCCAATCGAGCCCAGAACTCGAAGATAATTGATATCCCATTCAGGGACCGAGACGGAATCACCGAGTTGCTTTTCCAAAACTTCCTGCAAGGAAAGACCCTCTGCAAGTTCCGGTTTACGCACAACAACGCGCTTCTTGCGTAGTGGTAAATCTCTAATTAAACCCTGATGGTAACCGTAAAAAGCGGTTTGCAGTGAAAAAGTGTCTTCATGCGGAATCCGTACCTTGACACTGCTTTGAAGTTGAATTTGACAGGCCAGTCGAAAGCCCTGGCGAATTTTATCTTCACCAAGATGGCGAGATTCAAAAGACGTGGGGGGAGAGACCTCTCCTTCGATAATTTGAATCAAGCACTTACCGCATAACCCTTTTCCGCCACAGTAAGCCTCTGTCAGCAATCCCTTTTGCTGCAGAACTTCAAATAGACTCTGAGTAGGTTCTAAGACAAAAAATTTACCTTGGTCCAGAATTTCCACTTTAAACATTGCTTATCCTACCTTACCCACCTAAACAGCAACCAGGTCAAGCAGTTCTGAAAAGTTAAATATCAGTGAAAGTTTATCACACTCGTCAAGGGAAAAATAGATTTGTCAGAAAATGAAAACACTTAAAAGAACCAAATTTTGATGAGAAGAGGAAAATGCTTTAAACATGGCCCCGCAAAACAACGCTGCTTTTCGGGGCCAATTCGGACATCAAAAGCGCTGTCATTTTTATTTATGCATCTTTAGGCTGTCCATAGTAAGCATTTTTACCATGTTTTCTCTTATAGCGTTTTTCAAGAAGGTGCGCAGGAAGACCGGGAGCATGGGGGTTAACAGTCAGGGTAGCTGCTGCCATTTTGGCCACCTCTTCAAGTACAACGCTGTTAAATACTGCTTTTTCCACGCTGTCCCCCCAGGTGAAAGGCCCGTGAAAGGCAACGATAACCCCCGGAGTAGCTAAGTAGTCTTTACCCTCAAAGGTTTCCACTATGACCCGCCCTGTATTTTTTTCGAGCTCTTCCACTTCTTCAGGACGCAGTGCTCGAGTACAGGGAATTTCCCCGTAGAAATAGTCAGCGTGAGTCCCTCCCAAGCAGGGAATTGGTTTCATTGCCTGAGCCCAGGCACAGGCCCAAAGGGAGTGAGTATGAACCACTCCACCTATTTTCTCAAAATGACGGTAAAGGTAAACGTGAATCATGGTATCCACCGAAGGGCGCAAATTTCCTTCTACCAGTTTCCCTTCAAGATCCACAATCACCATCTTTTCAGGAGAAAGTTCTTCATAAGGTACACCACTGGGTTTAATTACAATCAGACCCTTTTCTCTTTCAATAGCACTTGCGTTACCCCAAGTGTAGACAACAAGACCTCTTCGCTGCAGCTCGCAATTAGCTTCAAAAACTCTCTTGCGCAATTCCTCGAGCATGTTCATCCTCCTTTTCTCTTAAGAAATCAAGTCATTCATCCGCCAGACATCAACCAGTTTTTCTCTCAAAGTTCTGTAAACGTTATACTTTTCCCTATAAAGCCGATGATGCTCCAGGCGAGGGTAAAATTCCTTGCTAACCCTGAAAACCTTCTCAAAAGCATCCCGTAAATCTTTATACATTCCGACACCCACCCCTGCAATCATAGAGATACCCAGCGCACCCAGCTCAGGAGCCCTGGGAACCACCACCTTGACACCTAAAACGTCAGAAAGTACCTGACACCAGAAAGAACTTTTCACGCCTCCACCCGAAAGGCGTATCTCTTCAAGTTCGGTTGCCAAAGCCTGAAAGCAATCCAGTACCGAAAAAGCCACACCTTCATAAACAGAGCGCAGAATATACATTTCATCATGGGGCAGACTCAAACCAAAGAAAACCCCCCGGGCATGGGGATCGATAAAGGGCGCTCTCTCGCCTCCCGGACTGATATAGGGAAGAAAGATGATACCACCAGCTCCCGGAGGCACCCTCTGCATTTCCTGTTCTAAATGCGCAAAAAAAGCCTGCTTGTCAGGAAACCTCTCGCGCAGATGAGAAAAGAAATTGTTCAAAAACCAGTCCAGACTGAGCGTTCCCGACATCGTAGCCATGGAGCGGAGATACAGACCAGGAAGCGGATAGGCAACCGTGATACCTACCCCTTCAGGCTTAAACAGAGCATCCACACAATCAGTTAAAAAAGCATTGAAACAGGTAGTTCCCAAAATAGAGTAGGCTTGTCCTGCCTCCAGTATGCCCAGCGCAACAGCACAGGCCACCACATCCACAACGCCGTTCACCACAGGAATTCCTGCTGGAAGGCCTGTAGCCTGGGCTGCCTGGGGCGTAACCTCTCCAATAACTTGGCAGGGGTCTTCAAAAGGAGGCAACAGGTCTTCAACTTCAAGAAGATCAAAAAGCCTCAATACCTCTTTTACTTCACCTTCGATGGGATAAGGAAGCATGAAAAGGTCTGAAAGGTCGGTTGCAATTTTTCCAGTTAGCTTAAATTTTACCCAGTCCTTGGCAAAAACCAGATGGCGCGCTTTTTGCAAGTGCTGCGGTTGATTTTCTTTTAACCAGGCCAGAATAGCCAAAGGCGAACCAGTAAAAATGCTGTTACTGGTCAACCGAAAAGCTTCGGCATGTCTCCCATCTTCTTTCCAGAGGTCAATTAATTGCTTCGCTCGTCCATCAATCCAGACAATAGCATTTCCTATAGGTTCCAGATTGGAATCAAGTAGCCAACATCCCGTACCCTGACCAGTTACCCCCAACGCTGCAATGGAAGAGGCAATTTCTTCACCGCAAGAAGTAAGGCAACTACGTATTGCCTGTGAAGTCTTCTCCCAGATAACCTGCATATTTTCTTCGGCCTGATCCTGTTGCTTGCTGATGATTGGTACCTCCTCTGCTTTTGAGGCAAGAACGTTCCCTTCAAGGTCAAAAATGACCACTTTAATCCCACTGGTACCGACATCTACCCCCATGAGCAACTTTTTCATCACCGAGTTCTCCCCACTTCAGAAACTAATTTTTTTCAAAAGTCAACACACACTTTATAACTTTTTTATCATTTCTCACTTTCCAGAAAGCCTCTTGAAACTGAGAAAAGGGCAACACACAATTTATCAACAAATCCGTCTTGATTAAGCCTTTCTCAAGCAACGACAGTGCTTCGCGAGTATCCAGAGGTGAAGCAGAATAACTGGCACGAATCGTCAGATGAGAAAAATAAAAACTATTTATCTCTAAAGAAACCTTTTCACCAGGTTGGGAAGGAGCGTAAAGCAAGAGCCTTCCACCCCGCTCCAGGCAGTTTATTGCCCCCTCAATAGCCTTCGGAAAAGGTGGCGTCACAAAAACCACATCCGCCAGGTAGCCTTTATTTTGTTCCTTCAAAACCTCTGCCACGTCTTCCTGATTGGGGTCAATCACTGCATCTACCCCCAGGGAAAAAGCGAGTTCTCTTCGAAAAGGATCAGGTTCACTTACCAAAACTGCGCCTGCACCATAGATTCTCGCCAGCTGGGTTAACGCTAATCCGTTGAATCCCGCACCAACTACCAGTACTGTATCACCACGCTTAAAAAGAGAACGCTTGAAAGCCTGAATACAGCAAGCCAGAGGTTCTACCAGAGTAGCTTCCACAAACGAAACATTTTCCGGAAGCAATAAAAGCCCTTTTCTCACATTTTCGCCCGGAACCTTGATGAACTCTGCAAAACCACCAGGGTATATGTGGCTTGCACGAAAATCCGGACACATTGAAAACTCACCAGCACGGCAGTAGCGACATACAAAACACGGTACATGATGATGCACAAACACCCGATCCCCGACTTTCAAATTCTGAACGGAAGACCCAGTCTTAACTATAACGCCTGCTGGCTCATGCCCCAGGAAGGTTGGTGCTTTAGGTTCTCGATACCAATCTAGGATATCACTTGCACAAATACCGCAGGCTCTGGTTTCAACCAGGACCTCATCTTCTGCAATATCCGGCACCGGCCAATCCTCCATTTTAAGGGTATGGCGGTCATAATAGCGTAAAACCTTCATCCTCGTGTAAGCACACCGACTTCTTTCAAGAAATCCTTATTCGCAATCACACACAGAAAAGCAAAAATCTCGTCGCCCACATTTTTTAGTTGATGTACTTCTTGAGGAGGAATGTATATCACATCCCCAAAACCAACTTCATACTCTTTTTCTCCGGCCAGCACTTTTCCTTTGCCCCGCAACACAAAAACACCGTGGTCATGCTGATGTTGATCAAAAACAGTTTGCCCACCGGGCTGGACCTCAAAGTAGCGCACCGCAAAATACGGGGCACCTTCATTTTTGCCGATCAGCCAGCAAACACTTACTCCGCGGGGGTCCCGGGGTCCCTCACCAGAGGGATATTCTTTCCTTTCTACGCCTTCCCAAATCCAACTATCCTTTCCCTCATGCACCAATCGATGCAGTATAGCCATTTAACCTGCCTCCCGGATTAAGGCTTCAAAATAACCTTTAGGGCTTCTCTGCGGCGGACCAGTTCAAATCCTTTTTTCCAACGCTCAAGAGGTAATTCATGAGTAATCAGTTCTCTCAGGGGTAGGTGGTGCTTGTGCAGCAATGCTATAGCTTTTTGCCAACTCGAAGAGGTCTGGGTTCTCGAACCAGTAACCACCAGCTCCCGTGAGAAAAAATAGGTATCAAAATCCAACTCCACTTCTCGATGTAATATACCCATTTGTACTAATTTACCACGCTTTCTGAGAACTTCCAACCCTTGATGCACAGCGTGAACAGAACCAGAACACTCAAAAACCACGTCCACACCGTAAGGATCGATCTTTTCTCGAACAAATTGATATATATTTATTTCGTCAATATCAATAATCCCCGCAATATTTTGTTTTAAAGCAATTGCAAACCGTTCTTTATCCTGAGCTTTTCCCACCAGAAACACCTGGGCACCGGATAAGTTTGCCACCCAGCTCACCAGAATGCCCAGCGGACCAGGGCCGAAGACCAGCACCTTTTCTGTGCCCTTCAGCGCAGCCTGTTCCATAACACCACGCACCGCACAGGCCAGGGGTTCCAGAAGTGCACCCTCTTCAAAAGAAAGATACTCTGGCAGGCGATAAAGGGTAAATTCAGGAACCACAATATACTCTGCAAAAGCCCCATTAACTCCTGAACCAATACCCTTTCTGTTCACACATAAATTGTACAAACCCTCACGGCAGTAAGGGCACTCCCCACAGCGCACTACAGTGGTTTCTGAGCTCACTCGCTCACCAACTTTGAAATGACGAACCTGGTCTCCAATCTCGACTATTTCACCGGAAAACTCATGACCCAGTATAACAGGGGGACGCAAAGAAGCAATCCCATAAACATCCGTTCCACAAATACCTGCTGCCCTGACTTTTATTTTAACCTCCCGAGGACCACAACGAGGTTCTTCCACCTCTAAAAGACGAATACTTTCCTTGCTCTCCGTTTCCTGAACCAGTGCCAGCAAAACCAAGGCCTCCTCTTCACAAAGTGTTACAAATGTCATTAAGAAAATTCACACTTGGAAAATATAGCACACCCGCCAGCCGGGTGTCAACGATTTGTCGTAAAGAGCGGAACAAATGGAATCAACGGCACGGAAACCGGATCCAAGAATAAAATACACAAACTAAAAAACCAAAGAAGCCGAAAGACACAAACCCGTGTAAGACAAAATCAACAACACCAAAAGCTTATAGACTCTGTTTTGCTAACCACTTCATCCCAAAAGGGAGTGCTACAGGTCTTCCAGCAAATTCACTCATCATCAACCAAATTATCCGTAGCAGCAACCATTCTTTTTTGTCTGGCCAAACGCCGTCGATTTTGATAGGTAACGCTGAGATAATTGATTACCATCACCAGAATCAAAACAAAACCCCAGGTAAATTCTTTAAAGAAATTACTGAAACGAAGCATGTTAAAACCGCTGGAAAGGAACTGCAAGGAAAGAATGGCCAAAACCAATCCAGAAACTGTTCCAAAACCCCCGCTGGGATTCACCCCACCCAGGATTGATACTAAAACAGCCTGCAAAACGTAAGAAGTCCCGTAATCAGCCTTAGCAGAATTGGTACGAGCTATAACAATGATACCCGCCAGCCCAGCCAGAAACCCAGATATTAAATAGGTTTTCAAAAGCACTAAAGTATTGTTGATTCCAGAAAAACGAGCAGCAGTAGCGTTGGTTCCCAGCATAAAAACCTGAAAACCAAAAGCTGTCTTATTGAGGACTATTGCAAAAACTACAGCAACCGCTGCGAACAAAATCAAAGGTACAGGGAATATCCCTACCACACCGTTACCGATAAACAAAAATTGCTCCGGATATCCCAGCACCGCATAACCCTTGGTAATCACCATGGCAATACCCGTGTAAAGCTGCATGGTTCCCAGAGTAGCCAGAATAGGAGGAATACCCACCCTGGCCACGAGAAAACCATTAAAAAGGCCACACAAAATACCTGTACCAAGTGCAATAAGGATTGCTCCCATAATGACCAGAGCAACCTGGCTTCCCCCTGTCCCCGGCGGCAAAGCAGTAGTCATCAACTTGGCAGCCAGAATACCTGCCAGATTGGCAGTTCCCACTACAGAAAGGTCTATTCCTCCTGTGAGCATGGTCAACATCATGGCAACTGACAGGACTCCCAACTCTGGAAACTGATAGGACATGGAGCGGAAATTGCGTAAAGTTAAAAAAGTATGAGGGCGTAAAAGGCCCATAACCAGAAAAATGGCCACCGCTATGAGCAGCAAACGCAAGATGTTGCTGTCTACCTTCAATGCACCAACTGAGAATACACCAGAATCCATTCTTCCAAACTTCGATGCTTTTTGTTGATTATTAACCGAGTTACTTTTCATGACCGATCTTCTCCTTATCAGCTTTCTTGAGTATCAAGCAAACTGACGCGATGTGTTCGCCTGCTCCGCCAAGCAGTAAGACCAGTACCAAGTATGATTATGATGCCAACGACTGCAGTCTGCCAGTAAGAAGGAACACCCATCATGATGAGGCTGTTATTCATTATCACTACCAGGAAAACACCCAAAATGGAACCCAAAACTGTTCCATGTCCTCCCGTTATGCGAGCACCTCCCAGAACCACTGCCGCAATAACGGAAAGTTCTGTACCTACCAGGTCAAAAGGGCTGGCAGTGCGGATCAAAGAAGCGTGAACAACGCCAGCAACGCCCGCCAGAAAACCCACGTAACAATACACAAAAAACTGTATGAAAGCAATATTTAACCCAGCACGCTCAGCTGCTACCCTATCCCCTCCAAGGGCGTAAATGCCCCTACCCAGCATGGTGCGATTCAATATAAACCAGGTTATCGGAATAACCAACGCCAGAACGAAAACCGACACCGAAAGACCATTGGTTCCCCCAATCATAGTTTTAACTGGAAAAAGTTCCATCCGTGAAAAACGTACCATGCCTGGAGGAAGAACGCTGATAATTTTGGTTCCTACGAAGGCCAGCAAGAAACCCCTGAACATATTGGATGTCCCCAAGGTTACAATAAGTGTTGGTAGCCTAAAAGAAGAAATAAGCACGGCGTTTATGAACCCGAGTAACGCGCCCAAACCACCAGAAATAATGAAAGCAGACAGGATAGACCCTTCAAAGCCAATACCCTTGAGATAACGAGTAGTAACGTACATAGCAAAAGCTGCTATAGCCGTAAAGGAAATATCAATTCCTCCCGAAACCAATACCATCAAAACTCCTACACCAAAGATCCCCATAACAACGCTGGAACGCAACATATCGTACAGGGTAGCCAGAGTAAAAAAATTAGGGTTAATTGCACCAATTATTAGAATCAAGCCCAGAATGATAAAAGCCAAAAAAAGCTCGTTTTTACTCAGGACTTTGTCAAAAAATTTACTCATTTTTCCTCATTTCCCTTCGTCTTGAAATTTCAAACGAAAGTTGGCGTCTTCTTAGTTTTTGTCTCCAGTCCTTCTTCACCAATCATCTTCTGGGTCAACTCTTCCTCGGTAACCTGTTCACCAGAAAATTCTTCGACTATTCGCCCCCTCTTCATTAAAAGGATACGATTGCAATTCTGGACAACCTCTGGGATATCGTCCGAAATGATAATCACGCCCATGCCCTGTTGCGCCAGAGAACGGATAATCTGGTGGATATCGGATTTCGAACCTATGTCCACCCCAACGGTAGGACCGTTCAAGATCAAAAGTTTGGGCATGGTAGCCAGCCATTTAGCCAGAACTACCCTCTGCTGGTTGCCCCCAGAAAGGCTCTGTACTGGCAAATCCGGAGAGGGAGTCACAATTTTGAGGTCTTTTATCCAGCGCATTATCTGTTGATTCTTTTGAACAAGATCAATAATGCCCATTCTCTTTAACAAACGATAAATGACGCTCACAACTATGTTGTTACCTATGGACTGAGGAAGAAAAAGCCCCTCAGTAAGTCTATCCTCGGGAACATAACCCATACCATGTCGAATAGCATCCTGCACACTGCGAATGCGAACTGGTTTTCCATCAAGATAAATGTTGCCCTCAGTAGCCGGTTGAAGACCAAACAAGGCCATGGCTAATTCAGTACGGCCCGAACCCAAAAGGCCAGTTATACCCAAAATCTCTCCCGGATAAAGCTCGAAGGAAACATCAGTAAAACTGCCCTTACAACCAAGACGTTCAACCCGTAATAAAGGTTCTCTGGTAGCGTCCGGCTTATATTGATAACGACTCTCTTTAATCTCGCGACCTGTCATGTAAAAAACCAATTTAGAGCGATCAAAGCTTGAGCGATCGCCGTCAGCCACATTACGTCCATTACGCAAAATGGTTACTTTTTCCGAAATCTCCAGAACTTCATCAAGCTTATGACTAACAAAGAGAATAGAAACTCCCTCTTGTTGCAATTGCTTTATCACCCGAAACAAGGAACGCACTTCTTTCCGGGTTAAAGCGGTGGTTGGCTCATCCATGATGATCAAACGTGCGTTATGCAAAAGAGCACGCGAAATCGCAATCAACTGTTTATCTGCAACCGAAAGTTCTTCCACCTTGCGGTCGAGAGGAATATTCACGTTGATGCTCTCCACGGCTTTTCGCGCAACAGTATGTACCTCTTTCCAGTCCACTAAGCGTCTTCTTTTCTCAAGCAAGTAGTTGAAGGCGATATTTTCAGCCGCGGTAAGGTTGGGAAACAACGAGAAATCCTGATAAATAACCTGAATGCCTTCACGAATGGAATCGATAGGATGAAGTCTGAAAAACTTTTTGCCATTGATAATGATTTCTCCCTCATCGGGGGCCTCTGCTCCGGAAATGATCTTAATGAGAGTTGACTTCCCAGAACCGTTCTCTCCTACTAAACAGCGAATTTCCGCCCGTCCAATCGTCAGGTTAACCTTTTTGAGAGCCTGCACCCCAGCAAAAGATTTACTTACATTCTTCACTACCAGGAATTCTTCACCCATAACCTCAAGGCTCCCTTCTTGCAACTTTTATTTTCGCTTCGAAAGTAAGCACACTGCTCCTGTCCTCGAAGAAACAGGGGCTGGCAGTAAAACGCTACCAACCCCTGCTGGAATTTACCCGTTAAAAATCATACTGGTCCATGTTGTCTTTGGTTACAAAAACCCAGGCCTCGCCGTAGAGAACGCGTCCATCCATGCGAAGGTTGTTGTAGCCAGGAACTCCCAGGTCCATTCCATCGGTAACTTCCTTGCCTTCCAAAACCATAACTGCCAGCTTGTTCATAGCATACCCTGCATCGGCCGGATCCCAGAAACCAATAGCTTTGACCGCTCCGCTCTCCAGGTACTGTCCACAAAGGGATACCAGACTGGGACCAACTACCGCAATCTGGTCTTGCAAGCCAGCTTCTTCCACTGCCAGTCCACAACCAGGAGCCGCGGTGGAAGCTGCAGTTCTCACACCACGCAAATTGGGATAGGTTCGTAGGAGTTCCTTCATATTCTCGTAAGCACGGGTCTGGTCGTCGTAGTCCTCAAGGGGTGTTTCGGTTACCAGCTTCATTTTGGGATATTTTTCCTTCTGGCGCTCTACGCTTCCAGTAATCCACTCCATGTGGGTCTTGGAAGTAAGGCTGCCCACCATAGTGGCGTATTCTCCCTCTTCACCCATGTAGCTGGCCAGAATATCCATCAATTTGGCTCCAAAAGCGTAATTATCGAAAGCCTCGAGATCCCAGTGAGCATTCTGGATATTGGATGCTTCATGGGTAATAACCACAATACCCTCATCCATAGCTCTCTTCAAAACTGGTTCTACCGCTTCAGGGGAGAAGGGAACCACGCAGATAGCATCTACTCCCTGAGCAATCAAATCTTCAATGATTTGAACCTGCAGGGCGGCATCAGCACGAGGAGGACCCACCAGGAAGGCCTCATGACCAGTGTCTGCCGCGAACTTCTTAACGCCTTCTCGCATGCGCTCAAACCAAGCGATACCATCAACTTTTACTACAGTAGCAATGGTATACTTCTTTGCCATTGCTGGAACAACCAGAATGGCTACCAACAAAACTACCATTAAGAAAAGAGTTAACTTCTTCATGTGTAACCTCCTTACTCAACTTTGATTTTGCAGTGATTGGTTCCGAGATAGGAAGCGAACCTATCCCAAAAAAGCTTTATTGCAAATTATGATTTAAAAACTCTTACTCCCTCCGTTCATCTACCTCCTTTCTTTTAATATTTATGAAATTTTGTTTAAAAAATTTTGTTCATTCTAACAGAACGATTTTGATTCTGTCAATTGGACAAAAAGCCTCAACCACAACGTGGGAAACCCCAACCCTACAAACCCTTAAACGCAGCAACAACCTGGGATAAAGGTTCTTGAGAAAATAGGGCTGTTCCCACCACGACCACTTCTATCCCAGCTTCTCTTATCGCACCAATGTTTTCAAGGCTCACTCCGCCATCCAGGCCTACAGGAATCTGATAATCGCATTCCTCAAACAATGTTTTTACCAGCCGAACTTTTCCCATAACTGACCTCTCAAACTTTTGACCACCAAAGCCCGGTTCAACACTCATCAAAAGCACATAATCAACATATTCAGCAAAATACTTGATTCGCTCAAGACTGTCGCCAGGATTAACAGCAAGCCCGGCCTTTTTACCATATTTGTGGATGGTATCCAAAATTCGTATCGGATGCCTGCAAACATCGAGCTGAACAATTATCAAATCCGCCCCAGCTTCCGCAAAAGCAGTGATATAACGTTCAGGATTCTCTATTTCGAGGTGCACCTCAAGCGGCAAATTAGTTATTCTCCTCAAATCTTGAACTGTTTTGGAAGAAAAAGCAAAATTTTCCACATAATGGCCATCCATAATATCCAGGTGAACGAAATCCACCCCTGCCCGTTCCAGCTCAACGACCGTATCGCCCAGATAGGCTGTGTCACAAGACAAAAGCGAAGCGGAAATTTTCAAGATTCTTACTCCTTTCAAAAGAATTCATATTGTGTTTTTACTATTTGCAATCTATTACAGGAACATTCAAAAATATAGGGATGCCCTGCTAAGAGCATCCCCTCCAGTTTTAGCGATAAAATAAAAGGCTCGCGCTTTGTCAACGCAAATTGCAAGATTCGATTATCAAGCCTAAGAAAATTACACCTTTAAAACCCTAAACCTCGACCGCCTCCAGAGTCTGCGCATCGAAGAACTTCAAAAACTCAAGCGGAAAGCCAACCCATACTTTCTGTCCAATCTCTACACTGGTACGCGGAATTTTAGCCTTCAGCGTATCTTCCCCGCTACGAAGGTGTAAAACTAACCTGTTCCCTATTGGCTCGGACAAAACAACCTCAAAGGGAACATAACCCTCGCGGGGCTCAAAAAGGATTTCCAGATTTTCCGGACGTATGCCGATTATAAGCTCTCTCTTTTCTGAATCACCAAGAAAATCTCGAGAAAGATTTTTCAAAACATAAGAAAAGCTGCGAGCTTGCATAATGCAAACAGACTCTCCCGCTTGCAAGGAACAGTTTAAGAAATTCATACCCGGGTTCCCTATAAAGTAACCAACAAAGGTATTGCGGGGGTTAGAATAGACCTCCTCAGGAGAATCATACTGCAATACCCTACCCTCATTCATAACGGCAATCCTGTCAGCCAGAGTCAGGGCTTCACCCTGATCGTGGGTCACATAAACCATGGTTTGTCCAAGATTGGATTGCAAGCGTTTCAAAATGGTCCGCAACTCCAACCTCGTTGCAGGATCCACATTGGTAAGGGGTTCGTCTAAAAGGTAAACATTGGGTTTTCTTACAAAAGCCCGGGCCAGAACGATTTTTTGTTTGATTCCTGCATCGAGATTATAAGTATCCTGCTTTAAAAGGTGTGAGATTTCAAACACTTCAGCAACTTCTTCGACCCTGCGCCTGATTTCTTTTTTCGGCACTTTATGGGCAACCAGTGGAAAAGCAATGTTTTCGTAAACGGTCATTCCCGGATACACAACCGGAAACTGAAACACCATTGCCACATTTCTCTCTTCAGGTGAAACCTGCGTGACGTCTCTACCATCAAAAAAGACCTTGCCTGCAGTTGGCTCTTCCAAACCAGATATGATTCTCATGGTTGTAGTTTTGCCACAACCTGAAGGACCCAGAAGACTAACCAACCCCTTATCAGGAATCTCCAGAGTCAAGTCTTTAACCGCAACCACTTTGTTATCAAAAACCTTGGTAATGTTTTGCAATAATATGCTCGCCATTATCGCTCACCCTTAACAATAAACTCCAGGTTTTCACCGGTAGATGCGGAAAAAAGATACACATCCTCTATTGAAAAGCCAAAGGGCAACTTTTCACCCGGAGAGACTCTGAAAACACCTGGCACAAAGGAACGTAGAGTCAAATCACCAATCTCTATGTGGACAATAGTATCCGAGCCTACAACTTCGCTCAAAACTGCTTTGCCTTCGAAGGTGAAATTTTTTCCTTCCACATTACCAAGCACTATGTTCTCAGGACGAATACCCAAAAATATCTCTCTATCTTTTTCTTCAAGCTTGGAGAAATCTCCCCAACCACTGAGGTCCAGTTGCAAAGAAGACCCCTTCCAAAGCACCGAACCTTTTTCCATCTCCAAAAAACCCCTTACAATATTCATTGCCGGAAAACCCAGATAGGTAGCCACAAACACATTGGCCGGATGATAATAGGCTTCCCAAACATTACCCAATTGTTGCACCTTACCTTCGTGGAGAACAAGCAAAATATCAGCCATCGACAACGCATCAACAGGGTCGGGTGTAGCATAAACAAGTGTCTGTCTGAACTCTCGCTGCATCAACTTAAATTGTACCCGCATTTCTTCTCGTATTTTAAAGTCAAGATTAACAAGCGGCTCATCGAAAAGACAAACACTGGGTTCTTTTACTAAGGCTCTGCAAATAGCCACCCGCTGTCTCTCTCCCCCGCTGATGTAATCAGGCAAGCGGTCCAAAAGAGCATCTATTTTTAGAAATTTAGCAACTTGCAAAACTTTTTCCTTAATCGCCTCTTCCGACAGACCTTTTACGCGCAAGGGACTGGCTATATTCTCGAACACTGACATATGTGGGTACAGAGCAAAATCCTGAAAAACCATAGCTATGTTCCTTTTCTGAGGGGGAAGCAAGGTAACTTCCTGCCCGTCAAAAAAAACCTCCCCTTCATCAGGTATTTCCAAACCAGCTATAATCCGTAAAAGAGTGGTCTTACCCGCACCAGGTTCACCCAGAATGCAGAAAAAAGTTCCCCCTTCAATTTCTGCACTAACTCCCTTTAGAGCAAGGTTCTTACCAAAATATTTGCTTATATTCGAAAGCCTTATATTAACCATCGTGTCTCATTCCCTTAACGGAGATAGACTTTTATCAAATGCTTACGGAAGAAAATTAATATTATTATTGAAGGAATAATCGCCAGAATTGATAAGGCAGCAATCTGGTTCCACATAATTCTCATACCTCGCCTCAGGCTTGGCAAATAAGCGGTATAGAGTAACACATTACGTCCTCCAAGAAGATAAGCGATGATGAATTCATTCCAAATAAATATCCATGTCAAAGCAACTGTTGCAGCAAGTCCTGGGCCAATCAAAGGGAGTACTATTCTACGAGCTGTTTGCCAGAAAGAGTAGCCATCAACATAACTCGCTTCTTCAATGCTTCGTGGTAGTGCATCCAGAAAACCCTTAAGGAGCCACACAGCGAGAGGGAGGTTAAAAGCAGCATAAGTAATGACCAAAGAAAAATAGGTATCGAGCAAGCCAAAAGTTTTCCAGAACCAGAAAATAGGCAAGAGAAAAGCAATAGGAGGAAACATACGAAGAGTCAAAAGGTTGAACTGGGCAGTTTCGTTAGTCAAAGGAGTGTTTGGATAGCGCGAATAGGCATAACTTGCCATAGTACCCAAAACAACCGCCAGAACGGTAGCCAAAATACCAACGATCAAGCTGTTGCCAAGGGCAATTCTACCTGTGCCCTGTAGAACAAATTGGTAAGCCTCTAAAGTAAAGTCTGGAGGGATGAAAGCTGGAGGAACTTTGTATACATCTCCCACATGCTTGAAAGAAGTATTTACTGTCCAATAAATTGGAAACAAAATAAAAATACCATAAACAACAAGACCTAAAATGCCAAGCCTTCTACCCCACTTTCCCTTCTGCATTTCTTAACACCCCTTAAGCCCTCTTGGTTAATCTCCAGAAAATCAGCATTGCAACAACGGCCATAATGCCGAATATCCAGGACATGGAAGCCGCATAACCAACGTTAAAGTAAGAAAATGCTGTTTGATAAAGGTAAAAAGTCGGAAGTTCGGTAGCTGTTCCTGGCCCCCCATAAGTCATGATAAAAACCTTATCGAGAAACTTGTAAGAATCCATGAAACGTAACAGAAAAGCTATCGCTAAGGGAACTCTCATATAGGGAAGAATAATCTTTCTGAGAATCAAAAACTTTGAAGCTCCGTCAAGCCGAGCTGACTCAAGTAATCTCTCGGGTACAGAAATGCGTGCAGCATAAGCAATCAATAAAGGCAAGCTCGTCCACTGCCAGATATCCACTATCATGAGAGTGGTCAGAGCAAGTTTTTGTGTTCTCCAACCAATTGGGGAAAAACCCAGCCAGACCAGGATATTATTGATGGTGCCTGTATCCGTAACCAGCAAAGTCCACATTTGGGCCACCACGGCTTCCGCCATCATCATGGGAAGGAGAAAAACAACCAGAGCAAAAGTTCTCAAACGTTCAGAACGAATGTACTCAACCAGGGCAAGCGCAATCAAGGTTCCCAAAACAAGCTGAATGGTAACACCAACGCCGGAATAATAAAGCATCCTACCCAGCGAAGCCAAAAAGCGTTCGTCCTTGAGAACCGCAATATAATTGGCAATACCTACAAAGCGCCTTTCGGGAGAAATGGTCGGATTCCAGCTATGAAAAGAAATGTAAATTGCCCAAAGCAGGGGAAATATAACTATAGCCAGTACCAGAAGCTGCGGCGGGATGATTAAATAAAGCGGTCTTTTGGGCATTCTCTTGGGAAAGAGCATCTCTCCTTACTTAACCCCCTCTTTTTCCGATTCACTGCAGGAGGCATTCTGCCTCCTGCAGTTTTTTCAACTTGCAACCACCTAAAACTCTAATCCCAGAAACCGACTCTTCTGCCTGCTTCCAGAAATTCCTTGTAGTATTCTTTCTGTTTCTCTTTGCCCAGTTTGTCGCGAATTGCTTCCCATTCCTCAGCTGCTTTCTCAATCGCTTCTTCTGGGGTAACTTCTCCACTCATAGCTCTCTGTACCCATCTCGATAGAGATTCTGTATACTCGGTAGCTCCAGGCCAGTTAATTTCTGGGAACGCAACAGCCAGGTTAGCTAAACCCCCATCCAGGTGCTTGCGGGCCTCTTCAAAAGTGGAAAAAGTGGGTATATTTTCAGGCCAATCGGGAGCAACACCTCGCAAGGGATTGGGCTTGGTATACTGTGCCGCAGCCTCATCAGTAAAGTGAGAATAGAGGTAAGGATCCATGCCGCAGTAGGTATCGGCTACTGAATAGATGCTGTAGACAGGGCTGGATACTCGCAGCATCACATAAAATGCTGCCTGCTTTACTTTCTCAGGTAAGTTTTTGGGAATAATCCAGAAGCGGTTATAGGGAGCCATTGCTCGATGAGTTACCACTCCAGTTTCCGGATCTCTGTAGCCAGGAATCAGAGCGTTGGCAACATCACCTTTAACTTCGGGTTGTCCCATCTGCCCCCACTCATTAATATCTATGAACCAAATCTGGAACACAACCTTTCCTGCCAGCCAGTAGTCAACCGTTTCTGTAAACCCAAAATTGGACACTCCAGGAGGACAATAAGGCACTGTTTCGACCATCTTTTTTAACGCGGCCACTGCTTTATCTCTGGGCCACAACGCATGCTCCATATCGTCGCTGAAGTAACGCACTCCGTATGAGGCAGCGATATCAAAATAAAAGGCTGAACCATCAGGGGGCAAAAGCCACCACATGGTGGAATACATATCGGGCGGCAAAACATTCTCCTTAAAGAATTTTGCCAGATCGACGAAATCATCCCAGGTTTCGGGAGGCTGCAATTCTTTCCCGAACTGGGCCTTAAACATTTCCTGGTACTTGGGGTTTTCAAAGAAAGACTTGCGATAATTAAAGAGGTGGATATCACCATCAAAAGGAATAGCCCAGTAATGTCCTCCCCACTTCATGTAGAATTCCCGATAAGTTGGAATGATATCGTCAAGGTATTTTTTGACGTCCTCTGGATCAAACATTTCAAAGTAAGAATCAAGGGGCTCTATCAAACCGGTGAGAGCGAAGTCAGCAATGAAACGGGGATTAATCTCAATGATTTGCCAGCTTGGCTTACCTGCCAGCAAGTCGCCCATAACCTTTTCGCGAAGCCGTGGCAGGTCAACCATCTCAGTACGTTCGATCTTAACTCCGCACTCTTTTTCAAGAAGCGGAGCATACCACTCTAAGATCCTACCTGCTCCTGAATCATGGATGGCCCTCAAAGTAATACCGCTGAAATCAACATCCGGATTCTTCTCCCCGGGAGGCAAAAATAACTTGATTTTTGCCTCTCCCAGGGAAAAAGTTGCCACAACCAGCAATGCGACAAGTACAAAAAGGTACTTACGCATGTCAACCCCCTCCATTAAACGTACAAGAAACGTGAAATTCGGATTACCAAACTACATCACTTAAAAAACACCTTTCTCACCACTTCGTGCACCGCTCCGGCATCCATGCTTTCTCTCGCTTTAGAAAGTGCTGCTTCGTCTATTTCATCGAGCAGAGCATAAAGACCCAGGGTATTTTTCACACACAACTCAAGCGCCTTTTCCGGAGCCATTCGATATGGGAAGATGTCAAAGCTCAAGTATCCCTGGTAGTTGCTCTTTTTAACGTAGTAAAGAAACTCCAACGTCTCATAAAGGTTTACGCTACCTGCAACCAAATCGTCATCCCATTCCCGGTACGCATCGTTGAAATGCACCCCATACAGAACTCCTTCTTTGGCCAGGATGGAAACCACTTCTCCAGGATTTTCTTTTGCCATCAGAGCATGACCAAAATCAACCGTAACACCAACATTGGGTTTGCCAAGTTTTTTAATGAGATATATGGCCCGGAAAGCATTCCCCAGGAGCAAATACTGTCGTGGTTCCTTGAGCTTGTATTCAAGAGCAATTTTAACTGAGTTGCCGTATTCAGCAATTTCAGCTACTGACTCAGATAGCAAATTCCAGCTACGTTCATAGTCTGCTTGAAAAGCATAGTCGAATCCATCAACCCCCAACCACAAACCAACCGTCGAACACTCAAAGATTTCCGTCAAATCAATTAATTTTTTCGCTGCATCTATCGCCTCCCTTCTTCTTTTTTCATCATAATGAGTTAAGGCTCCCAGCTGCCACTTTGGAAAAGAATGCGTGTTGAGATTCATTGAACACACAGCCAGTCCATGGTCATCCAGGATGCACTTTAGCTCCTTGGCTTCTATATGCATAAGTTCGTCATCGAAAAATTCAATTGCCCGAACCTCAGGAACCTTAGCAACCCGCTTAATTCTTTCCTTGATATCCACCGGTTCTTCGTAGCCCTGGGGCATAAAACGGTCAGCCACGCCACCCATACACCATATTCCTACTGAAAGCTTTGGTTGATTCATCTCTGCCTCCTCCAGAAGATTTTATGTTACAAATGTAATAAAACTTTTTCTTAAGAAGAGAATAACACTTTGCACTTTTCAAGTCAAGCATCAAGGAGTTATAAAAAATGAGTGGGAAGAAAAGGGGGCTAAAAGCCCCCTAAGGATTTACTCTATCAGGCTCCCAAAGAAAGCTTCAATTATAAAATAGCTCGATGCAGCACCAGGGTCAATATGACCAATGCTGCGCTCACCTAAGCGACTGGACCGCCCTCTCTTAGAGAGCATATCCTTGGTACTTTCCATACCAGCTTTGGCTGCTTTTATTGCCTCCTGTAACATCTCCTGCAAACTTTTGCCTTCGGAAAACGCTTTCTCCATGGCCTGGAGAGAAGGATAGATAGTATCATACATGGTCTTTTCACCAGGCTGCACCTGGCCACGTCTTTGAATGCCCTGAGCAAAAGCCTTCCACATGGCAAGTACGTCTTCTTTGTTCAGCTCTTCTTTGCCAACCACAGCTTTTCCCGCATCCATAAAAGCAGTACCATAAAGGGGTCCCATGGCTGCCCCACCGGAAAAGATAATGGCCTTGCCCGCTTCCTGAAGAAGCGCCCCAATGTCTCTCCGATCAGCAGGAAACTTATCAACAGCTTCTTTTACCTTCTGGAAGGCATTGCAAACACTCTCTCCGTGGTCTGAATCTCCAATGGGTGAATCCAAATCGTTGAGGTATTGGCGGTTTTTTTCAAGATTTTCGACCACCTTGGAAAAAGCTTCTTTGATTTTCTCGAAAGGGATTTTTTCCATGGTCATTCACCCTCAATGTTGAATGAAATGCACCCCATCACAGGGAGCATCGATTAGCCTCTTCAGCTCATCATCCAGTTTAGTCAGAGTTACTGAAAAACCACCCATTTCAAGAGAGGTGAAAAACTCTCCAACATAGGTGCGGTGAACCTTTATGTTGTGGTCAGCAAGAATTTGATTGACTTTACGGAAGCAAATGTACATCTCAAGCAACGAAGTAGATCCCAAACCGTTGATCAACACCACTACTTCGTCTCCCGATTTGAAAGGCAAATCCTCGATGACCTTCAGAGTCAAAAGTTCGCTTACTTCGTCTGCGCTCATCATCTTGGTCCTCTGGATCCCTGGCTCACCATGATGGCCTACACCAATTTCCATCTCATCTTCGCCTATTTCAAAGCTGGGTTTTCCTGTGGTGGGCAAAACGCAGGGAGTATGCGCTACACCCATGCTACGGGTGTTGAAAACCGCTCGCTCTCCAACTTCTTTCAGTTTTTGGAGGTCCGCCCCCTCTTCAGCCAGGGCACCAGCAATTTTCCAGAGTATCACTTCACCAGCAACTCCCCGGCGGTTGTCCATGCGCTCTTTGGGGCTTGAAGCAACATCATCGTTGACCACAACAGTTTCAACTGGTATGCCTTCCGCCTCAGCCAGTTCTTTAGCCATGCCAAAGTTCATGATATCTCCCGAATAGTTTCCAATGCACAACAAAACTCCCTTTCCTCCATTTGCTGCCTTAATAGCTTCATAGGCTCGCTGCACCGGCGGAGCAGCAAAAATATCCCCCACCGCCACTGCATCAACCAGACCTTTACCAATGTATCCGATGAAAGCAGGTTTATGCCCCGAGCCACCGCCGGTTACAATGCCTACTTTACCCTGCACTGGAGCGTCTTTGCGTACCAGTACTCTTTCTGTTTCCAAGCGGCGCACTTTATTGGAATTGGCAGCCACAAAACCTTCCAGCATTTCCTCAATTAGATTCTGAGGGGAATTAATAAACTTTTTCATGCTTTATGCCTCCTTCAAAAACTTTTTCTCGATTTCCCTGATACGCTCAACTTTGGGCAAAGACCGCCCTCCCTGAAAATCGCTCTCCAACCAGGCGTCAACCAGCTTTTTGGCAAGCTCCGGCCCAACAATGTGCCTTCCCAGCGTCAAAACGTTAGAATTGTTGCTTTTTTTGGCTCTCTCTGCAGAATAAATATCATGAGCGCAGGCAGCGTAAATACCGGGAATTTTATTGGCAGCAAGCGCCATTCCAATGCCGGTGCCACAAACCAGAATCCCATACTGGTATTTCCCTTCTTTAATCCCCATGCAGGCTTTTAAGGCGACATCGGGGTAAAGTACTTCTTCGTTCTCTGAAAACACTCCCAAGTCCTCAAGCTCAACTCCTTTTGCTTTCAGGTGTTCCACAATTACCTGCTTCAGGGGATATCCAAAGTGGTCTGAAGCAATGACCAGGTACATAGCCTAACCTCCTCTCAAGGTATGAGCACAACCTTAATGGATTCCTCACCCTTTTCTACCAGTTTAAAACCTTCCATAAAATTATCAAGAGGAAGTCGATGAGTGATGATTTCATCGGCCTTTATTTCGCCTGAATTAAGAAAACGAATTGCCGAAGGATAAGCCTTTGGACTCAAATGTGCTCCGCGCAAATCCAGTTCTTTACGGTCTCCAATTATGCTCCAGTCAACCGTGGTCGGCTCATTATAAACACTGAATTCCACATACCTGCCCATTTTCCTTATGGCCTGCAAACCCTGAATAACCCCGTTGGGATGCCCACTTGCCTGAATATAAACATCGCAACCATAACCATCGGTAAGTTCCTTTATCTTCTTTACTACATCCTCCTTGGCCGGATTGAGAGCAAGGTCTGCCCCCAGCTTCCTGGCTAACTCCAACCTTTGGTCTCTGACGTCCAAGGCAATAACCATCTGAGGATTCTTAAGCTTTGCAGCTTGCAACATGCCTAATCCCAGAGCACCCATGCCAGCAATTACCACTACATCGTAAAACTGGATATCTGCCCGTTCTACAGCATGAATGGCACAGGCCAGAGGCTCAACATAAGGAGCCACTTCCAGAGGAAAGCCGTCCGGCAAACGATAATTACGGGCTGTAGAAGGGAGTTTCACGTATTCTGCAAAAGCACCATCAGCAACTTTGCCCTGGAAACCGTAAATGTGGTGCACCTCGCACATCCAGTAACTGCCCTCTAAACAAAAGCGACACTTACCACAGGGAATAATTTGCTCTGAGACTACCCAATCACCAAGGTTTAATCCGTACTTTTCTCGGGCTTGATCACCTATGGCTACGACCTGTCCATAAAATTCGTGACCCGGAATAAAAGGAGCAATAATCCAAGCAGGTTGGCCATCTCCTCCCCAGAAAGAAGGAGCACCGTGGTATCCTTTCACATCGCCAGCACAAATACCACAACCACCCACTCTCAAAAGTACCTCATCTTCGTTAATTTCTGGAACATCGACTTCTTCCAAACGATAGTCCCCAGGCTTATAAGCCACTACCGCTTTCATTTTGCGAGGAATATCACTCTTTCTTTCCACTTCTATACACCCCTTTCAAACTAACTAATCCATCCTTATTACTTCACCGGTTTCTCCATCAAACACGTGCATCTTTTGTTTGGGAAAAGAAACCCAAGCAACCTCGCCCTCAGCAGCCTCAGGAAGACCTGGAACCTCAACGTAAATCTGTACGTCTTTCTCCAGGTTAAGGATTACCACCGAAGACTCCCCGTGAGGCTCTATACTGAAAATTTGTCCCTGCAAGGAATATGATTCAGCATCCTCGCTTTTTCCAAGAGTCATATCACCAGGCCTTACACCCATGATTAACTTCTGAGGAGCTTTACTCTCTTTTGCAATTTTCGAACCCAGTCCTCTATCCAGCTCAAAATTGAAAAAAGTCGACCGCAAAAAAAACTTATCTCCTTCTTTAGCTAAAGCACAATCAATAAAGTTCATAGGAGGCTCACCTATAAAACCCGCCACAAAGAGGTTACTGGGCTTTTCGTAAAGCTCGATTGGTGAACCAATTTGCTGTATCCTTCCTAAATTCATGACCACCACCCGATCAGCCATACTCAGTGCTTCAAGCTGATCATGAGTGACATATATAACGGTCAACCCCCACTCCTCCTGGACCCTTTTTAACTCAATTCTTAGTTTTGCTTTGAGTTGTGAATCGAGGTGAGAGATAGGTTCGTCCATTAAAGTGACCAGCGCATCCTCTCGGACCAGAGCCCGAGCAAGGGACACTCGTTGCTGTTCTCCACCGCTTAAGCGAGCTGGGCGGTGGTTAAGGATGTCCTGGATTTCCAGTAGCTCTGCAACCGTATTGATTTTATCGCGTATCTTTTTCTCCGGGTATTTCCGGGCTCTAAGCGGGAAAGCAATGTTGTCAAAAACGGTGAGTGGAGGATAAAGAGCGTAGGATTCGAAAGCCATGGCAATTTGACGGTCTCGAGGATGTAGATTGTTTACCTTCCTTTGGCCAATGTAAATATCGCCTTTCGAAATTTTTTCAAGACCAGCAATCATACGTAAAGTGGTGGTTTTCCCACATCCTGATGGACCAAGCAAGCATAAAAAACTTTTATCTTCACACACAAAAGAAACATCCTCCACCGCAAGTACTCTCCCTGATTCACCGAGCTCCTCTCTATAAAACTTCCAAACATGCTCAACTCGCACCTCAGCCATTACTTACACCACCCCACCTAATCAAGTAAAAGAACGTTGCGTTGAGTAATGTTGTCGAAAACCTGGAGTGAAGCTGCAGGAAAGAAAAACTCCCTTTCGCTTCCTGGAGGACACTGGATACCCAAAGCAGCTTGAGCAGTAAAAGTAACGCCTTCTCCCGTCTGAGCAAAAACGATTTTACGGGAACCCCGCACCTCCGAAAACCTAACTACAGCTTTAACAAGCGTTCCAGTGTGTTCTTCCATACGGAAATCCGAAAACTCCAATAGCACTTTACTGGGAAAAACACCTAAAATCACTTCTTCGAAGCCGCGCTCCATCAATCTCTTCTGAATTTCTGGAGAAAGCGCAAAACGAATACCTTTGGTTTCAAAAAGAATTGCTCCTCCATTTCTTACCAACTGCCCTTGGAAAAAGTTCATGGGGGGATCACTGACCAGCTGCCCAATAAAACGGTGAGCGGGCCGTTCGTAAATTTCATCCCAGGCCCCCACTTGCAAAAGCGAACCCCGATGCAAAACAGCGATTCTGTCTCCCACAGAAAATGCTTCCAGATAATCGGTAGTCGTGTAAAGCATGGTAGTTTTCTTTCTTTGCTGCCAGATTTTTAGCTCTCTCCTAAGCTTATGCCTTAGCTTAGCATCAAGATGAGCGATGGGCTCATCGAGTAAAAACACCTTGGGGTCTCTAATAAGACATCTTGCCAAACTAACTCTCTGCCGTTGACCTCCACTGAGTTCTTTAGGTTTTCTGTTGAGCAACATATCTATTTCCAGAAATTCCGCCACTTCCTGAACTCTTTTTTTAATATCTTTCTCAGTAAAATACTTAGCGCGTTTAGGAGAGCGGAGAGGAAAAGCGATATTTTCAAAAACTGATATGTGAGGATACAGAGCATAAGTTTCAAAAGCCATCGCCACATCTCTTTCGGAGGGGTCCAGATCGTTAACTACCTGACCCCCAATTTTTATGACTCCTGAAGTAATATCCTCTACGCCAGCTACCATTTTTAAAGTCGAGCTTTTTCCAGCACCCGGAGCACCAAGTATTGCAAGCAGTTCGCCATCATTAACTTTTAAATTAAGGTTATTCACTGCCACCAGATCTCCATACTTTTTAACCACTTCTACAAATTCGACTTCTTTCATCCCGCAAACCTCCACCTTAACCCTTTACTGCTCCAAAAGTTAAGCCTCTAACCAGATAACGCTGAATAAAGAAAGCCAGAACCACTGAAGGCAACAGAGTAATGATCGCTGCAGCAGCCATTTGTCCCCACAGAACCTGTTCATAGGAAATAAAACCCATCAAGGAAGGAGTAACCGGCCTGGTAACGTCTGAAGAAAGAACATGTCCAAATAAAAAGTCATTCCAGGCAAAGATAAAAGAGAGAATGGCGGTGGCTGCAATGCCTGGAGCTACAAGGGGCATGTTAACCTTGCGAAACACTCCCCACCACGTATACCCATCAATCCGGGCTGCCTGTTCAAGCTCCTGAGGAATATCTTCGAAAAAGCCTCGCATCAACCAAACAGCAAAAGGAAGGGTAATAACCTGGTAGGCGATGATCATACCATGATAGGTCCCATAGAAACCAAGTTTCCTGAAAATAATATAAAGCGGAATTATAACTATCAAACCAGGAGCGAAACGGAAACTCAACAGTGTAAAAGCAAAGTTTTCTTTCCCTCTGAAATCAAAGCGGGCCAGAGAATAGGCAGCAGGAACACCAACCAGCATACTGAGAGCGACCGCTCCGGAACAAACAATGATACTGTTGAGAAAATAGCGGGGAAAGTCCGTTTTCACCGTTTCGTACTTTCCAAGCCAGGCCTTTCCAAACAAAACAACCGAATAATTCTCGAGCGTGGGATCAAAAACAAACTTAGGAGGATAAGCAATAACATCCACTGGTGTCTTAATGGACATCAAAAATATCCAGTACAACGGAAAAAGAGTCCACAACATTATTAAAACTAATCCAAAAATGGCCAGAGCCTTGCCAACAGAAAGTCCGTCGTCTCTCATTCTCTCTCACCTCCTACCTTCCGTGCACTTCAGCCACGGCTTTTTTCCACTGTTCAACAATGAAATAACTCAAAACGTAGACGATAGCCCAGAGAACGACCAGGTGGGCAAAGGCATAACCCATATCCGTCCAGCGAAAACTGTGATAATAAGCCTGCACTGTTAAAGTCATAGTAGCACTGGCAGGTCCACCTTTGGTAGCTGCATAGATTATATCGAAGTGCTTCAAACAATCCATAATTCTGAACAGCAACACGATAAGAATCACCGGCTTTAAAAGCGGGAGAGTCAACTTACGAAAAACGAACCAGCTTGAAACTCCGTCAACCGCCGCGGCTTCATAAGGTTCTTTCGGAAGATTTTGCACTCCAGCCAGAAAAATCATTCCACAGAAGGGGATAAAAACGTATGCATCGATCAAAATTACTGACATGAGAGCTGTCTTTGAAGAACCAAGCCATTCAAGGCCAAGAAATCCTGCAAGTTGCAAAAGATAATTTAACACGCCCTGTATAGGTGCCATCATGAGTTTCCACATAATGGCAGCTACAGTTGGAGGTAACATCACCGGAACCAGAAAAAGAGTACGATAAATTCTCTGGCCCATCAACCCCAGATTAAGAAGATACGCAGCAGCAAAGCCCACCAGAACTTCAAAAGCAACGGCTCCAATCGTGAAAAAGATCGTCACCTTTAAAGAGTTCCAAAATTCTGGGTCTTTCGCCATTTTTATATAATTACCTAAACCTATGAAAGCCTTGGTTCCGGCAGTAAGATTAAGATTGGTAAACGACATGGCAACTGAATAACCAAAAGGAACCAGAATGCCTACCGTTAAGGCAAAGGCAGGTAAAAATAACCAGAAAGCAATGTTTTTCTTTTTAGCAACTTGCTTTAACATTCTCATCAAGCTCCCTTCTTCATTCCGTGTTTGGTCTGCTTCCAAAGCAGACCAAACACGGAGTTAAACGACGGAATTTAATCTACATATTTACTCCTTCTTTTCTCTCCACTTTGCCATGAATTCGTTGATCTTTGCAGCTGCGTCGTTGAGAGCCTGTTCTACAGTCTTTTTGCCCTCATAAGCCTCATGTAAAGCCTCAGCCCAGATGTCGCCAACCGTGGTAACGTCTGGATTGGGCGTCCAGGCAACATCTCCATACTGAGCATACATTGCATCAACCAATTCTCTGTATTCACCAGGTTTGGTACCCCATTTCATAGTTTTTTCAATAACCGCCGGATGTTCCCACACGGATTTACGAGTGGGATTGAAGTTATCATATTTAAGAGTTGCGTCAAGCATGGTCATAGGAGCAGTTGCCCACTGCAGGAACAGCCATGCAGCTTCTTTATGCTTGGACAGCGAACTCATACCCAGCGACCAGGTCCACATGTTGGATTTGATGGTTCCGTCCGGCCCCTTTGGAGGAAGAGCATATCCAACTTTACCAGCCACTACCGACTGGTTGGGATTCTCATAGGTTGCAGCAAAAAAGTCACAGTCAGTAATTTCATAGAACCTGCCAGCGGCAAAGCTCTGCTTTGCGTCATACCAGGTATAATTTGGCCAGCCCGGAGGTCCTGCCTTTTTGAGGATGTCAATCCAGATCTTGGTTATCTCAATCGCTTCAGGGGTATTGATTGCCGCATACAAATCCGGAGTTAGGTCTTTCTGGCCGTAGCTCAAAAAAGCAGTAAAGTAACCTGAGTGCACTGTTGACCAACTCTTAATACCTCTGTTTGCAACCCCATAAACTGGGGGACGTTCTTTCTTACCCAGCTCAGCCGCTTTGGTCAAAACGTCAAGCAACTCTGGATAGGTCTGAGCCACAGGCAGACCCCATTTTTCTCTCAGGTCGTTCCTGTAGGCCTGGCAGTAAAACTCGACCATCACCGGTATACCATTCCAGCGGCCCTGACCCAGGCCACCACCAATGGTTCCATCCCACATGTTGGCGCGCAAGGGCTTGTCATAAAAGTCCTCTCTGTCATACCACTCCTGGTCAGTAAGATTGGGGTCGTTCCAGTACTTGTTCAGGTCTTCGATCCACCCTGCATACTGGTAACGCCACTCAAACATAGGAGAAGTCATGTATACGTCAAAGATACCTCCGCCACTGGAAAGGTCAATCAACAACTTTTCAAAGTATTCTTCCTCAGGCAATATGACATAAGCTACTTTTATACCTGTAAGTTCTTCAAAAACCGGGATAAGGGGACGCAGCGATTCTGTGAAAGGATGCTTATTCAAACCAATGGTTAACTGAGTACCTTCGTAGGCTCTCCAGTTGATTTTGGCTTTCTGACAGAACGAAAGAAGGTCTTCCTCCTGAGCAAAAACCACCGCGCTTAAAAGGAAGATAGCAATACCAATAACTCCTACTAATTTCAGAAAACGACTCACCAAAAATCCCTCCCATTCGAGTTAATCAATTAGCCAATGCAAACACGCCGTTAAAGAGTTTTTGCATATATCCCGACTCTTTTTCTATACTCATCACCTCCTGATTTAAACTAATTTATTACTTCTGTTAAATAACATCAGTTATAATTTAAGGCAAAATAAAAACATTGTCAAGCAAACGCAATATATTTTCAGAACAAATTTGGAATAAAATTTTACCTAATCCCTGGGTTGGATATCGACACCGCTTCGCTTAAGAACTTCTCGAGCGGTCACGCTATCAATCACCAAAGCGTTGACCAACCGACCCCGTAATGCCCCTAAAATAGCATCAACCTTTTCCAGGCCCCCTACCACTCCAACCACCCAGGGAACCTGGCGCAAGTCGTCAATTGACAAAGCAATTCTGCGCTCGTCTCCAGAGAAGCGCACAATTTCACCCTGCAGATTGTAATAGGTTCCCACTACATCGCCTACTGCTTTCCTGTTTACAAGTTCCTGAAACTCCTCCTGAGTAATCGCTCCGGTGCGAATAAGCGTTGAGTCTGGAGAAACCCCACCAATACCAACCAGAGCCACGTCAAGCTTTTCAGAAAGCGTTGCCCTAATGGTGGGATCCTGAAGCATAGCTTCCTTTGAAGCTCGGTCTTTGGTGAAAGCAGGCGCCAGAAGATAAACCACTTTTGCTTTAAGAACCTCTCCCAACCTGCGAGGTATCTCGGTAGCCATAATATCTCCAGAAACCCGGCTCATACCTCCCATAATCTGGACAACGGTCAAATTAGGAATGGATGCACCGGGGCGCATCAGACGAACTACTTCGTAAATGGTTCTCCCGTAAGCCACACCGATAGTATCTCCAGCCTTCAAAAGACGAAGCAAAAAGTGTCCTGCTGCCGCCCCCACAATTTTCCTTGTCAGCTCGCTTTCCATGGTAAAAGTTTCCACACATCTTACCGCTCGCAAGCCAAAAACTTCCTGAAGCCGATCCTCGATTTCCTTTTCGCGCTCTCTGGTGGGATCTACAATTCTGATTTGCACTAAACCTCGGTCTTTTGCTTCTTTCAGAAGACGGGAGCAAAGCTGTCGGGAAATACCAAACATGTCTGCAATTTCAATGATGTTCAACTCGTCTTCATAATACATACGAGCAATCTTGGCCATCAACTCAGGATTATCAGACTTCGGTCTCGGCAAAGCTTCTCTCCTCCGACCAGGTCATAATCTTACATATTATACCTATATTTGAAGTAGAGGGAAAACTTCCTTCAAGCTATGATAAACCCGTTTGTAGACAAAATACCTTTCTCCATAACCCTCGACCATTTCCAAAGAAGGCTCAAAAGACTGTAATCTTTTAATGAACAGGTCACAAACCTCTTCAAAAGAACCAAAGGCCCCTGAACCCACACCTGCAATAAAAGCCGCTCCTGAAGAAGCAGGGTCTTCTATATTAGTAGTCTGGGTGGTGATACCAATTACATCAGCAAGAATCTGGCACCAGAGAGGACTCCTGGCCGCTCCACCCGAAAGCACTAAAGTTTCTCCAGTTAGAGAAAAACTTTTCAAAATCTCTACCGAGTCTTTCTGGCTGAAGGCAACTCCTTCAATGACCGAACGAACAATATGTGCAGTTGTGTGCCGATAGCTCAAGCCCACAAAAACTCCCCGTGCCATAGGGTCAGAATGAGGAGTGCGCTCCCCAATAAGGTAGGGCAAAAACAAAAGTCCTTCACTACCCGCAGGAACGCTTTCGGCAAGTTTGTTCATTTCCGAAAAACTCAGGTCAGGTTTTATGATTGAAAGTGCTTCACGCAACCACCGGTAAGAACCACCGGCTGCCAGTGTACAACCCATCAAAAACCATTTCCCTGGTATGGAATAACAAAAGGAATGCAAACCCCGGTTTTCAAAGTCAAGCTTGACGTCATCGGTTTTCGCCATAACTACACCTGAAGTACCTAAAACACAAGAAATAATGCCATCTCGGATAACTCCCAGACCTATACCGCCCGAGGATTGGTCCCCTCCACCACCCACCACGGGAATGCCTTCGGGAAGACCAGTCTCCAGAGCAGCTTTTTGTGTAATCTGGCCAGTTATTGTCGTTGACTCAACGGCCTGAGGGAGAAGGCTTTCATCGATGGAGAAGATGCTCAAAATTTCCTTTGACCAACAACGATTCTGAACGTCAAAAAGGAGGGTGCCCGAAGCATCTGAAACATCCGTAGCATATGCTCCAGTGAGCTTAAAACGCAAAAAATCCTTGGGAAGGAGAAATTTACTGGTATGCTTGAGACTTTCAGGCTCGTGCTTGCGTAGCCATAGAATCTTAGGAAGCCAGTACCCGGGAAGAGGTGTATTGGCTGTTAGCCTCACAACCTTCTCCAGGCCCAGTTTACTTTTAATCTCCTCGTTCTCCCGATGGCTGCGCTGATCACACCATATGAGACAGGGACGAACCGGGTTACCTCCTTTATCCATGAGCACCAGACCCAGCATCTGCCCGGAAAGACCCACGGCCTGGATTTCCTTGAGATTACCAAGCTTATATGCGAGTTTATGCATCAAATCTACAAAACCCTGCCACCAATCCTGAGGATTCTGTTCAGCACTGAAAGAATCGGGGCAAGAGACTTCAAGAGGAACGCTGTCGTTGATTATGCTCCTTGTTTCTAAATCCAGAACGGAAGCTTTTATTGAAGAGGTACCAAGGTCTACTCCCAGGATATACCGTCCAGACACTATTTTCTCCCCTTCCAATCAGTAGTAGAGCACTCCTCCATCCACATTGATGGCCTGACCAACGATAAACTCAGACTCATCAGTACACAGAAATACCGTGAGCCCCACCATATCCTCGGGAACACTCACTCTGCCCTTGGGTGTTCTTTCTATAAACTTTTTTCTCTTTTCAGGATCAGCAAGATTTACCTTGCCCATTTCAGTATCCACAAAGCCAGGGCAGATAGAATTAACGTTTATCCCATACTGAGCAACTTCCTTGGAAAAAGCACGGCTAAAGTTCATAACCGCAGCTTTGGTTGCCGCATAGGCGGCCTGATAGCGGTCTCCATCCTTTGCACCAATTGAAGCCACGTTGACAATTTTTCCATAGCGCTGGTCGATCATCACTTTACCTATAACCTTGCACATTAAAAAGACGCTTTTTGCATTGACAGCAAAAATGCGGTCCCAGTCTTCTTCGCTATAGTCAACCACCAGGCCAGAAATCATGATTCCAGCATTATTGACTAAAATATCAATCCTCCCAAACTCTTCCAGCGCAGTATCTCTGAGTTTATAAGCAGTCTCTACCTTGCTTACATCACCCTGAACAAATACTGCTTTTCTTCCCAAATCCTGAATTTCCTGGGTAGTTTGCTGTCCAGTTTGCTCGTTAATATCATTAACGATTACCGAACAACCTTCTTTCGCCAAACCCAGAGCAATCGCTTTTCCAATACCCTGACCCGCACCAGTAACAATAGCCACTTTGTCTTTAAGACGCATAAAGGACCCCCCTATTGTATGGTATAGCCACCGTCAACAACCAGGGTAGCACCGGTAACTATGTCGGAGGCATTGCTTGCCAAAAACAGGGTTGCGGCAGCGATTTCTTCGGGAAGAGCAAACCTGCGTAAAGGTATCTTTTGCTTCATAGCCTCTCCAACTTCTCCCACCCAGGCTTTCCTGCCCAGCTCGGTCAGCACCACGGTGGGAGCAATGGCATTCACGTTAATAC
This sequence comes from Atrimonas thermophila, assembly GCF_045864955.1. Taxonomy (GTDB): domain Bacteria; phylum Atribacterota; class Atribacteria; order Atribacterales; family Thermatribacteraceae; genus Thermatribacter; species Thermatribacter velox. Next base: position 189,065 of record NZ_AP028803.1, on the reverse strand, counting down.
CAAATTCACCCCACTCAAGCGCCAGCACTTTGGTCATAGCAATTAAACCAGCCTTGCTTGTACAATAGGCAACATGCCTATCAAGAGCAACGATGCCCGCCTGGGAAGCGATGTTGATGATCTTGCCACTTTTTCTTTTGATCATTTCTCTCCCCACAAGTTGAGAGAGCAAAAACGGAGCCTTAAGATTGATATCCATTGTTTTATCCCAGGCTTCTTCAGAAAGATTTTCAGCATCATCAAGAATAGCTACTCCAGCGTTATTCACCAGGATGTCTATTTTTGAAAAAGTATCCATTGCTTTCTTTACTACTTCGGGAAGCGAGGAAAAGTCGGTGAGATCAGCTACAATAGGAAGCGCTCTTCTGCCCAGTTTTGCGATTTCTTCGGCCAAATCTCTTACTTCTTCTTTAAGGTCAACGAGAACAAGGTCTGCACCTTTACTTGCAAAAAGTAACGCTATCGCTTTACCAATACCCTGGGCTGCTCCGGTAACCAATGCGGTTTTACCTGTGAGGTCAAACTCTGCAAACTGAAAATCCATCTATCCACCCCCTTCTTTGGATTTTTTAAACAAATGTTAATATTCATTTGTTAGAATGACATAAAATAGTAACTTTGTCAAGTAGCTTTTTAAATCCTGCGGTTACAATTTTAAAAGGAAATACAGGGAGTAATTAAGGGGATCTGAAAGAAGAACGCACTTTACTCTAAAACAAGATGGGGCGCACCGGTGCGCCCCATCTTGCCGAGAAGCTCACCCCTACTCCGTAAAAGCAGGACCTACATTACCACTACCAGCAGGGGCCAGCTCTTCTCTGGAGGGGAGCCCTTCGTCCATCAAAAGGCCGAAAACCTGGCCTATCCGTATCTCCAGGTTTACCGCCAAAGAAACCCCAACCCGGGAAAGCTGGGAAAGAAGCTTTGCTAAGCTGTTCTGGAGTAAGGAGATTCAGAAACTCTTTGGCATACTTGAGGTGTACTTCCTGAATCTTATCCCACAGGTCAAGGAGTTGAGAAAGTTTTTCCTTGATAACCTCACCAGACTCACCTTTTAAGCGAGCCTCCTGAAGGTCCATCTGAATCTGTTGAAGCTCAAGACGCAAAGGTTTGAGTTCCTCAAACATCTGAACCCTTAATTCATCAAGTTTTGCTTCCTGCTCATCGGTAAGGTCAAACTGTTTGTCAAGGAAAGAAACTATCCCTTCTTCCTGCCACATCCAGCCCCTGCCTGGCCCAGCCAGAGCAAAAGCTGAAAAAGCAACACCCAGAACCAGCACCACACCAACCAGCAAACCAATTAGAGTTTTTTTCTTCATCTGCCTCTACCTCCCTTGTTCTTTTTTTTGTAATGCAACTCCATAATACAGGGGAGCTGAGGCAAAACAAGGAAAGGAGTGTGAAAATTCTGTGAACAGATAAAGTCAATTTAGGCGCACGATAAAATAATTGAGAAAGCTGGCCAGCGAAACCCAACCCAGATAAGGCAGGAGCAGATATCCAGCAAGATGCGAAATACGGTAAAAAGAAACAATACAAGCCAGAATGAGCACCCAGAGCACCAGAATATCCACCAGAGCCCATTCCGGACGGCGCAATCCGAAAAAGAACCAGGACCACATAACGTTAGCAACAAGTTGCAAGCAATAAAGATAGAGCACTACCCTGTGACCTGCAAAGTTTCTTTGCCAAACAAGATAAAAAGCAATCCCCATTAACACAAAGAGCGTGGTCCAGACTGGAAAAAACAACCAGTTGGGAGGAGTAAAAAAGGGTTTACGCAATGCTGGATACCAGTCTTCAAGGGACTGAGAAGTGAACAGAGAACCCGCAAACCCGGCAACCAGTGGAATAGCCACAGAAATGATAAGCTTTAAGTAGGTCAACATAGCACTTCCCTCCTTTTTCAGGATTATAACACTTTGAAAACCTTTAGAACCCTTCTTTCGGTGAAGTCAGCGAAAAGCTATAATAGGAAAACGATGCTAATCAGAATAAAACAGGGCACTTTTCTATTGCTAATCACTGCTCTCATGTGGAGTACCGGGGGCATGCTCATCAAGTCCGTTCCCTGGCATCCTCTGGCCATAGCTGGCACACGAAGTGCCATTGCTGCTTTGGTATTTCTGCTTTATTTACGTCATCCCCGCTTTACCTGGAGCCTCTCCCAGCTCGGTGGAGCCTTGAGCTATGCAGGAACGGTAGCCCTTTTTGTAGCTGCTACCAAGCTAACCACGGCCGCTGCTGCTATTTTACTTCAGTACAGTGCTCCCATTTACGTGGCCCTGCTTTCTGGTCCTGTTCTAAGTGAGAAAACCACCCACAGGGACTGGTGGGCGATTTTCACGGTCTTTGGAGGGATGCTCCTTTTTTTCTTGGATAAACTGGAAGGGAGCAACCTGCTGGGAAACCTCTTAGCTATCGCCAGTGGCTGGGCTTTTGCTTTGCTGGCCATATTTTTACGGCTCCAAAAAGACGGTTCGCCTTTCGAATCCGTCCTGCTTGGAAACCTGCTCACTGCACTGATAGGTTTGCCTTTTATGCTCCGAGATTTTCCTCTCGACTTAAAGAGCGTAACTTCGCTACTTCTCCTTGGAACGCTTCAAATTGGTTTTCCATACATCCTGTACGTGAAGGCAGTGAAAATGGTAACTGCTCTGGCAGCCTGCCTTATTCCCATAATTGAACCCATACTTAACCCGCTGTGGGTATTCCTGGTTATCGGGGAATCCCCAGGCAGATGGTCGTTGCTTGGAGGAGCGCTGGTCATCTGTGGAGTAACCTGGTGGTCGCTGAAAAACAGAAAATAAATCGAACACCTGCAACGCTTAAAAAAACCAGCGAACCTCCTTTCTCAAACCACTCGCCATCTTGACATCGAACCCCAGTGCTTTAGAATAAAAAATGTGATTACCAAAAATCAGTACTTCATTGGCACTTGTTCCTGGACGGACAAAACACTCCTTGAAAGTGGTTTTTATCCCAAACAGGTCAAAAGCAGCGAACAGCGTCTACGTTACTACGCTGCTCGTTTCAACACGGTGGAAATAGATTCCATTTTCTATGCTCTGCCTTCGCTTCGCAATGTTTTGAACTGGATAGAGCGAACCCCTCAAGATTTCCTATTTGGTGTTAAGGCCTTTTCTCTTTTCACCGTGCACCAGACACCCTGGAAAACACTTCCCCTTACCCTGCAGGATGCTTTACCTCAAAAGCTAAAAAGCAAAGATATTATCTTCTGGAAGGAATGTTCCTTTGAATTCCAAAAAGAAGTTGTCCACTACTTTTCTTCACTTCTTTTGCCTATGCTTGAGGCAGGTAAGCTGGGATATTTGCTCTTTCAACTTCCACCCTGGTTTTCCAAAACCAGTGAGAACATGGAACACCTTTCAAGGTTGCGAGAAAGCTTTGCCCCCTTTCCCATAGCCATCGAGTTTCGCAACCGAAGCTGGCTTAAAAGTAAGGAAGAAGCACGACATACCTTTTCCTTCTTACGCAAAAATCAGATGAGCTATGTGGCAGTAGACGAACCCCAGCTTCCCTGGACAGTACCTCCGATGCTCGAGGTTACTTCCCCAACCATGGTAATTCGCTTCCACGGACGAAACAGTGCTGCCTGGCAGAAGAAGAACGCCACGGTATGGGAACGGTTTAATTATTTTTATACCAGAGAAGAACTATCCACCTGGAGCAGGGTCATTCAGGAAAAGTCAAAAAGCGCAAACCCTGAAAGAATCTTTGTCATGTTCAACAATTGCTTTCGGGATTATGCGATACGCAATGCCCAGATGATGCAAGAACTTCTATTTCAGAATCTTTGAGAAAACCCCTCTCCGAAAAACAGACAATCACTTCCTCTACCGGAAGGCCCTCCTTCTTTAGAAAACTTCCTATATTCAACCAGGAAAAAACGAGTTTCTCTTTTGCTTTCAAAAAATGCGCCCTGCATCGACAATCAGAAGACCCCAAACCCGGGTGAAAAACCGAGCAAACTCCAATTTCACACAAAGTACGGACCAGCTTACATTCAACGTCACCTTTGAACACTGCAACCCCCTGCACCTTTCCTCCCTCAAGTAAATAATCAACGTGCCAAAAACGCTTTTTCTCCCGCCCAAGATGTCTTCTGATCCGCTGATAAATACCCCTTTTAGCTCTGCCTGCATAAACATACCACCCTTCAGGCAGGAAAACCTCACCCAGTGCCCCAACTTTTACCCATACATCTTTATCAAACCTGACCAGCAAAAGATAGCTACAGGGAAAATTGGATTTGGCCATTGACATTAACTCCGCTATACTTTAATTGTAAACTTCATTTTATGGGGAGGTCAAAAATGTTTTCTCCCACAAATAAGAAAGTGGTCGTAACTGGTGGAGCCCAGGGTATTGGTCGAGCAATAAGCAAAATATTTGCTGAACAGGGAGCCCTGGTTTCTCCCTGGGACATAGACCGGGAAGCACTCGAGGACCTGCAAGATGAATACTCAGGGCTTGCTTCTCAATTTTTGCCTCTTCCCTGTGATGTAGCCAGTGAAACGGAAGCCAGAGAAAGCGCAACACACCTCGCTAAGGTGTGGAACCGGGTCGATATTTTAATCAACAACGCAGGAATAAATATTGTGAAACCGCTTGAAGAACTGAGCACTGAGGAGTGGAATCGGGTAATTACCACCAACCTGCAAAGCGTTTACCTTGTAACTCGCTATCTTCTGCCACTAATGCCCCAGGGGGCAAGTATCATCAACATCGCCTCCACAAGGGCACTGATGTCAGAACCTAATACCGAAGCCTACTCTGCCTCAAAAGGTGGAATCCTCGCCCTAACTCATGCTATGGCCATATCGCTTGCTCCGCGCAGAATCCGGGTAAACGCTATCTCACCAGGGTGGATTGAAACCTCCAACTGGAAAAAGCGGAGCATCAGGAAAGAACCGTTGCTCCGGGACATCGACCACCTGCAGCATCCTGCAGGTAGAGTAGGCAAACCCGAAGATATAGCCTATGCCTGCCTATTCCTATCCTCCGAAGAAGCTTCCTTTATAACCGGAGTGAATCTGGTGGTAGATGGCGGTATGAACGTGAAGATGATTTATGCAGAGTAAAAAGGAGGGAACTACTTTGGAAATAATCGATATTTCTTTACCCCTTGAGTCCACCATGCCCTCTTACAAGGGGCAGGCCAATAAAAAGCCCCTCATTGAAAAGGTGCGCAGCATAGAAGAAGGAGCCAATGAGACCCGTATCACTTTCGAAAGCCATACTGGAACCCACGTTGATGCCCCTCTGCACATGCTCAAAGATGGAAAAAGCATTGACCAGATTCCCCTGCAAAACTTTTTTGGCCCTGCACTGCTAATTGAAATAAGAGGTAAAGAGGCCATTGGGAAGGAAGAATTACTCCCCTGGGAACCCTGTATCCTCAAAGATCATTTCCTACTCATCAAAACTGACAACTCGTTTCAGGATCTTTCGCGCGAAAACTATGTTTACCTCACCCAGGAAGGGGCTCACTTTTTAGCAGAAAAAGAAATCAGGGGAATAGGAATTGATTCGCTGGGGATTGAGCGCAGCCAGCCCGGCCATCCCACCCACAAGATTTTGCTTTCCAAGGGCATCCTGATCATTGAAGGGCTCAAGCTTGATGAGGTGCAATGTGGAACATATTTCCTATCTGCCTTCCCTTTGAATATCAAAGGATGTGATGGAGCACCAGCCAGGGTGCTTCTCTGGAGGTTCTAAATGAAAACCCTCATCTTTTTTGGAGGAACAGGCAATTTGTTCGTTAACAAAATATTCCCCGCCCTGGTCACCATGTATGCCAGGGGTGATCTTGAGAACGTCCAGGTAGTAGCCATAGGACGGCGATTCAGCAGTCAGGACGACTATCAAAATTTTTTGCTCAAAACATTAACTGAAAAAGACCCCGCTCTTTTGTCTGAAGACTCCATAAAAGAATTCTGGAAATGTCTCCACTACCTCCAAGGTGACATTGAAGACGACTCAACCTTCGTTAAATTGAACCAGCACCTTGCAGCATGTTGCACTGAAGCAATCTTTTACCTCTCTACCCTGCCCAACCTCTACCAAAATGCCTTGAGACAGATAAAAAGCTTTTTTCCAGAAACGCTTCTCAAAAACGCCAAAGTAGCTCTGGAAAAACCCTTCGGCGACAATCTGCCCAGCTTCCAAAAATTAAAACAAACCCTGCAGCAAACATTTCTGGAAAAAAACATCTTCTACGTGGACCATTACCTGGGGAAAGAAATCGTCCTCAATCTGATAATCCTGAAAGCCGAAAACTGGTTCCTGGAAAGGCTCCTCTCCAGAGAATTCGTGAAGGAAGTCCACATTGGCCTTTGCGAGCGAGAGGGAGTGGCAGAGAGAAAAGTGTTTTACGAGCAAACCGGGGCTATTAAGGACGTTCTACAAAATCATCTCCTGCAGCTTCTGGCCCTAATCGCTGTGGATGCACCTCCTTTATGCGAAACCGATCCCAGAGAATGTGCCAGCTTCCTGGAAGCGCTGGCTTATGAAAAAAGTAAGTTGCTCTCCAAAATACATCTCCCACCACCGGAACATATCAAACTCGGGCAATACACAAGCTATCGCGAAGAAACCGGATACCTGAACTCAACCACGGAAACTCTTTTTGTGGTCCCCCTTTTCGTCGCCACATCCCGCTGGAAGGGGGTTCCTTTTTACCTGATTTCGGGCAAAAAAATGGCTGAAAAGCGTTCTTTTATAAAAGTGATTTTTTCTTCGCATCTTGACTACACCAACGCCCTTTATATGGAAATTCAGCCCGAAGAAAGGATAGACCTCTATCTTAGACTCAAAAGGCCAGGCACCACACTCTCCGCAATGGATACCCGCCTCAACTTCAGTTACGCAGGTAACTTTAAGGGCGCATCTTCTCAGGCTTACCAGAAAATCATACTGGATATACTGAGCGGTGACCGGGCACTGTTTCCAGACTCTTCGTTCATCGAAAATGCCTGGAGACTTACCGACCAGCTCAAAACGCTCCTTGATGAGCATCGGCATCCCTTGTTCTTTTACCCAGACTACACGCTGACTGCAGAAAGTTTACTCACCGAAAGGAGGTCAGAAAATGCAATACCGTAAATTTGGAAAACTGGATTTTGAGGTATCCATACTTGGCTTTGGAGCCATGCGGCTTCCTCTCTTTGATAAAAACGATGAGTCAAAAATTGATGAAAAAGAAGCAATCGCCATGATTCGCTACGCTATTGACCAAGGAGTTAACTATGTGGATACCGCCTACCCTTACCACAAAGGAAACAGTGAAATCGTGGTAGGTAAAGCATTAAAGGAAGGGTATCGTGAAAAAACCAAAATCGCCACCAAGTTGCCTACCTGGCTGATTCAATCTGAAAAAGACCTGGACAAATACCTTGCCGAACAACTCAAAAAACTCAGCACTGACTATATCGATTTCTATCTGATACATGCACTTGACAAAAACCGCTGGGAAACAGTTCTCAAACACCGGGTTCTCGAGTGGGCCGAAAAAGCGATGGAAAGAGGAGATATTCTCCACCTTGGCTTCTCTTTTCATGATGACCTCCCAACCTTCAAAAAAATAGTTGATGCATATCCCTGGGTGTTCTGTCAGATTCAATATAACTATCTGGACGTTGACTTTCAGGCAGGAAGAGAAGGCCTCCTTTACGCCCACTCCAAAGGGCTGGCAGTGGTAATCATGGAACCCTTGAAAGGAGGCAATCTGGTCAATCTCTCCGAATTTGCCCTGCAGCGCTTTCGAGAGGCAAACCCCCATCGCAGTCCTGCCGCCTGGGCTTTGCTCTGGCTGTGGAACCAGGAAGAGGTAACCACAGTCCTGAGTGGTATGAGCACCATGGAACAGGTCAAAGAAAACATCGAAATCGCCCGAAACGCCCACCCAGGAATACTCACCCAAGAAGAGCTGGAAGCCATAGATGAAGTGCGGGCAATCCTTAAAAAAGAAGCGCCGATTCCCTGTACCACCTGCCACTACTGCGTCCCCTGCCCTCAGGGAGTAAACATTCCCTTCCTCTTTGGTCTTTACAATCAAGTTTTTCAGTTCCAGGATAAAAGAGAACAGGCAGAAAAAACCTACTTTGGGTTCCTCAAAGAAGAAGAGCGACCAGGTAACTGTGTTGAATGCGGCATTTGCGAAGAAAAATGCCCCCAGCAGATACCTATACGAGACTGGCTTAAAAAGGTTGAGCAATTCTTTGAGAGGAAGAATTAATTGCCAATCTGAAAGCGCCCGGAAACAACTTCCAAAAATTCCGGGCGCTCAAAGTCGATATCGCTCACCAGGCCTTTGCTCTCAATCGAGTTGTGATCAAACAAAACTCTGACCAGGGACTGGGCAACCACTTTTTCTTCATCCGGATAATACACCAACTCTTCACCAAAAAGACGATCCCCGGAAGCAGACTCGGCCTCAACGCTACCTTTGAAGCTAAAAACATCCTCTACCAGATCCAGCTCTGCCTCGCCAGCACGAATTGTACTCCGCAAACTACCCGTTTCATCAAATACAGAAACCAGAACGCCTCCTTCACAGCGCATCCGGGTTATGCTCTTGTCAAGCTGGGCCTGAGGTGCTTCCAATAGCCATTTGAGCAAATCACCGTCCCAGCCTCTGACTATCATCCCCTGGAGCTTGATTCCCAACTCCGCTGCCTCTTCAGTCTTTTCAGCTTCAGCCTCTGTCTCTGATTCCTCCCCCAATCTCTCGGGAGAACGCAAAAGAAAGACCAGGACTAAAGATGTGGCCACCAGAAAAAGCACAACAATCAGTACATTGAACAGTCTGCTCCGGGCAAACCGTTTCATACTTTTACAACGCTTTCAAGCCTCAGGTCTCCACCTCGTAAGGCCAGCAAGCTAAACCGCCGTCCATAACTTTCACATTCTCAAAACCAGCTGCCTTAAGAATTAGAGAAGCTTCATAACCTCTCAAGCTAACTGCACAGAAAACAACAATTTCTTTGTCCCGGGGTAAAGTGTCAAGTTTGCTGCGCAGTGCACCAAGGGGAATCAGAGTACTACCCGGAATACGAACTTTTTGGTACTCAGCTGGAGTGCGAACATCCAAAAGCAAAAAATCTTCGCCCCGCTTTCTTTTACGCTCCACCTCAAGGGGCGAAATGCCTACCATTTTACCTTCAAGTTTATTACGAACCACATTGGCTGCCACACAGATATTGTCAATTGCTGAAGCATAAGGAGGAGCATAGGGAACATCGAGGTTGGAAATTTCTTCAATCGTTGCCCCATAGTGAAGCGCTGTAGCTACGGCATAAACGCTCTTGGTAACTTCCCCTTCACCCAGGAACTGTCCACCAAGCAGTTTTCCACTCTTTTTATCAACTACCAGTTTAGTGATGACTCTCTTTGCGCCCGGGAAATAGTGCGCCCTGTCTGGAGCTGGAACCAGCGCATATTCGACTTCATATCCCATCTCCTTTGCCTGACGCACACCCAGACCGCAGCGAGCAATGGTGTAATCAAAAAGTTTAAAGATGACCGAGTTGACGGCTCCTCGAAAGGCTTCCGAACCTCCAGCAATATTAATTGCCACCACTCTTCCTTGCTTGTTGGCCAAAGAACCCATAGGCATGTACGCACTTTTTCCACAGACCAGGTTTTCAACTTCTACACAGTCTCCACAGGCAAAAATGCAGGGATCGCTGGTGCGCAGGAAAAGATCCACTTTAATGCCTCCGTTGGGGCCAATCTCAAGACCCGCCTTGCGAGCCAAATCTGCGTTGGGACGAAAACCTGTAGCCAGAATGACCAGGTCAGCCTCATAGGAACTTTTATCAGTGATAACCCTTTTTACCGTACCACCTTCTCCTTCCACTCTTTCCACTCGTTCTCCCACTTTCACAGTAACGCCTTTCTTCTGGCAATAGCGGCGCACCAGAATTCCCATATCCTCATCAAGGATGGGTAAAATCTCGGGAAGAACTTCAATAATGGTAACCTCCAGCCCGCTTTTCACCAAGCTCTCAGTCATCTCCATCCCAATAAGTCCACCGCCTATGATCACCGCCTTTTTGGCCAGCTTCTCCCGAATGGTCCAGCGAATTGCTTCAGCATCCTCAATGCCATGCAGAGTGTAAACATGACCAAGATCCAGGAGCTTCAGTTCAGTATTCGGATTTTCCAGATCCACTGCCTTGATAGGAGGAATGGCCACTTCAGCACCGGTAGCCAAAACCAAGTAATCGTAAGTAAGCGAAAACACCTCTCCGGTATCGATACGGCGGGCTTCCACTTCTTTCTTTTTGCGGTCTATGCGCAACGCTTCGGTACGATTGTAGACTTTCACGCCTTTCATCTTTTCAAAATACTCGGGATCCCGCATCACCCCAACCGGGGTTTCCATTAACTCTTTCTGCTCTTTGATATCACCGCCGATGTAATAGGGAAGTCCACAACCCGCATAAGAGAGGAACTTCCCCTTTTCCAGAATGACCACCTCAGCCTCCGGGTCCAGTCGCTTCAGTTTTGCAGCAACTTTGGGGCCAGCCGCCACGCCACCTATAATGACCACTTTCTTCGACATATGCTTCACTCCTTTCTATCCACGCAGTTTTCTGACTTCGTTGTATATGCTACCCAAGCAAAAAAGCGCTGCCCCCCCAACAAACGTGCCAAAACCAGCCAAAACAGCTCCTGCTACCCCTCCCATCCACATCCAGGGTCTCATCTCCTGCATGGGAGGAAACTCCTCTCCCTCAAAAGGAGCAAACTCCGAAGAAGATTGGAAAAAATGCATAAAACTTCCCAGTCCCAGTACCGAAAAAACCGCCACTGCAATTCCAAAAATCATGACAATGATACCCACGATTCTCAAAAAAGTACCCATCTTTACCCTCCCCAAGAATTAGGAATTCTTTTTCAAAGCCTCTTCTTTGATCAAGATGATTTCTTGATCGCTGATTTCCCGACCAAAACTACGCAGCCCTGAAACTTTAAAACCATGTTTTTCAGCAAGACGGGTAATTTCTTTAACTTTTTCGACCTCCACCTCCTTACCCAGCGTGTAATCTTCAAAACGTCCCTCCAGGGTTAAAATCATGGTTTCCGCCATGCAGGCATAGGCTTTACCAGGTGGATAACCAAAATCCATCCCGAAATCGGGATCTCCAGGAACATCCACCACGCCACCTTCGATAACCAGCACATCCTTCCGTTGCTTCGCCACTTCATGAGCCACGTTGCGGGGACGGGCCACATCGCAAATGACAGCTCCCCGGGCAATCCAATCGGCACGGATGATGCCTCCAATAGCCGAAGTTACGGTGAGAATAGCTCGCGAATTCCTAATGCCTTCCTCTACGTCCACAAAGCCGGGAACCTTGATTCCCAGCTTATCTTCTATTTCTTTCTGGACAGCACGTACTTTATCAGGGTCTCGCCCTACCAGGCGTATTTTTTTTCCTTCTTCAGCCAGAATGAGTGCACAAGCTTTACCAATGGACCCAGTCGCACCCACAACCGAGATTTCTTCCTCATTCAAATCAAGGTCCATCTTTGAGGCCGCTATTTTCAGAGCCTCAATAGCCGTAGCCACCGTATAGCTATTCCCGGTAGTGACAGCAATATCCAGCCCTTTTTTAACAGTAATCCCTCCATCCCCGGCTACGGAAGTAAAAGCTCCCAAACCAATGATTTTTGCCTTTTTCTCCTGGGCCAGAAAACCACACTCGCGAATTTTACGAGCCACAAAAGGAAAGGGATACTCAAGAAGCACCCGGGGGGTCATAGGTAACCCTACGAAATAACCTTCTATTTCCTTGCCAGTAGCCCGAGAACGAACTCCGTGAACCTCGGATAAGATAAAAGGCTTCACCCTGGAAGCCAGAAATTCCACCGCTCTGGAAGGAAGAATTTTTAGGGGCTTGAAATGATCCTTGATATCCTGAGCAGACATGGCGTGGATTATAAATGCGAAACGGTCTTTATCCATCCTCCATCACCAGCTTTAAAATTTTTATCCCTGACAGGATTTCTGGAGTGCCTCCAGCATGGCCTGCAAGTTTTCCTGCATTTTCTTTTTGAGGAAAGCACTTATCAGACCTCCCACCAGGGGAAGGCCCAGGTCGTACTCGATTTCGAGCTCTACCCGAGTTTTTTCTTCTCCCGCCTCGACAAAGCGCCACACTCCTTCGTACTTTTTGAAATCGCCACCCGTTGCGTAAAAACGGCACTCCCGGGCTGTGTCATCCCAGACATCTCTTTCAGTCCACTTGACTTCCCGACCCTGAAACTCTCCTTTCCAGAAACTCTCTACCTCGCTTCCTTCCTGTTTCAATATCTTAACTTCTTTAAGATCTGGCAAAAAACTTGCCAGCCGTTCGATATCTTTGGCTTTCTGGTAAACGTCATCCGGGTTGCCTTCAATCACTATTTCACCACGTACTCTGGCCATTGAGCTCTCACCCTCCTATTTCCTCCAGAATTCCCTGAACGCTTTTTAGTGATGCCTCGAAAACCTCAAGCACCAGATCCAGCTCTTCTTTAGTAATCACCAGCGGTGGTTCCAGACGTATAACCTTGGGATTGTTCAGGGTATAAGCAACCAGCACCCTGCGCTGTGCCATCTCCATGGCGAGAAGCGAAGCTACATCAGAGTCAAAAAATTCAACCCCGACGAGCAAACCCTTACCGCGTACCTCCTTAATGAGGGGAGCAAACTGGATAGCCAAGCCTTGAAGAGCAGAAAGCAGGTATTCCCCCTTGCGAGCGGCTTGTTGGGGAATTTCTTCTTCCTGCAAAACCTTAAGCGTCTCGATTCCCGCTGCACAGCTCAGGGGGTTGCCACCCAAAGTTGAACTGTGGATAAAAGGATTGTCCTCGAAAACCGTCCAGATCTGGGGGGTGCTCATGAAAGCCCCCAGCGGCAGCACTCCGCCTCCCAGCCCTTTGGCCAGAGCCAGAATATCCGGCACCACTCCATAATGCTCGCAAGCAAACATAGCGCCCGTTCTACCCAAGCCGGTTTGCACTTCATCCAGAATCAACAATGCTCCTCTCGCATCACAGATTTTGCGTACTTCAGAAAGGTAATCAGGCGGAGGGAGGATGATGCCACCTTCTCCCTGGATGGGTTCAAGAATCACCGCAGCAGTCTGCTCATCAACAGCCTGAGCCATAGCTTCTGCGTCTCCAAAGGGAACCTGATAAGTTTCCGGCAAAAGCGGTTCAAAAGGCTTTTTATAAACTTCACGGCCGGAAACGCTCAACGCTCCCATGGTTTTGCCGTGAAAACCGCCCAGGGCTGAAACCAGCTTTTTACGCCCCGTGTAAAAGCGCGCCAGCTTGATTGCTCCCTCCACTGCTTCAGCACCGCTATTACAGAAAAAGGAATACTGGAGCTCTCCTGGAGTGATTTGCGCGAGCATCTCAGCAAGGTCGGCCTGCTGGCGATTAAAAAGGGTGCGGGTGGACAGCGGAAGGTAATCGAGTTGCCTTTTCACGGCTTCAACCACCCGGGGATGATTGCGACCCACGTTGAAAACTCCAAATCCGCCTATGCAGTCAATATATTGGTTGCCAAAAATATCCCATACTTTGGCACCCTTTCCCTTCCACTCCACAGTGTTAAAGTTGGCAAACTTAAAAAGGCGAACCAAACCAGGGTTGATAAATCGAGCATATTTTTCGACTGTTTCCTCCACAAAACGCTTTTTGTCTTCTTCGCTGCATTGCTCAATCCAGTCCATTGTAATCGCCTCCTCAAAAAGGCTCGTCATTTCACCTCGTTGAGTACTACCACCCGAGGCCTGAAACCTGTCCTGTGCATGAGAGAAAGATACTCTTCAGGGGCAATCTCTTCGGGCTTTCGCTCCAGCAGAGCCACAAAAACTGCTTGCAAAACGTTGGTACCAAAAGACCTGCCCTGGATTTCAGGCGTGGTGGTTATCAAAAGGTGCACCCCCATACCACGCAGTTCTTCAAGGTCTTCCGCAGTAACTGTATTAGTGATGATAATTTTTCCAGGTAATTTCGGGGGAGCAAAACGCCGGATATAAAGAAAGTCTCCCCCCACAACATCGGAGCGCTCAAAATAGAAAGGGAAGCGAGGGGTGCGTTCTTCCTGCTTCTTTCCCGTGGGATAGAGAACATCTATGGGTAGGCGCCTTAAAACCGGCATCATCAAAACGGAAAGGAAACGAAGCGTCCACAGCCTGCGCAAGGCAATAGGAATACCCAAAGCGAAGGGCATATCGGCAATGAGCAGAGAACAACCGGCACGGTGGAGGCCTTCAGCCAGACCATAGCGGTCCATACCACTCATGATAAGGGCAATTTTTCCTTTCCAATCCACCAATCCCTCGCGCTGCAAAAGAAGGGGAATTTCACATTCCCAGACACCTTTCAGTTCACCACCATCAACGATAGGCGTTTTGCGAGCTCCTTCCACCAGCCGGGCAACATCCTTCACCAGGTAGCGGTACTTCCCAGCCCGCAAATAGAGGTCTGCTCCTCCCAGTCCAAAGGCATCGACTTTCCCATCCAGTTCTCTTAAAAGCTCCTTAAACCGCTCTTTATCACCATCCACGCCTATTCTTTCTATAATGACTTTCTGGCCTAAGAGCTCGATTTCTGCCCGGTGATTTCTGCGAGAAGAACCCAGGCTAATACTAACCACTCTCTTGGGCTTCATCCCTCTCATCCTCCACAGCTTGAAACACCAGACTACCCTCCAGTGTTGCACCTGGCACAATTCCTGCGCTTTTTGCAAGCACTACACCTCGCATAACGCTACCTCTGAGAAAATAGGCTTTCCCCACCCTGGAATTTGCATCGATTTCTCCCCAGAGTTCCAGATACCTGGCCTCCACCCTTCCCTTAACCTGGCCGCCCCTGGCAATCAACAAAGACCCACAGCTGACCTCCCCATCCATTGTGCCATGAATCAGAGCAGCCTCCTCGTTTTTCAAGGTGCCTCTGACCACGCTTCCCTCCCCCAAAAGCAGCATTTCTTGGGGATTTATGCGCTCAAGTATTGAGTTCATCGATAATCCTCAACCCCTCAAGAGTCAAAACCGGGTTAAAAACATCCACGAAGTCGCAGTAACGATGCAGAAAAATACCCCAGCCACCAGTAGCTATCACCCGAGCTTCCTGTGAAAACTCCTCCTTCATGCGTCTGACGATTTCCCGGCTCAGACCAATGTAACCAAAAAATATCCCTGCGTGCATTGCTTCAACGGTGTTCCTGCCAATGCAATGCTCGGGAACTTCAATGTCCACCTTGGGAAGCTTGGCTGTCTTCTCATAGAGAGCCTCACGGGCCATGCCGATTCCCGGCGCTATAACCCCGCCCAGATACTCTCTTTTTCTGGTAATAGCGCAGAACGTGGTAGCCGTTCCAAAATCAATCACGATGAGGTCACCACCATAAAGGTGAGATGCAGCCACAGCGTTGACTACCCGGTCTGCACCCACTTCCCGAGCCTCTGCCTTTATAGCCAAACCCGTTTTTACTCCTGGACTCACTTTCAAGACTGAGAGTCCGTTTTTCTTAACGAAAAGTAGGTCTAGGACGTTCAGAACCGGTGGCACCACACAGGAGATGGCCACCCGTCTGATTGCATTGAATTCTATTCCACTATTTTCCAAAAGGTTCCAAAAAAGAAGATACCACTCGTCTTCTGTCCTCCGGATAGAGGTGGAAACCCGAAAAGAACAAAGAAGTCTCCCTGCTTCAAAAACACCGAAGTTAGTGTGCGTGTTACCTACATCAATGCAAAGGAGCATACAAGTTCAAACCACCTTTTGCAAAACACGTACTATCGGATACACAATGACTGCCGAAATTAAAAGCTCTAAAGAACCATTCAGCGCAAAAACAGGCAAAACCTGCTGCCAGGTAAAGTACTTCATCAATACCATCAACCCTAAAACACCAACGGTGTTGGTGAAAGTACCAGCTAAGGCTGCTACCAGAATAGCATATCTGTTTTTGCCCAGCAACGCAAAAACGTAGTAGGCAACCACTCCAATCAACAAACGAGGGACAAAACAGGCCACCAGATTACCCAGAAAAAGGTGCATGGTAAAAAACCCCAAAACCAGCCCGACCAGGGCTCCTACCAAAGGACCACCCAACAGACCACCGATTATGGCCGGAATGTGCATTACCGTTGCGTAACCGGAAAGGTTAGGAACGGGGATCAAGCCCAGGGGGGTTAGACCCAAAATGGCTGAAATGGCTCCCAAAATACCAGCCAGAAGGATTTTACGCAGAGGCAATCGGGAATAAACCCCCGCTCCAGTTCTTCCAGATACCGGACGGGACATGAAAAATCACCTCCATCGCCGCCACTTGAGGGTCGGCGTTTTTACTTTTATTTAATTTAAAACATTATATCACTACATGCAGGTATACCTGGAGTCCCCTTAGCCCGACGCGCTGCATTAACAGTGGCTTTTCCTACTCCCTCATAAACAGCCCTTACAATTTCAAGGTAACCTGCCCTTTTTCTTTTTCTGCCAGCAACCAGAAAGGCCAGGTCACCGTCATAGAGAGTCGCCAGAGGACGTACACAGAGGGCAAGGGCTGAATGCACCACTCCCGAGAGAGCTTCCAGTTCCTCCCGGGAAAGCTCAAAAGAGAAAAAAAGCAAAAGCAAAGTGGTATTGAACGGTGAACCTGAAAAATTACCTGACGTACCGAAAAAGCCCACCGGCTTCCCACCTGCGCCGCGCACTCCAGCCAAAAGCTTTCCTTCAAAGGGGTCATACACATCACCAAGAGCATTACAAACCACAAAGCTATCAACGTAGCCTCCACTCACTTCAACCCTCGACCAACCAAAGCCGCCTTTCATGGCACGACCTAGACCTAAAGCTTTGCCGACTGTAGCTCCCGCACCAGCTCCTACACTGCCTTCTTGGGGCGGAAAAGAAGCTCGCTGAGCAGCCAGATAACCCCACTCCGGAGCAGGAAGAATCCCTCCTGAAACTTCAAGGTCATAAATAACCGCCCCAGGCACAATGGGAACTGGGCCAGCCTGAGTAGGAAAACCTTTTCTCTGCTCTCTGAGGAAAGCGACCACTCCCTCTCCAACACAGAGACCAAAAGCACTGCCCCCGGAAAAAAATATCGCGTCAACACTTTCCACCAGATTACCAGCCCGAAGCACTGAAACTTCTCTTTCACCAGGAGCTTTTCCCAAAACCGAGGCTACCGCACGGTTGGGCTCTGGGAAAAGAAAAACCGTACACCCTACCAGGGCGCTTTGATGTTGATAATGGCCGACTTTGACACCACTTTCCAGTTCGATCATCTTCAGGAAAGTTTACACCCACAATAAGGACAAAGCTTGAAATCTGGAGACACCTTCTTGCCACAGTTGGGGCAGACTCCTACTGCTTCTGGTTTTTCTTTCAGGGCCTCCGGAGGCATATTTTTCTGGGTTTCAGCAATGGTTTTTTGCCAGGTAGCAAGTTCCACCATGCTGTCGAAGTACACTTCTCGTTCCCGCTGCCACTCGTCCCGATAGCGCACCAGGAGATACTCTGGTTTCTGATTAATGCGTCTTCGGTTAAGAAACAGGAGGCTCCTGTCTCTGTGGAACAGTTCCTTTTCCGGAATCGCTTCAACCGCAGTAATAGAGCTGAGGGGGATTCGAAAAATCACCTTTTCAAAAGGAGGGGCGATGCCAAAAATATTGGGGCCTTTTTCAAAATTTTCAAACCAGAGACTACGAGACATTAAATAAAGGAGGCCCTCCGTTTTGGTTTCAAAGCGAGGATGGCCTCCCAGATAGCGTGCAAACGAAGAAAGAACTTTTTTTTCTCCAAACTCTCTTTCTTTTTCCGCCCAGAACTCGGTTACATTGACTTCCTTGCCCCGGCGCTTTACACTCCAGACGATAGCGCCCAGCAGCAAAAACCCTATCAGCAACAAGTACCCAAAGGCATTCATGGGAATTACACTAAGATTTGTTGTTGCTGCTCTCGGAAGAACTACTACTACCGCAGGTCGAACAACTGCTGGAGGTGCAGGAGCTGCAAGAGCTGCTGCTTGAGTCAGAGCTGCTTCCCGAAGAACGGTAATCAGTGCAATAAAAACCGCTACCTTTAAAAACAAAACCCACGCTTTTACTGATTAAGCGTTTTACTCTCCCCTTACAAAAGGGACACTCCTGAACCGGTTTATCGCTGAATGATTGAAACTCTTCAAAAGTTTTGCCGCAATCTATGCACTGATACTCATAAATTGGCATGACCAACACCTCCAAAAATCAAAAGCCCGGCAAAGGAGAACATCCCCTACCGGGCTTCTCCCTCTATATTATACCCTATCAATACTCAGGCATTGGCGGAGTCTGCTGTTTTTCTTTCTCCGGTATTTCAGTTACCACGGACTCAGTGGTAAGCATTACTGAAGCCACACTTGCTGCATTCTGAAGTGCAGTTCTGGTCACTTTGGTAGGATCAATAATTCCTGCTTCAATCATGTCCACGAACTCTCCAGTGAGTGCGTTGTAACCCATGTTGGGATTGTCAAACGACTTGATGCGCTCGACAATTACCGAACCCTCTTCTCCAGCGTTTTCGGCAATCATCTTGGCGGGTTCATCCAGAGCTTTCTTGACAATCAGAGCTCCAATCTTTTCATCGCCGTCAAGCTGCAGTGCGTCAATAGCCTTAGCTGCACGAATGAGCGCCACACCACCGCCAGGAACAATGCCTTCCTCAACTGCTGCGCGAGTTGCATGGAGTGCGTCTTCAACTCGGGCTTTCTTCTCTTTCATTTCAGCTTCAGTGGCTGCACCTACCCGGATAACTGCCACACCACCAGCAATCTTGGCCAGTCTCTCCTGCAGTTTTTCACGATCATAATCGGAAGTGGTTTCTTCGATTTGGCGCTTGATCTGGTTCATTCTGGCTACTATGTCTTCTTTCTTGCCAGCACCCTCGACGATGGTGGTGTTTTCCTTGTCAATAACCACCTTGCGAGCCTGGCCCAGATCCTGTACCGTAACGTTTTCAAGCTTAATGCCCAGGTCTTCGGAGATGAAGCGACCACCAGTCACGATGGCAATATCCTCAAGCATTGCTTTCCTGCGGTCTCCAAAACCAGGAGCTTTCACTGCAGCACAGTTCAAAACGCCCTTTAGTTTGTTTACAACCAGAGTGGCCAACGCTTCGCCTTCCACGTCCTCAGCGATGATCAGAAGCGGTCTGCCCAGCTGAACTACCTTTTCAAGCAAAGGCAGCAGGTCTTTGACTGCTGAAATCTTCTTCTCATAGATGAGAATCAACGGATTCTCTAAAACTGCTTCCATTCTTTCTGGGTCAGTAATGAAGTACGGAGAAAGATATCCCCGATCAAACTGCAGACCTTCCACAACCTCCAGAGTGGTCTCCAACCCTTTGGCTTCTTCAACAGTGATTACTCCATCTTTTCCTACTTTTTCCATAGCATCAGCGATGATGCTACCAATAGATTCATCGTTGTTGGCAGCAATGGATGCAACCTGTGCAATCTCTTTGCGATCGCTGACTTCCTTGCTCATCTTCTTGAGCTCTTCAACCACTGCTTCCACTGCTTTGTCAATACCACGTTTGAGCAGCATGGGGTTAGAGCCCGCAGCAACATTGCGTAGACCTTCCCTGTAAATGCTCTCAGCCAAAACGGTAGCAGTGGTGGTTCCGTCACCGGCAACATCGCTGGTTTTCGAAGCCACTTCTTTAACCAGCTGCGCACCCACGTTTTCATTGGGATCAGCCAGCTCTATTTCCTTAGCAACGGTAACCCCGTCTTTAGTGATAGTGGGTGAACCAAATTTCTTTTCAATAACCACGTTTCTCCCTTTGGGGCCCAGAGTAACCTTAACAGCATCGGCCAGAGTTTTAACGCCCCGCAGTATGGCTTGACGTGCTTCTTCCTCAAAAATTATCTGTTTGGCCATTATCCGCTGACCTCCTTTCTCCTTTGTCGGTTATTCTTCAATAATACCCAGTATATCGTCCTCGCGCATGATGAGATATTCTTCTTCATCAAGCTTCACTTCGGTGCCAGCGTACTTGCCAAAAAGCACCTTGTCCCCTTCTTTGACTTCCAGGGGTTTGCGATTTCCATTTTCGTCAACCTTGCCCGTACCTACGGCTACTACTGTTCCCTGCTGGGGCTTCTCTTTGGCAGTATCCGGAATTATGATACCACCCTTGCGTACCTCTTCTTCCTCCATACGTTTTACCAGAACTCGATCTCCCAGTGGTTTAATCTTCACTTTGGTGTCACCCCTTTCCTAATTTTTTCTTAAGACCGCTCATTATTCTAACTCGGAAGGGGGGTTTTTGCAAGCTAAAAGCAAAATCAATCAAAGTCAAAATTATGTCATAATGGCAAAAAGTGGGAATTGTTTTTGTCAAAATGACAAAAGAGGGTTCTTTACCTTGCCAAATTGACAAATCTATTTCTTGGAAAATTCGTTTTCCGCAAGGTCATACTGCTCAATCTTGCGGTAAAGAGTGCGCAAGCCTATACCCAGCATCTGGGCGGTTTTGCTCTTGTTGAAGCGGTTGGCTCGCAGGGTTTCCAGAATAAGGATTTTCTCTGCTTCTTCCAGAGTCATACCAACCCGCACCGGCACAATTTTCCCAAAATCCGCGCCCTTACGAATTTGAGCTGGAACGTCTTTGGCTGTTAAAACCTGGTTCTGGGAAAGTATAACCATCCCTTCAAGAACATTGCGGAGCTCAATGACGTTTCCCGGCCAGTCGTACTCCATGAGCACCTGCAGCGCTTCTTTGTCAATAGCAATAACTTCCTTCCCGGTTTCCTGGGCAATTTCACGCAGAAAGCGCTCTATTAAAAAAGGAATATCTTCTTTGCGCTCCCTCAAGGGGGGTATCTCTATCTTTACCGCACTCAAAAAATAGTAAAGATCGCTACGAAAACGGCCTGTGGCTACTTCTTCTTCAAGGGAAGTTTCCGAAGAAGCGATAATTCGAAAATCTTTTGAGCCGCCTCCAAAACGGTATTCTTCCAGAAAATCGACCACTTCAGCCTGAACGGGGAAAGGCAAAAGATGCACGTCTTCAAAAAAGAGGGTTCCCTGAAATTCATCGGGCAACTCTTTATAGGTCTCTTCGGTCTTCAGCCACTCAGCCCTTTTCAAAAAACCAGACGGCAAACCAGGGCACAAGACCTTGAAAAAGGGACGACCTTCCGGAAAAGAATACTGATGAATGGCTCTGGCTATCAGTTCCTTACCCGTTCCCTGCTCTCCAAAAATCAGGACCGGTCTCCTCACCTGAGCCACCTGGAGCACCAGGTCGAAAATACGCTGCATCTTCTCTGAAACGCCCGTGATTCCAGCAAAAGAGAAACGAGTGCCAATCCTTTTCTTCAGGTCTTTGTTCTCAGCGAGCAGATTGAGGTGTTCTTCAGCTCTCTTTATGGTGGAAAGAAGGCGCAGCGGAGTGAGCGGTCGGGAAAGATAATCATAAATTCCTTTGTTAAGGAGACCCCGCACGTAAAAGGGATTGTCACTACCACCTACAGCGAGCACCACCACTTCACCAAAGCGCTCCCGCACAGAACGCAAAAACTGAAACCCTTCCTCAGCAAGCACTTCTTCTTCAGCCAGCACGATGTTTATTTCCTCTCGCTCTAAGCAGTTCAAAGCCAGATCCCGGTTGCGCACCACCACTACATAGTAGCCTTCGTCTCTCAAAATATCTGCGATCTTCTCCTGCAAAAGAGGGTCTTCACTGACGATTAAAACCTTACGCAAACCACCAACAACCTCCCAAAAGCTGACCATCAAAATACCAAAAACTCCCTACCATTTTAACGCTAAAGACTTATTTTTTCAGTAACTCTGTACAACCCTACTCACCCGGAACTCCTCCCTTATGTGCTACAACAAACCCTTTTTCAGCAAGAATCAGGGCGCAAAATCCTGAAACTCGAATAAAAGCCGGGTTATCTGGTTTAATATTCAAAGAAAATCAATAAACCTGGGAGGAAAAAACCATGAAAAAAGTTATGCTTTATGCACTGAGCACCTGTCCTTTTTGCCAGATGACCAAGCAGTTCTTCAAAAAACACAACATCCCTTTTGACTTTGTGGATGTTGATCTTTTGCCAGAAGCAGAAAAAGAGCAAACCGTCCAGAAAGTTCAAGCAATATCGGGAAGAAGAGCTTTTCCAGTGATCGTGATCGAAGATGAGGTAATCGTGGGATACGATGAACTAAAAATCAGGGAGGCACTTAAAGATGAGCTCAAATGAAAAACTTTTTTGTCCAGTATGTCAGGTATCTTTCCTATACAAAGAAGAAAAGCAACCTGGAAAAAAAATAGTCTGTCCGGTTTGCGGTGCAGTACTGGAACTTGTGGAAGAAAACGGCACTATAAAGGCCCAGCGCCCTTCTGACCTCTCCCCAGAAGAGGAAATCACCCAGCGTATAGAAAATTTTGCCCGCCTCAGAGGATATCACTTCAACGAAATGAAAAAACCACTAATCGAAGGCCTATTGAAAAAATACGAGCGTTTTGGGGACTTTTACTGCCCCTGCAAAATTGATAATATACCGGAAAACGTTTGTCCCTGCCTGGAAACCCGCCAGGGAAGCGTAGAAAAAAACGGTCGTTGTCACTGCGGCCTGTTTTGGAAGTAAAAACCTGTGGGGGCGCAGAAGCGCCCCCATAAAGAAGGTCGAATCCCCTTCAGAAAAAGCGCGGGCTTTCTTTCCGGCTTTTCAGTAAAGCAGCAACCAAAAGAGGTATCAAAACCAGCTGAATCAGAATACCCGGCAATGCCACGATAAACAGGGTCTGGAGGAGCGGGAGTAGGCCAAACGAACGTCCCAAAAGCGAAAAGAGAATCCAGCTACTCAAAATGAAAGCACCCCTTCCCAAAAATACGGCCACAACCAGCGAAGAAAGAATGCCCCAGCGCAAGCGCTGATAAAACAAGAAAGCCGACAGACCATACACACCAAGCTCAAACATCATGGCTACAAGCGATGGGAAAACTGGCCTTCCAGAAATCAAAAAACTCAAGACAGGCAAAATCAGCCCAACCAGAAAGGCTTCTCCTCCACTACGCAGCAAAAATCCTCCCAGAAGCACTGGTATATGCATGGGTAGAAACACCTGTCCGGGAATACCAGTAAAGTGGAAAAAGTAGGGCAAAGCCACCCCTATGGCTATCAATACTCCCATCTTGGTTATTTCTCTGGCCTGCAAATTTCATCCCTCCAGAACAAAGTGCATCTCTAACCTCAAAAATACTGGACGCTATCAATCCACTCTTTTGGACTTAACCACCTTCTGATACCAGTAAAAACTGGCTTTTTTAATCCTTTGCAAGGTGGTATAATCCACGTAAACCAGTCCAAAGCGCTTGGAAAGACCGAAACCCCACTCAAAGTTGTCCATGAGACTCCACACAAAATATCCCGAAACCGGGCACCCTTCATCCACAGCACGATGCAGAGCCAGAAGATGAGAACGCAGATAATCGATGCGCCTCTGGTCATTAATCCGTCCTTTGGAATCGGGCTGGTCAGGAAGCGCAATGCCATTTTCGGTGATATAGATATCCTCCGGTTGATACTCTTCACTGACTCTCTTCACAATCTCATAAAGACCCTCAGGGTATATTTCCCAGCCCATATCGGTATACTCGCTTTGGGGTGGATTGAAAAACTCTACCTCAAAAATTGCTCCCTCTCCCTTGCCAACTACGCGCCGAAAGTAATAGTTAATCCCCAGAAAATCAATGGGCTGAGCGATCAGAGACTTTTCCTCCTCACTCAACTGAGGAAGGGCAAAGCCCTTTTTCTCGTACCAGAGAAGCATATCCTCTGGAAACTCACCCTTGAAAAGAGGATCCAGAAACCAGCGGTTAAAATAACCGTCGCAGCGTTTGGCTGCCAGAATATCCTCTTCGCTATCGGAAAAAGGATGCACAGGAGTGAGATTAAGGGTAATGCCAATGGAACCCAGGGTTTTTTCCTCTCGAAAAGCCTGCACAGCGAGACCGTGAGAAAGGAGCAGATTACGGCTTACCTGAAGCGCAGATTTGAAATCCCGCTTACCCGGTGCATGTCTTCCCTCATAATGCCCTACGAAAGACACCACCCAGGGTTCGTTATGGGTAATCCATAGGAAAACTTCTTTGGCAAAGCTCTGGAAAAGGAAACGCGCATATTCCGCAAAGGCTTCTACCGTCTCCTGGTTTTCCCATCCTCCTTTATCCTGAAGCTTTTGGGGAAGGTCCCAGTGATAAAGGGTTACTACAGGTTTGATACCCGCTTCTTGCAATTTCCCAATAAGCGAGCGATAAAAATCCAACCCCTTCTCGTTAACTCGACCCCTTCCCTCCGGGAATATCCGGGGCCAGGATATGGAAAAGCGATAGGCATCAACACCCAGTTCCTTCAGAAGAGCTACATCTTCTTCAAAGCGGTGGTAGTGGTCACAAGCCACATCCCCCGTGGTGCCATCCTGGATGTTACCTGGAGTGTGCGCAAAGCGATCCCAGATACTCTCACCCTTGCCATCCTCGTTCCACGCACCCTCAATCTGATAGGAAGCAGTAGCCACACCAAAAATGAAATCCTCTGGAAAATAAGGCATTTCAACTCCCCCCAGCCAATTTCCTCCTTAAATGCCTCGTGAGCACCGGAATGCCAAAAACCACCCAGAAGACTACTATAGCATAACGAAGGAAGAGAAACTCCCTTCCCTCCGGAAAAACCCCGCGTAAGACCAGAAAACAGGCCAGTACACTAAGCAGGGCAAGCCCCAGAAACACTATCCTGTCAAATAGGCTTTTCCATGCCAGGTTTTCAGCGTTACCTTCCAGAAACCAGCCCAGCAGCGCTCCGCTGATAGCCCCTCCCACTCGAGCCGAAAGGTCATCCCAGCAAAACCAAAAAAGGGAAAGCGCCACTCCCGCAGCAACGGCAACCTTCCACCAAAAAACAATGTTGACCTCGTTTCCTTCCAGCTTACCCTTCAGATAAAATGCTGCAAAAGCAAATCCGGCACCCAGTAAAGCCCCAGCCAGCACATCTTCCACATAATGTACACCTAAGTAAAGCCTCGAAAAGCTCACCAGACCAACCATCAAAAAGGCCAGAACCCAAACTGGCCGCTTTTTGTAAAGTAAGGCCAGCGAAAAAAAGAAAGTAGCCGTAGACTGAGCATGGCCGCTCGGAAAAGAAAAACCCTCTGCTTCAGAGATGGCTTGAAGCATAGGATGCAAATAAGGGCGAGGCACAGCCACAAGACTCTTTACTGCAAAGTTCAGAAAAAGAGAAGCAAAAAGCACCAGACTCAAATAAATACCTTCTCTTTTGCTAAATGCCAGGTACCAGATAACCAGAACGACCAGGTAAAAAAGGTCAGAACCCACTACCGAAACACCTCGAAAAAAACTGTTCCAGAAAGGATTGCGCAAACCCTGCAGAAAAAGAAGGGGTGTAACATCAAACATATCTTTTTGCCCACTCCTCAAGTACAATCACTGCCTGCTCCAAATTAGGCCGATGCAAATTTTCCAGTCTATCAGTTATCCAGTGCCAGTTGGGTGGAAGGCCTCGCTCATCAAGACCAATCATAGTAACCGCCCTGCCGCCTCTTTTGAGAAAAACTGTGGCATCAGTGGAAAGACCAAGATAAGGCCGCTCCAGAAGGGTTATTCCTTTTTCAAGTGCTGCTGCCTTTATTTCTCGACGCAAATCTTCCGGAGAAGCAACAATCTCCCACATCCCCTCTAAAGTGGCCAGAGTCAGTCTGCCTGCTCCCAGATTATCCAGGTTAATCACTGGTATTCTACTTTGCAGCAAACTTTTGTACCGTTTCCAAAAGTGGAGAGCTCCAAAAGTACCCGACTCCTCCGCCCCGGTAAAAAGCACCCAGAAAGGTAAGTTCATCTTTTTCAGGCGAAAGGCAAGCTCTAACGCTACTGCCACTCCACTTCCGTTATCGTTAACTCCAGGCGAAGGAGGCATGAAATATTCCCGGTGCACATGGAGAGTAAAAAGAAACCCAAGATACAGAAAGGCTGGTACTCCCAACCAGCGCAACCAGGGATATCCCAGCACTGCATAAAGTAAGACCACTACCGTCATCCAGACTGAAGCAAGAATGGTGAACAATAAGCTGAAGCGAGGAGAAACAGCAAATCGAGGGTCAAAAAAAAGAGAAGTCCTTGCTGAATCCAGGTGGGCACACAGGATGACCCGGGGAGAATCGGTGTTTCTGGCCAGAACATTCAGGGATTCTTTGCGAGTAAACAAAGTGGCTAAAAGAGGCACCGTGTTAAGATTGCAATAGGTCAAAAGCAGAGCAAAAAGCGCCAACGGCACAGCAAGCCAGCCTGAAAACCAGAGAAGGCAAAAGGCAGCCAGAAACAAACCCCAGATTCCACAGTAAAAAAAGCTGTAGGTGGAAAGCGCCCGAAACTCGTCTTCCTCAACGGTAAGCTGCATCCTACGCAGCTCTTCCCCAAGCCAGCGGGCAAAATCGGCCTCCACAGGAGAAGCACTCAGGCGTGGTCCAACCACCTTCACCCTCTCAAGAGTTCTCTCAAGGTAAGGAAATGCTTCATCCACTGCTTACCCCCTCCTCAAAAACTGCCTTACTTTTTACAAAGAGAAGCTGTTGAAAAAGCAGCATGAGCAAAACCGAAACCGGCACAAAAAGCATGGTAAATCGCAAACCCAGCCAGGAAGCCACCACACCTCCCAGCCAGGGAAAAAGGAAGTTGCCAATACCATTGTTAAAAAGCAGCCACCCTGAAGCCATGGAAGACGTTTCCGGGTACGTGGACACCGCATAAGCTAAGGTGGTGGGTATGATCGTGGACAGGGCAAAACCTGCACCGCAGAGCAAAACCGGAGTGAGTGGAAAAGAAGGAGTAATGGTAAGCACCACCAAAAGTGCTAGAGCACCAGCTATGGAGTTGAGGCGTACCATGTTCAAGTAACCCCAGCGCTCCGATAAAAAAGAAAGTAAAAGCCTCCCCGTGAAAAGACCAGTCCAGAAAAAAGAAAGGAAAGAGGCAGCCTGGGAAAGCGCTATTCCCTTTTCTTTAAGATAAGCTACCAGCCAACCATTTAAGGTGCTTACCCCTCCTGCATAGAAAATCATGGTGAAACCCATCAACCAGAAAACTGGCTCCCGGAAAAGTGAGAAAATTCTGCCAAAGGAGACAGGCAATTCCTTCTTACTGGGGAAAAGAGGCAAAAGAAAGAGCACAAGAACCAGCACTGCAAAACCACAAACCACGAGATAAAAACTCTGCCAGGTGCCGCCTTGCTCAACCAAAAAAGCGTATAAGCGGGGAGCTGAAAGGGAGCCCAAACCGAAAAAAGCGTGCATGAAATTCAAGACTGTACCCGGATTATGGACAAAAATGGACGCTGCCACTGGATTAAGCATACAGTCCAGAAATCCCAGACCCACTCCCATGATTGCAAAAAAAGCAATCACCAGCCCGAACCAGCTAAGGAGAGATATCCCCAGAAGACCCCAAATAATGATCGCAAGCCCGATCCGCAAAATCAGAAACCTGGACAAAAGGTCTCCCAGGAAACCAGCCAACAGAATGGCAAAAAAATACCCCAAACCGTGAAAAAGAAACACTCTGCTTGCAACGGCGTAATCCACTTTGAAATGGCTGGCAATTTCAGGAATGAGGGAACCCACACCGGAGAGGCCAAAACCTATTAAAATCAGCGCACAGCAAAACGGCAAAAGCTGCAACTTTTTCCCCATAAAAAGTCTCCTTATCAACCCAGGATGTTGCGGATTAGGGAAGCAAGTTTCAGAGCAAACTTCCGGTTTTCCTCCACCTCCCAGTGCACTCCATCGATATCGCTGGTCTTCACAATTTCGCCTGCATCGAGAAAATGGCAGCGCTTAAAACGAGCGATGATGCGGTAACTGGAAGCAAGTTCTTTAGATTTCTCCACGCCACCTTCAAAAAGGCCTGCAAAATCGGTGAGCTTAGCAAGGGGTGGAGGACAGACCAAAAGCACCTCAGGAGACCCTCCGTTCCTTCCTGCAGCGCTTCGGCGCACCATATCCACCAGGAAACCAGCACCCTGCGCAATGTCAAAAGGAGAAAGGTTAAAACGTTTCTTCAAATCATTGGTCCCCAGCATGATAACCACAAGGTCCAGAGGGCGGTGGGACTCAAGTATCGGCCCCAGATGCTTTTTACCATTTTTATCTCCTTCAACCGGATCATCCCAGACCGTGGTCCGACCACACAAACCTTCTTCGATAATGCGGTATTCCCCACCCAACTCTTCCTGCAACATCCCTGTCCAGCGCTCCCGAAAGGGATAACGCTCACCGTTTCTGGGATGATAACCCCAGGTCAGAGAATCGCCAAAACAAAGGATAACTTTGGGATCTGCAACCCACATTCTGCAAACCTCCTCTACCACTTTCCACCAGGCATCATTTGGCCAGGCAAAACAAACCAAACATAATGCTACGACTACTCAAAGAGAAAAGCAAGCCTGGAGAAAGAGAAAGCCCAGGAGAAACCTGCAGAAAACTTTTTGAAAGGAAATCGTTTCTCTGGTAAAAATTACCCCACTATAGAGCTATTTTATCCGCTATCGCAGATACGCCTTCGTTTTCGTATTCTTCAATGGTTCCTTCATCACAGTGTCTGGAGAGTTCCGCATCCAGAGGAAGACCTCCCAGAAAAGGTATAAAAAGGGAAGCTGCAATTTCTTTGCCTTTTTCTCTCCCAAAGGGATGGATTGTTTTTCCGCAGTGAGGACAGACCAGGTAGCTCATGTTTTCTACTAAACCCAGAATGGTTTTTTTGAGCTGATATACCATATTAACCGCTTTTTTGACCACCAAAAGCGCCAGGTCCTGGGGCGAAGAAACGATAATTACCCCATCCAGAGGAATGGCTTGCAAAACAGTAAGGGGAATATCCCCTGTTCCCGGTGGAAGATCCAAAAGTAGAACATCCGGATCATCCCAGGCCACCTCTTCCCAGAATTCCTGGATGGCTTTACTCAAAAGAGGACCTCGCCAGATAACCGGCTGCTCCGGTTTTTCAAGCATAAGATTCACGGAAATAACCTCTATGCCCAGCTTATCGGTGCGAACTGGAAGTATCCCGGGGTTTATGGCCTCCGGACGCTTGCCCAGCACACCAAACATGGTGGGAATGCTGGGTCCGGTCAAATCGGCATCCAGCACCCCCACTTTCTTTCCCCGACGGGCAAGTTCACAAGCAAGCAAAGCGGTCACCGAGCTTTTGCCCACTCCTCCTTTTCCGCTCATCACTGCGATTACCTTTCCTATTTTGCTATAACGACTCATCAAAACTCACTCCTTAAAAGTTGAAACTTTTTCCAACTCCGGAAGCGACATAGTTCTCTCCCCAGAGCTCTTGGGCATAATTCAGGGCAGCAAAACCGCTGCAGTGGGAAGGAGCTATTTTTGAGATGCCCAGTTGTTTCAAGCTCTTCAAAGTTTGCACAATTTCTTTATCGCTCGACTGATAAAGATGTAAACCACCTATAAAAAGCTCAATTTTATCATCCACGATTGAAGAGGCCGTCTCCAACATTTTGACCGCTCCGGGATGACAACACCCTCCAACCAAAAGAAAGTTCCGCTCACCCTTTACCACCAGTGCCTGTTCCCTAACCGGTCCTTCCACTTCCCCGGTAGTGAACACCGAAGGAGCTATCTCCATTCCTCTTTTCACCTCTACAAAACGCGCTCCCCGCTCTTTTATTTCCCTCTTTGCATCCTGGGAAAAAGAGGGAAGGATGTATACCACCACTTCGGGGTTCCGGGCAAGCAAATACCCAAGACCACCTATGTGGTCGTAGTGCTCATGAGAGATGACCACCCGAGATATACTCAGGGGATCCATTCCCAAAAGCTCCATGTTCTTAAAAAGCAAAGGCCCGCTTTCTCCGGTGTCGAAAAGGACTTTTTCCTCTCCCTCAACCAGGCAAGAAAAACCATGTGAAGGAAGAAGCTCAGAAAGAAAAGAAAAATTATCATACAAGATGGTTACCTTCACCGCTCCGCTCTCCTCTTTCTTTTCCAATCTCCCGATTTCTGGCTTCCATGGCAGCTTTCAAAATTTTTTCGCCCAGGTGCACATGGTTGCTCAGAGTTTTTCCTCAAATCCTCGAAAACCCATTTTCCTGCCCGATAACTTTTGGAGCTCTCCTCGTTTTCTCTCCCATTCTTCTCCAAAGGCATTACCCCCCTGTGCCCGCTTCATTCAGACTGAGTAAGGATTTCTCCGATAATTTTTTCTACTTCTGTTTCGTCCGTGATAACCACCTTTTTACCCTGTTCTTTCAACCGCCTGTACGCTCTTGGACCCATACCACTTGAAACTACTACATCACAGTCCTTTAGCAAATCAACCGGACTACAGTTTCCTTCTCCTCCATCGTGTGCTCCCCGATGGTCGGAAAAAAGATTATCACGATATTCCCTGTTTAACACCTTATTTCCTTCCACTTCAACCACCACAAATCCTTCACACCGTCCAAAGTGCTGGGCAACGGTTTTCCCATCCGAAGAAGCAATAGCTACCTTCACCTTATTTCACTCCTTTCTGCGCTTTGAAAAAAATCTCTAATCTTCTGCCAGATCTTTCGCGTCCCTTGAGAAAAGGGACTCTGGTGGTCATACTCAATCACCGGTATTCCCACCATCAGGGCATCAAGCACTTGCTGATCAAAGGGAATCTCGGCTATAAGCTCTATCCCTTGAAGGGAGCAGAACTCCCGAATACGATTCCGGCCCTCAAGACTCAAATCCGCCTTGTTAACGACCACAAAATGGGGAATCCCAAAATGTCTGGCCAGGGCCACTATGCGTTCCAGGTCATGTTGACCGGAGAGAGTGGGTTCGCTAACCAAAAGGGCAAGGTCCACACCCACCATGCTCGAAATAACTGTACAGCCGATTCCGGGAGAACCATCAATAAGCAAGTATTTCTTCTCCTCTGCTTTGGCTTTCTCTTCTGCCTTTCTGCGCAGGTAAGTCACCATCTTACCCGAGTTCTCACCTGAAGGAGCAAGACGAGCATGAAAGAGAAAATTATTCCAGCGAGTTTTGGAAATAAAGAAACGACCGGTCAGCTCCTGGCGCATTTCAATTGCAGAAAAGTTGCACACTCTCTGGCAAACTCCACAACCTTCACACCTTCTTGGGTCAACTTCTGGCAACCCTTCTTTTACGTGCAAAGCAGAAAACCTGCAGTAGGAAACGCAGAGTAAACAATGCACACAACGCTCGTAATCTATAACTGCCGATCTCCCCCAGAAAAGAGGCTCCTCAAAAAGGGGTTTGGATTCAGCGAGAAGCTCCAGATTCGGCGCATCGACATCAGCATCCACCACCACTGCTTCATTCCCTGCAAGGTAAGCAAGCGAAGCAACCAGCGAAGTTTTCCCGGTACCACCTTTTCCACTCAAAACAACCACCTGTTTCATCAGCTCTCGGCTCCTTTTAAAGCCACCCGACGAAGCGCCTGGTATATGGCGAGAACCTCTCTTTTCAGGTTATCCTCTCCATCTACCAGGGTAAGGCCCCGAGCATATTTTTCAGCGATACTTCTCCGGTAAGGAATTTCACCCAGAATCGGAATCCCCTTCTCCTCACAAAATCCCAGAATACTCCCACCTCCAATACCCGCCTTGTTGATTACTACTCCACAGGGTATCCCCAACTCTTGAATCGCCTGGAAAGCAGCCTTAAGGTCTGATAAACCAAAGGGGGTGGGCTCGGTTACCAGAATACAAAAATCTGCATCCCTAACCGCCTCGACCAAAGCGCAACTTGCACCAGGGGGGCAATCCACAATGGTAAGAGTATCCGGAAACTCTTTCTTAGCTGCTTTCTTCAGCTCAGTAATAACTGCTGGCGCTCTTGGTTCACCAATTTTAAGCCTTCCTTCCCAAAACACAATTCCCTCACGCGCCACCCCTTTTCTTATTTTGCCTTTCTCAACAGCCCCTTCTTCAATTGCTCCCCGGGGACAAACCAACTCACAACCACCACAGCTATGGCAAAGCTCGGAAAAAAAGAGCACTTTCCTCTTAACCAAGATCAGTGCTGAAAAGTAGCAAAAATCGGCACACTTGCCACACCCATCACATTTTCCCTCGTTAATCCGGGGAGAAAAAGCCTCCACTACCCGCTCTTCTTCAATATCCGGCTTCAAAAAGATGTGAGCGTTGGGTGCTTCCACATCGGCATCCACAAACACTATCCGCTCCGAAGAAGAACAAGCAAGAGCCAGACTAACTGCAAGCAGCGTCTTTCCCGTCCCACCTTTTCCACTGGCACAAGCAATGACCATTTCTTACCTCATCCTCACCTGGCGCGGGTAAGTGGAGCACCACAGTTAGGGCACCTCATCTGAAAACAGGGAACACCCCGCTGATGGGGAACACGCGTGCCACACTGAGGGCAAACGCACTCTCCAGCTGGTCCCATACCAAAACCACCCATTCGTCCGCGCGGAGCTCCCCTTCCTCTACCCATTCCTCTTCCCAAACCACCTGGCCTCATTGCTTTATTCACCACCTTTCCTTAACTGCTCGATTTTTCTATCTACCATCTCAACCCTCTCCTTGAGAGAATCCACTTCCTTTCGAAGGTCCTCGAGGTCTTGCTCCAAACCCCTGCGAAAACCTTCCCTCAACGGAACATCCTCCCGAGGAAAAGCAAATTGCCCACCCATTCCAAAATGAGCACCTATACTGGGTCCTTGAAGAGAAGAGAGTTTACCCTCTCGAAAAGCCTGGATCGCTTCTCGCACCGTCACCTGTGCTACTCCAGAGTAAACTTTGATCCCGGCTTCCTGAAAAACCCGCCAGGCATTGGGGCCAATGTTACCAGTGATTACCGCCTCAACACCTTGCTCCGCAAGAAAAGAAGCAGCCTGAATTCCTGCTCCCGAGGAAGCCTGGGCAAAAGTGTTTTCCACCACCTCAAAGGAGTCCCTGTCCAGGTCATAAATTATGAAGAACCTCGCCCTTCCCAGGCGGGGATCTACCTGAGAACTCAGAGAGTCTCCTGTAGCGCTTACTGCAACCTTCATCCGGATCACCTCCTTTTCTGATTCTCCTCTGGATGTACCCTTGCGCACAGCCAGAGGAGAATCTCGACTTATTCCTTCAACTCCTCTTCGAGCTCTTTAATCCGTTCTTCAATAAACTCGAGCTGCCTCTTCAGAGCGTCTGCCTGTGCTTTGAGCATATCAAGCTCTACTTCCGGCGGCATCCCAAAGGGAGAAAATCCCCAGGGAGGATGCATCCCCCAGTAAGGAGGCCATCCTCCCCAGAAAGCTCCATATCCTCCCCAACCTGAGGTGTATCTCCTCCTCACGACTTATCACCTCCTTTTTCTACCACCATACTTGCGGGCCATACCACGGATAAAATGGAGTCCAGTAACTGAAAGGATAGGGGGCAAAACCCGGAAGGCCATAGCCTGGCCACCAGGGATTTACCCAGCTCCATCCCGGACCAAAACCCCAGCGCATCCAGCCAGGAAGGCCGGTCAAATAATACATCCAGCGGTAGCCCACGTTAACACCTCCTCCCTTTAAAACCTCTTAAAAGGGTGAATAGGGGTAAAAGCGGCCCCCGTAAGGTGGAACATACGAAAAAGGATATGCCCGGTACCCGGTAAAGTAAGGCATAGCCCACCACCCGCGGGGCAACCAGGGAAAGTTACGGCAGAAAGGATAGGGATTGCCTCTGCCCCGACCATACCAGCCAAAACCAGGGTAGAAACCACCCCAGGCACCAGCAAACCTTCCTCCAAAACCTCGTCTAAAAGGCATCAAAATCACCTCCTACAGGATAAAATTAAGCAAAGTTCCCACTCCAAAAGATGAAGCCAGCATTATCAAAATACCCTGTAACAACCTTCTCCAACCCAGTTCCTTTAAAAAGACCACAAAAGTGGCAATACAGGGGAAAAACATGCTTAAGACCACGCTGGAGATAACCAGCTGTTTTGCTGAAAGGCTCAAAGGTAAAAGCATGCCCATTGCCATATCCTTGCGCAAAAAACCCATAATGATAATCAGTATCGCTTCGCGAGGAAGACCCAGCGCCCGGGCTAACCAGGGACTCACCGCCTGGGCAAGCAATGGAAACAGGTTGGCCAAAAAGAGCAGGTTCAAACCAGCAATGCCCAAAAGCATTATGGGAAGAGCATCCACCAGAAATCCTCTCAGGCGTATCCAGAGCTTGGAAAGCAAAGCACTGGGGAAAGGCAGGCGATAGGGTGGCATCTCGCAAATAAGAGAAGGACGGGAGCCCGGAACCAGGTATTTCAAAAGCAGGGCCACAGCAAGACCCACCAAAGCCAGCGTGCCATAGACAATCAAAATGGGAGCTACACCGTAAGAAGCCAGAACCCCCACAATCAGAGCTTGCTGGGCTGAACAGGGCACAGCAATGGAAATCAGGGTAGCCATGATGAAGCGTTCCTGTTCACTTTCCAGAACCCGGGTGGCCATCACTCCCGGAACATTACACCCCAACCCCAAAAGAGCAGGAATGACCGAATAACCGTGCAAACCCAGGCGGTGCAAAACTCCATCCAGGATAACCGCCAGTCGAGGCAAGTATCCCACGTCCTCAAGCAGACTGAGCAGGAAGTAAAAAGCCAGGATATAGGGGAAAACCACGCCTAAAGGGATATAAAGACCACTGGTGAGCAAGCCAAAAGAAAGCTCAAAATCTATCTGGCCGTCGATCAGTTTGCCAATCAAAACACTGTGCCAGAAAGGATGTCCGGAAAGCGCAGCACTTAATCTCTCAAGTAAAGGCAAATACAAACCGTTGAAAAGGGGTTCGGTAACATAGGCAATTATTCCCTCACCGATTGCGCGCACTAAGAAAAACATGCCTGCGATAACTCCCAGGCCTATCAGAGTGCCGCTCACCGGCAAAACAGTGATTTTCTGGAAGAACTCACGCCACCCCGGTCTGCGGTAGGAAAAATGCTGAACCTGCTCTATAACCTTGCCAATTTCTTCCCAGCGCCGCTCATGATCAGGAGACACTGGACGGGGTACTCTCGCTGCAGGGAGAATATCCATGAGTTCCTTAATGCCCTCACCGGTAGTGGCAACGATGGGAATAACCGGAACCCCTAAAAGGGCGCTCAAGGCCTTTACATCGATCTCTATGCCCTCCTTTTTAGCCTCATCCCACATATTAAGCGCCACGATCATGGGCTTTTCCTTTTCAGCAAGCTCAAAGGTGAGATAGAGGTTGCGCTCCAGGTTGGTAGCATCCACCACGTTGATAACCACATCCGCTTCTTCCACCAGCCGGGCTGCAATCCGCTCGGCTTCTGCTTCCTCCTTAAGAGAATAAGCACCAGGAGCATCGATAAGTTCGTACCACTCTCCGTTCTTTTTAATCTTGCTTTTCAAAAAATCGACTGTAGTGCCAGGGTAGTTGGAAGAAAAAGCATAAACTCCGCTCAACCTGGTAAAAAGCACGCTCTTCCCCACATTGGGGTTGCCAGCAAGAACAATTTTTTTCAGCCGTTCACCTTTACCAGAATCTTTTGGGCTACTCCTCTGCCCAGGGCGATTTCCTGCTGGCCCAGGCGTATCACCACCGGCCCGTTGGCTAACAAGGAGCTCACTTTTTCCACTTTCTTCCCGGGAACAACACCCAAAACCCATAATCTTCTCACCATCCCTCTACCACCCAGAATCTGAACAATTTCTCCTCTTTGGCCAGCCTTCATATCAATCAGCGAAACCACACACTCCTCCAAAGCAAGGCACTCCTTTTTCCCTTCTTAATATTGATAATCATTATCAACAAAACCCCACAAAAACTACTGGCACTTCTCGCACAACCCGTAAAAGTAAACCTGATGAGATTGAATCTGGAAACCGTGCTTTTTCTCAAGCTCTTTCTCCAGACGGTTCAAAAACTCTCTCTCCTCATCCATAAGCTCGCTATAGTCGATGGCCTTTCCACAGTTAACACACACTAAATGATGGTGATGGGTTTCCGAAGTTTGCACCAACTCGTAATGTTCTCTTCCATCACCAAAATTCACTCTGCGCAAAATCCCCATCCGGGAAAGCAAATCCAGATTGCGATACACGGTAGCAATGCCTACTTTCTTTCTCTTTTGCTTCAAGCGCTCGTGCACTTCTTCTGCAGAAAGGTGGCTTTTTTCTTCTTCGAACACTTCCAAAATGGCACAACGGGAAGGAGTTGGCCTTTTATCAAAGTTATGAAATATTTCCTTCCATTTTCGCTTCACCATTAACGCGCCCTCAAATGAAATTGATTATCATTTGCACTATTATTATACACCAGAAGGTCAAGAGCAGGGAAAGATTCAGAGCTTTTATTGCAGGAAAAATAAAAGTTACCCCCTCGACAGCTCATATTCAAACCAAATCCATGGCTCGGTAAGCTTTCTTTAAATGCAATTCCCCCAAGCAAGCTTGCTTGCTAGCTCCTGAACAAGCAGGGCCCCAACACGCCAGATTTTCTGAGCTAAAAAATTTTAATCCAGGTTTTAATTTACGTTTAAAAACTTCGCCTAAGCTTGATCAGAAAAAATCAGCAGGAGGTGTTTTACCATGAAAAAGGCAACTTTGTTTTTAATGCTGCTTTTGGGAATGGTCCTAAGTCTGTCCCTATCAGGGTATTTGACTTATGCGGAAGCCACTTCCCAAAAACCAACGCTTAAATTCAACGACTCGGGTACTTTTAAAATCGTCATGTTCTCAGACGTGCAGGACAAATTCCCCATCGACCCCCGAACCATAAAAGCCATGAATGACATCCTCGATTTCGAAAAGCCAGACTTCGTGATACTGGTGGGAGACAACTGCACCGGAGAAATTGAAAGTGCAGAAGAGTTCAGATTGTATGTACAGCAAATGGTGACACCTATGGAGAAAAGAGGAATACCCTGGGCTCACGTTTACGGCAACCACGACGAAGATCACATGGAAAAAACTGGCCTTACTAAAGAACGACAACAGGAAATTTATGAAGCCTTTCCCCACTGCCTCAGCCAGCGTGGACCCAAGGAAGTCGCTGGAGCGGGAAATTTCGTGCTGCCCGTATACTCTTCAGATGGCAAGCAGGTGGTGTTTGCAGTCTGGGGCCTTGACTCCCACGCTTACCTTGAAGATAACAATTCCTGGTATGACGGAAACCTTGAACAAGATGCCATACTGAAGAACGGTCTGCAGGGCAACCATAACTATGATTTCATAAAATTTTCTCAAATCAGGTGGTACTGGGACACTTCGGTGGAAATGGAAAAAAAGTATGGTCAAAAAATACCAGGCATTCTCTTTACCCACATTCCCCTGCCCGAACACAGATTAATAGCTATGAACCCAGAACAAACCGGGATGATAGGGTAACAAAACGAAGACGTTTGTAACTCGCCTATAAACAGTGGACTATTCGCTGCTATCCTGCAAAGAGGAGATATTAAAGTTATTTTTGTGGGTCACGATCACATCAACGATTTCGTGGGCACCTACTGTGGAATCAAGCTGGGGTATGACGCCAATATAGGCTTTGCTACTTACGGCCTGGAAGGTGAAGAGAGAGACCGCCTGAGGGGAGCCAGAGTATTTAGAATCAGAGAGCAAAATCCCCAAACTATAGAGACCTGGATGCGCTACGCCTGTGAATTTGAAAAGGAATGTTCACTCGAAAAAGAGTCCTCCTTTCTGGTAATCGCTCACCGGGGAGCCAGTGGCTATTTTCCAGAACACACCCTGGAAGCTTACGCCATGGCTTATGCGATGGGCGCAGATTATATAGAACCAGACTTGGTCCTTACTAAAGACCGGATTTTAATCTGTTTACACGATATTTACCTTGAACCCACCACAAATGTCGAAGAGATGTACCCCGAACGCCGAAGGAGCGACGGGCACTGGTACGCTGCCGACTTCACTCTGGAAGAAATTAAAAAACTCCGGGTGCACGAACGCTCAAAAGCTGACGGTACAGCTTATTTTCCGGATCGCTTTCCAGTAGAATTCCAGCAGTTCGAAGTGCCTACCTTTGAAGAAGTAATCAGGTTAATACAGGGTCTCAACAAAAGCACCGGCAGACAAGTAGGCATCTACCCCGAATTAAAGCAGCCCGGGTGGCACAAAAAGGAGCAGTTTGAGGGAGTTGAGGCAATCCTCCTGGATACCCTCCAGAAATACGGATATACCGAGAAAGATGCTGGAGTTTTCATCCAGTGCTTCGATCCAGAAAGTCTCAAAATAATGCGCTTTGAGCTTGGCACTCGCCTTCCCCTGGTCCAGTTAGTGGGCAGTGGAGAGGAATACGCTCAAATGCTTACCGAAGAAGGACTAAAAGAAATAGCCAGTTACGCGGATGGGATAGGTATATGGAAAGGTCATATAGAAAAAAATCCGAAGCTGGTTGAGCAAATCCGAAACAAAGGACTTTTCATTCACGCATGGACTTTCCGAAAAGACAATGTACCAGAAAACTATCAGAATTTGAAGAAGAGCTTTATCGCTTTATTCTTGAGTATAATATAGATGGCTTGTTTACAGATTTTCCAGACCAGGTGGTTGGATTTCTGGAAAAACACTGCATTCGTTGAAACGTAAGCTGAAAATCTGAAAAACATCAAACGGCCGCCCTTCCACCCCTCTGCAGTGTGAGGGAAACAGAAGGGCGGCTAAGCAAAGGAGGAAAAACAATGCACGAAAAATGCGAAATAATCAATCTTCCCAAAAAGAAGCGAATAGCGCTGGTAGCTCATGATCACAGAAAATCTGACCTTCTGGAATGGGCAAAATTCAATCGTGGTCTCTTAAGTGAACACACCCTTTATGCAACGGGCTCTACAGGAGCTCTTCTGGAAAGAGAGCTTGGCCTTCCCATACACAAATTCCAGAGCGGCCCTTGGGGAGGAGACCAGCAAATTGGAGCTAAAATTGTTGATCAAGAAATAGATCTCCTTATTTTCTTTTGGGATCCCCTGGAACCCCTTCCCCACGACCCGGATGTAAAAGCTCTATTGCGAATAGCGGTTCTGTGGAACATACCCGTTGCCTGCAATCGGGCATCAGCCGATTTTATAATCTCTTCTCCCCTGATGTATGAAGAATATCACCGCTTCATCCCCAGAGCAAAAGTGCATTAAAATTACCGACAACCTTTGTTCCGGGCCTTCAACCTGAAGACCAAGTGAAATTTGAGGCAAGAGAAAATGGAAGAGTGAAACTTCACCCGATGCTTTCAAAAATAGAGGGAAATTTTGGCAAGGTGCGAGCTGGAAAGAAACCCGAAAACTTTAAAGAGAAAAGAGGAAAACTGTGGAAAAAGCAGTAACTCAAGAAGTAACAGGTGAATAG
The DNA here is from genome assembly GCF_045864955.1 of Atrimonas thermophila. Classification (GTDB taxonomy): domain Bacteria; phylum Atribacterota; class Atribacteria; order Atribacterales; family Thermatribacteraceae; genus Thermatribacter; species Thermatribacter velox. Next base: position 149,632 of record NZ_AP028803.1, on the reverse strand, counting down.
TTAAAAATGAGATTCCTGGATACCAATTTTTCTGCTCAGATACTTCACTAATGATAACGAAGAAAAAGCCACCTCAAACCTACCACTCAAAGCTTTGCACTACAATGATGCCCCGCTCTTTAGCCTGCCTCAGGAAACCTTTGGTTGCAAAGTGGGTGACCAGGAAAGGAACTACTTCTACTTCTCCATATTCTTCCTTTACAGCTTTCACTTTCTCTTCTAACTCTTTCCAAACATCTTTTCTCTTTTTCCCATCATCAAGTCTCAGTTTGGCTTCTCCTACTAAGTAGACTTCTCTACCCTCTTTCTCAGCTCGGGCTAAGAAGTTCACTTCCTGATTGCCTATATCAGTTCGAATTATCTTCTCCTTGACCCGGATGCCATATTTCTCTTCTAACAATTTGGGGAGCATGCGGTAGGCTTCGTTTTCAAAGGCATAACTGAAGCTCCGGGATAAACCTCCCAGGTCTTCCCGAGTGCGCTTCAAACCCACAGCCAGAGTGCGTACTTCTTCGGTTCTCTTTTGAGCTTCAGTAAGTTCTTCAACCTTCACAGTAAGACCATCTAACCTTGCCTCAGTTCTTTTCTGGGCTTCGGCAAGATCTCTTTGCGCCTGAGCTAACTCAGCAACAATACCCTTCAACTCAGAGAAGTCTTCTCTGGTCACATGGGCTTCTCTCATTCGCTCATCCACTATTTTCACTATCTCCCGCCTTACAGCCGGGGTTATTTTAAATCGCTCTCTTCCGCTCTGCATGGCTTCCATTTAAGCAAAAATAAGGGGAATTGGCAAGCAACACCTCTACCTGATGCCCATTGCGTTAGAAACTTCATTTAGAAAATTTTTAATGTCCTTCAATCTGTTATGCAAAACATCAAGCACAATGCCATAATCTAAATCCTGGTAATCGTGGGCAATTACATTCCTAAAACCTACCATTTTAGCCAGTTCTCTGGCGAGGTCCGCAGCAACTACTCCCTCTTCACTCAAAATATAAAAAGACTCGCTCATCGTAGCAGGTTTTCGCAAACCTTTATAGGCAATGATAGCCTCTGTCAGATCTATTGTTGCCTGAATTGCAAGGTAAAGATATCTTTCTAAAGCACCGCGTATATCAACATCGCTCTCTATCTCCTGGCGGGAGTATTTTTTGTAACGCTCCAGTATTCCCAGGTATTTCAAAACGGCACTCTTTTTATTTTCTATAACCTGGAGACTGCTCATGGTCAGGTTCCAGTCAGCCCATAGCGGCGGAGAAGCATCTGGAAATCAAAGTACTCATTGAGAATCCCTGGCTCAACAAGCACCTTGTAGGGCTCTCTCTCAAAAATTAACTTACCCTCCTTGATGATTAAATACTTGAATTCGGGCGACTCCACCAGATTCAGGATAACAATATCCACGTTGTCCTCCTTCAAAATACGCCCTATCCGATCATATAGCTCAAACCTGATATCGTGCATGCGCTTGAAACTATCTGTGTCCAGGTAAACAGCAAAGTCGCAGTCACTCAAAGGAGAATGTTTTCCCGTTGCTCTGGAACCAAAAAGATATACCAGTTTTATTTCCGGATAACTTTCAAAAACTGGGATTAATTTTTCAAAGCTCTTCACAAGCTCTTTACCCATGCACCCTATCCCCCACCTCCTATTCTCTCTACGCCAAAACGGTTCTCTCAAGCCTCTCCCATTGCTTTGGCGCCGGGCAAATCTATTATACACGATGAAAGTACCGTGCAGGTTTTCAGACGCTTTGGACCACATCAGCTTCTTGCAGAAAGCTATTTCTAAGAACCGTCCAACATGTTCACAAACCAAAAACAAAAGCCTCACGCCAGCGTAAAGTGTAATACAATGAAGTTAAAGGGCATAAATGAAATTCATCTGCAAAGAGAGAAAACGCAGTGAAAAAGCAATCCCCGGGTTTCCAGTTCCAGATACTGGAGAAATATCTCAAAACCAGAAAAGAAGAGCTGGAACGCTTGCGAACGAACACTTTGAAAAAGGTCGAAGAAGCACTGGAAAAAGTCGCCACTCAGATAAAGTTTGATGAAGCCTACATTTTCGGCTCTCTCACCAAACCGGGGCGCTTCAAAAAAGACTCTGATATTGACATAGGGTTTTACGGCCTCAAAGATGAAGACTTCTTCAAAATGATCTCTTACCTTTCTCTGGAGCTTGAAAGAGAGGTGGACGTTATACAGCTTGAAGGCCACAGGCTCGAGAACAAAGTGAAAACGGAGGGAATACGGTGGAAGAAGGGAAATTCGCAATCCTGAAATCAGAACTTATGAATCAGTGGAATGAAATTGTAAAGATATACAAACGTATCGAAGAAAGAAAAAGAGGAATACATGCGCTTGAAAGCCTCGCCTATCAACTGCACAACCTGTACTGCACCTACGAAGATCTTTTTAAAATAGTAGCTAGATCTTTCGAAAACAGCATTGAAGACCCATCAAAATACCATGCAGAACCTCTCAAAAGGATAAAAATGGAAATTGAGGGAGTAAGACCTGCTTTGATTTCTGAGGAAAGCTTCAAATTGCTTAACAGCTTGCGAGGTTTCAGACATTTTTTCAGACACACCTACAGTTACGAATTAGACGAACGCAAGGTATCTTTAGTTCTTGAAGACGCTCTGAAGCTTAAGGAAACCTTTAAGCTTGAACTCGAAAATTTCCTTTCAAAACTCCAGTAACACTCTCTGGCTTTCACATGTCGCGACTTCGCCGTTAACCCCTTACCACACCCGCCGAACTCATTTTGGGGTCTTCCTTGCACATCGCGGCTAATTGACAAATCCTTCGCTTTTGCCATCCTAAACCAGTGCTGGTTTTTTCGACACCGCCCTGAACTTGTTTCAGGGTCTATTTCGGCATCCCATGGTTTCAGCATTTCCTTGTTTCAGAGGTCTTGTTGATAATAACCTGGGGTGCAGGACAATATAGGAAAAGAATTTAAGACAGTCGCGGCATAAGGTAAAGAGATCTAAAGTTGGAAAAATATCAGAAATGCGATGTATGAGTAAAAGTGCTGACGCAATTTAGAGGATAATTAAGGCAGAATTCGATACCTGCAAGGATGAGACTATTTGGAAAATCTTTAGGTTGACAGTTTTTTTCAAGAATTCAATCACAAAATGGAGATGCTGGTTTTCTTCAAGCAGGTCCCGAATAATTTCTTGCTTGAGGACACTATCAAGGGTTGCAATCCGATGAGTAATAACTTCAGCAAAATCATCCAGATCGCTCTGGATCACATTCAAAACTTTTTCACCAAAGTAACGATGAATCAAAAGGTTCCTGAAATCAACGATTTCCTGATACTCTCCGGGTAAAACCCCGGCTTTAATCAACTTTCCAGTAGCTTCCCCAATAATCTCGAATTCTCTTATAATACTATCTCAAGCTACGAAATTACGTTTGAGTTCTTCTGCATCTTTAAAGTTTTTGGCTACTTCCTCAATTTTCAAGATGGCAACCAAAATGTCAAAAAGAAAGAGTTCCCAGTACCTCTCAGACATAGATTAGCTCTTTCTCAACCCTTCTTCTGATAAATGGCCTTAACGAATCACAGAGTCCAATATCGACTTCCTTCCCCAACTGTTCACTCAAGTATCGTTTGGCCCTGGCAATAACCAATCCGTTTTTCCTTTCCATTTCCAGGATCACAATATCAATATCACTGGTGCTTTTGTCTTCGCCCCGGGCGTAGGAGCCAAAAATAGCCAACTCGGTAATTCCAAAAAGTTTCTGCAAGCCTGGTTTGAGTGCCTTTAATCTGTCGATGATTTCCCGTTCCACGTCCTTCGCCTCCTTTCTTTACCATGGTAGGCGTACCCTTTGAGCGCTGTCAAGCATAACCCGAAAAATTGAAAGAATTCGGGGTTAAAATTCACCTTTCTCTCGCACCAAAGGAGCAGAGTGAGGTTTTATTGTTTTCAGAATCTCCTGTTCCAAGTTCCCGACATCCACAAAAACCCAAAAAGTAAAGACCTGACCCCGAACACTCCATCCAGCTTTTAAGATCCAGCATGCACGCTTTCGCTCCTCAAAGGGTAATGCTCTCCTTCGCCGCATAGTAAGCAATGCATCCTACATCCTCTTTTTGCCTGGCAAACTGATCTTCAGAAAGAATGAGCACATCAGACGGCAGTCGCTCCAGAACCAGGCGTACTCCGATGCGTGTTTCCAAGCGAATACGAGCAGTTCTTTCAAGGGTGCGATCCACAATTACCAGAAAATCCCAGTCGCTATCCGGGTGAGCCTTGCCTCGAGCACGGCTCCCAAAAAGAAGAACCTGCTGCAAACGCAAACCTGCTTTTTCTACTTCCTCTTTAATAATGGCTTCCGCCCTTGCCAAAACTGCACCCACAGAAGTACCTCAAAGTAATCAATGGACAATTAATTCGAAATCATTCTACCACAAACACTGCCTAAAAACGCACTTCCCAAAAGCTACTACCACTTTTCCAAACCCGCAGATACACCTTCCAGCAAAAGCCTGAAATCGGCGGGATAACGAGGTTCTATGCGGAAGTCGTTGAACAATTCACGTTTACCACAAGCCTTCCAGGAACAAAAAGGCCTTGCCATCCTTGAAGGAAAGCTCCAATCGGCAGCCGGTTGAGACCTTTCAATCGTTTTATCCTTCCCATAGTGGGTATTAGAATGACGAATCTCAGCATCTCCTCGCTTCAGCGTCTCACTACTTTCTTCCAGAAAATCCACTCTCCACCAACCCAGTAACCAGAAAAATAGCATATCTGCTGTGATATAATGAACTCGAGGTTAACTGTTGCGGGCAGAAAGTCAAGTCCTGCGCCTGGGTTGCTAATGAAAAAGCTCGAGTTCGAAGTTGCTCAAAAAAGAAAAAAACTTCTCATCGAAGAGCTACAAAAAATAGTGAGTGTTTTGATTGAAAATTACCAGCCAGAGAAAATAATTCTTTTTGGCTCGCTGGCAAGTGACGAAGTGAAAGAAGAAAGCGATATCGACCTTTTGCTTGTCAAAAAAAGCGACAAAAGACCCCTGGAAAGAGTAATGGAAGTGATGGCATTGCTTGGCTATCCCCGGGTTGCTTTGGACATCTTCGTATACACCCCGGAAGAAATCGAGTATTTGAGAAAAGAAGAAAGTCAGTTTATCGAGGATATCCTCGAACACGGCAAAGTCCTTTATGAAAAAAATCACTGAAACGTGGCTATCTTATGCCCTTGAAGATTTAATCATGGCCCAGAAAGCACTCGAAATGGGGATATATCGCCAAACCTGCTTCCACGCCCAGCAAACCGTAGAAAAAGGATTCAAAGCTATCCTTCTTGAGAAGGGCGTAAAAATCCGGCGAATTCACAACCTTCTGGAAATAAGCGGCGAGCTCGAGGCGTGTGGTATGCACCTACCTGTTGAACTTTCGGAACTGGACTTCCTGAATCGCGTGTACCGGCTTCGCTATCCACCTGATATTGGTCTCTTACCTTATGGACAACCAACCGAGGAAGATGCCCAAAAGGCTGTAAAGATTGCAAGAATAGTTATGGACTGGATCCAGCAAATCCTTGGAAAAAACCATTAAGGCATAACATAGGTGCTGGTAGTTCACACTTTTCACATAGCTCATCTCTCATAATGCATTCCCTTAATACTATGTCACAAGGGCCTCCCGTTATCTTCATCCAGAAAGAGCCAGGCAGCACCAGTCTGCTTACAAATTATTAGGGTGTCGCATAAAATAATAATTTGATCCCTGTAAACACACAAAACACCTGTAAGAACAAACCTTTAAACCACCAACCCAGTAACCAGAAAAATAGCATATCTGCTGTGATACAATTGAAAGGAAGAGGAAGGGATCAGAGAATGAGAAAAACTGAGCAGTGGAAAAACTCCGAGATTTTAAAAAAGAGAATGCCCACCATTGAAGACCTGCGAGAGTTTTTGCAGGAGTATTTTCTGGGCAAAAAGGTGCGTGTTTACCTTTTTGGCTCCCGGGCAAGGGGCACCGGTAAACCCTTTTCCGATATCGACCTTGCCTTTGTATCCAGCGAAGACCTGTCAATGGACCTTGCCCTCCTTCGAGATTACCTCGAAGAATCAAACCTACCCTACAAGTTCGATCTTCTGGAATACAGAAAAGCCGACCAGCGCCTGCAGGAAATCATCAAAAAAGAGGGGATCCTGTGGATCGACACCGATTGTACCTCGAAGACCTGAAAAACGCCTGGAAGCGCCTTCAAGAAGCAGTAAGCAAAACCCAGAAAAACATAGAAAGCGAAGATTATCCTTATTTCAGGGATTCAGCTATTCAACGCTTTGAGTTTACCTTTGAAATCCTGTGGAAAACCATTAAAGCTTATCTTGAGCGAGAAGGACTTTACCCAAAGTCACCACGATCTTCTTTTCGAGAATTTTTCTCTCTGGGGTATCTCACAGAAGCGGACATGGCTCTCCTTTTTCGGATGATTGAAGACCGCAATGCCACCGCTCACACCTACCGGGAAAGAGTTGCCGAAGAGATATTTTCCCGGCTCAAGCAGTATTTGGAAATCACAGCAAAAATCATTCACATCCTTGAAGAAATGCCCTGAAAACAAAGAGCTTTATTACCTTTAAGAAGCATTCTGACCAGTAATCAACCGAAAGTGCTCAACCGTTTGACTCTTCCCTATAGCGGGCATTAGAATGTGTATCGGGAGGTGTAAAAATGCGCACCAACATCGTTATAAAAGATGAACTCCTTGAAGAGGCGATGAAGCTGGCAGGCGTTAAAACCAAAAAAGAAGTCGTAAACATGGCCCTTGAGGAGTTTGTAAAAAACAGAAAAAGAAAAAATCTCAAAGAGCTGAAAGAGCACTTAAGGACACTTTGCAAGTAAAGGTTACTAATCCCATTCTATGGCTGATGAAGGTGGCTGGAAGTGGTTCCTCTAAAAATGACCCCTCTGGAACTCAGGGAACGAGGCATTGAAGCACTAACCAAAGCCCTGGGTCCCGTAGGCATGGCCAGGTTCCTGCAGGAATTTACCACAGGAAGTGGTGACTATACCCAAGAGCGGGAACAGTGGCTTGAAGGCCTTACGGTCCGCAACGTAGTGCAAGAAATCCAGCGTAATCGACAGGCTACAGACAAGCAATAGCAATCACTCCTACCACAACCCTGGTCTATTGTTCCTATCTTGCGACTCCAAAATCCACTTATTCTCGCTTGCTTATCCAACCCCTCCGTCACTGCAAGCCCTGCGGTAGCCTCCTGTAAATTTGCATGATGATAGAGACTTCACAATGATTTCCAGAGTCGAAAAAAGATTAAAGGAACTTTGAATGCTTTTAAGACAGCGCTAAACCCTTGCAGAAGCACTCTTTGAAAACCATTGTTCGGAATCATATCCCTTGAGCCGGTGTCCTTATTTCAGCATCCTACTGCTCAACCCAAACCCCGAGATTCCGAAACGAGTTCGGAATGACGGCTCCGCCGCCAATCCGGAATGACGGACTTCGCCGTCAGTTGGGAATGACGGACTTTAGGGCCTCCTTGTTGTTTCAGACTCTCCTTGTTTCAGAATCCTCTCGTTTCGGCATCTCAAAAGTCTGTCACTCTAAGCTGACTAATTCTTCGAATTTGTCATGCCGAACCGGTACGTTTTTTTTCGACACCGCCCTGAACCGGCAACGGTTTTTTTCGTTGCCGCCCTGAATCGACGGCTTATCCGTCACGCTGAACTGATCAAAACCAAAGGTTTTGGTCACCCTGAACTTGTTTCAGGGTCTCGTTTCTCGGCATCTCCTTGTTTCAGGATCCCATAGTCTCAGTATCCCATTCTTTCACTATCTCACTACCTCTCACCTGAAAAAGTCTATGCTTAGGTCCTTCCATTGGGGGTTACTCCGGGTAATGAGTTTGATTTTCCATTGACGGTGCCAGTTTTTGAGTTGCTTCTCCCTTGCAATGGCTTCCCTGATACTGGGGGCAACTTCATAGTAAACCAGCTTCTTCAGGTTATAGCGTTTCGAAAAACCTTCCATAAGGCCCTTTTTGTGCTCGTATATTCTGCGCTGCAGGCTTTTGGTCACTCCAATGTAAAGAAACCGGTTGCTTTTATTAGTGAGAATGTAAACGTAGTACTCTCTGTCCTGACATGGCTTTTATGATAGCAATAAGGAATACCGAAAGAAAGATCCTGAAAAACCGAGATCCTGAGATCCTGAAACAAGTTCAGGATGGCAAATCCAGAGGATTTGCCAGTTCGGGATGGTAAATCCTTCGGATTCATCAATTCGGGATAATAAATCCAGAGGATTTATCAATTCGGAACGACGAGGTAGGCGTCTTACTGTTCCAGAATCTCCTGTTTCAGGATCCTGACATCCACAAAAACACAAAAAGTAAAAACCTGACCCCCTAACCTCCCAAATTTCCCGCCTGTAATGTATTGATGTACAATAGAAGCAGGTCTATTTGTGAAAAGGTGAGCAACATGGCAAAGAGGGCAAAAGACGTAACACCCGAAGATATTGCAGCATATCGGCGCGCCCTTTTTGCTCGGTCACAAAAAGCCTTTCCTGAGATCGAAAAAAGGCGTTCTCAAGCCTGGGTCCTTGCCCACAGAGCAGCAGAGATCCTGCGATAGCGCTTTGGAGTAAAACGAGTTGTGCTTTTCGGTTCTCTGGTTCATGAGGAATGCTTCACTCTTTGGTCCGACGTGGATCTGGCAGTCTGGGGATTGCGCCCTGAGGACACCTTCAAAGCCATGGCTTTTTGCGAGACCTTGATGAAAACATTGAAGTGAATCTGGTTGGTATTCAAAGTTGCAATCCTTCACTTCGAGCAGTTATCGAATCGGAAGGAGTCGAGATCTGATAGAACGTTATCGAGTGCTTACAGAACGCATAGAGCAGGAACTTTTGGCCTTGAAACACGTTGTTTCCCGTATCAAGCGTTCAATGGCTCTTGCCCGGGAGCACTCTCAGGAACAGGATGTGTATCTCGATTCCGTTGCTCTGAACCTACACGACTTTTACACTGGCCTGGAGAGGGTCTCCAAACGGGTTGCCGAAATGATTGACGAAGGTGTCCCCACAGGACGCAACTGGCATCGAGATCTGCTTCGGCAAATGGCAAAAGAATATCCTCCTTTCCGTCCGGCTGTTTTATCTGAAAAAACTGAGTAACTCCTCGAAGAATACCTTCGCTTTCGCCATGTGGTTCGAAATGTTTTATGCTTTTGGGTTCGACACCCACCGCCTGGCATATCTCGTTGATCGTTTAGATACAGTATTCGATGAGCTTCGCGAAGAGCTGGAGTCTTTTGTAGGCTTTCTCAGGAAGCTGCTCGAGGCTTGAAGAGCCTTTTGCCTGAAACTCAAAACGGTACATCACCTTGAACCAACCCCAGCATCACAAAAAAACGCCCCAAACTGGACGATATCTTCAAATCGACCATCCCGAACCGACGGCAAAGTCGTCATTCCGGCTGCAGGGCTTTCCAGATTTCTCGCAGTATTCCCCGAGCAATTTCGAGGATTTTTCTTGCATCTAACTCCGTAGGCTCACCCTTTGGCAGAAGCCCAAGATCGGCAGGATAACGAGATTCCAGGTAAATGCTACTGAGGATTTCGAGTTCATCCACGGAAAGGCGTACATCGGGATAGTATTTCCTTACTTTGTGATATAAGATAACAAGGTCGTGAACTCTGGGCGGATTGATATGCAGGCGCCAAAGTAAACCTTTTAAAGCTTTTTCAACGGCCTGCTGGGCGTGGAACGATGCCAGACGGTACAATCCTTGAGCATAAAGTATTTCCCCTGCTTTGATATCCTCGCTGGCATAATCAAACCAGGGGTCTCCGCTCATAGAGGGTCTTGCCTTGAGTAGTGATTTCTCGAATGAAAGGCGATTGTTTCTCCTCGAGGAATTTTACTTCTTCTGGAGTCAGAATAAGGACATCAAGAGGAACCTTTCGGGGAATCCCCCTTAAGGCTTTGCTTCGGCGGTAAATCCGTGGCTCTTTGGTCTTTTTGATTATGAGGAGGTCGATATCGCTTTCCTCGGTTGCCTTGCCACGTGCCAGAGACCCAAAGAGAATAATTTTCTCGGGTTGGTATCGCCGAACAAGAACCTTAACAAGCCTCGCTATCTCCTTTTCTGCTTCTAAAGAAGGCTTACGCATCATCTTATCCCTCTTTTCAATTATACAGCATCTCTTGAAAAAAAATCATCTTTAAGTTCGGAACGACGAGGTAGGCGTCTTACTGTTCCAGAATCTCCCGTTTCAGGATCCTGACATCCACAAAAACACAAAAAGTAAAAACCTGACCCGAAGATTTCAGTGCTCGGCTACCTGTGCTACAATTAGCTTTAAAGAGAGGGCCAAAAACAGTGAAAACAATGCAAAAATTCTTACCTCTTTTTGACTACGTGGTAAGTCTCACGGTGCTGTATGCTTCCTTCTGGCTGCACCTTCTTTTGCGTGGAAACCCACACGTCTTGCGGCTTCTCTCTTCATTGAGCAACTTGCTCTTTCTGGCTCCGCTTCTTCCGGTTTTTCTCAATGCAGTGCTTGGCACCTATTCCAGGCGCTCTCGCTTTGTGCTTTTTGCCTCCTCCCGCCTCATTGTCTCTTCTATCCTGACTTTTTTCATCTTTACCACCGCTCTTTTCTACCTGCGCATTTTTGAGTTTCCCCGTCTGATCATCCTCCTCTGGGTTTTTCTAAGTTTTGTTCTCTTTTACTACCTGCGTGCTCCTTTCTTCCGCAAGAGGGAAAATGGCAGGTTGTTTGTCCTTTACCGCGGAGAAAAGGGCCGGAAAATGTTTGAAGACATGCACTGGAAAAACACCATCCGGGGAACGGTGGTTGGTGGAACCGACGTTAACAACCTCTCCCGAGAAGAACTGCGCGACTACCTGCGGCACATAGTCCAGGACTTGAGCGTTGACCGTTTCCTGCTTATCCTTGAGCCTGAAGAGCGCTCTCACATAACCTCTTTTCTTGAAGAAGAAGGTATCGAGTACGACCTGCGGGGCGCACTCTACTTCTTTGAAGAAAGATACGGGCAGGTTAAGCTGGTTCTCGCCGACATTGTTGACTACCCCAAAATGCTCGAAGAAAATCCCTACCTGCCCATCAAGGACTTTCTTGATCGCATAGCCTCCTGCATTTTGCTTGCTGTTTTATCGCCACTTTTTGCCATTGTGGCTCTTTTGATTCGCCTTGACTCCCCCGGCCCAGTGCTTTACTGGCAGGTGCGAGTTGGAAAAAGCGGGAAAACCTTTAACCTCTGCAAGTTCCGAACTATGGTGCCTGATGCCGAGCGAGAAACCGGAGCAGTGCTTGCCCAAAAAAACGACCCCCGCATAACCCGAATAGGAAGAATCCTTCGCAAAACCCGCCTCGATGAGCTACCTCAGCTCTGGAACGTCCTGCGGGGTGATATGAGCCTGATAGGCCCCCGGCCGGAGCGCCCGGAGTTTGTGGAGCAGTGGAAAAAGCTCATTCCTCATTACGAAACCCGGCTTTTAGTAAAACCCGGTATAACCGGCTGGGCTCAGGTCTGCGGAAGGTATGATGAAGGACCAGAAACCGTCTGGGAGAAGCTCGAATATGACCTTTATTATTTGCGCAACCTCTCGCCAAGCCTCGACCTTGAAATACTTGCCCGAACCATCCTGGTTGTGCTTTTTGGAAAAGGAGCAAGGTAGGGTTTGGTTATTTTTGGGTTTTCATACCAACATTCCAATCATTCAGCACTTTACGCTCACACCCGAAAGAAACTTCCGATACACTTTTTCCACTTCCCCAAGCACTCTCTCCAGGGAATAGGCCTCCCTCAATTTTTCCATCAGAAGTCAAATAAAGAAAGAATCGGCCAAAAGCTTGATAAATCAGCAAATTTAGATCATTTCACAACACAAACCTACAAAACAAATTCTATCTTCTCCCCATACCTTCATAAACAAAGCCTTTCTGCTTTACTCTATCTGGCTCAAGCACATTCCTTGCATCGAGGATTACATTGCCCTTAAGAAATGACCTGACCTTTTCCAAATCCAGATTGCGGTAACAATTCCACTCGGTAAGAATGCAAATTGCGTCACTATCTTTCATTGCTTCATACATGTCCTCAAAGAAAGAAACGGAATTTTCAAAGACTGACCTTGCATTTTCAATTGCCTGAGGATCATGGGCATGTATCTTTGCTCTCCTTTCAAGCAAAATCCTCACCACATCGATCGCCGGAGATTCACGGATATCGTCAGTTTCTGCTTTGAAAGCAAGTCCCAGCACACAGATTTTTCTTCCTTCAAGGTCACCCAAAAGTTTTTCCAGTTTTTCCACTACCTTCTTGCGCTGCCTTTCATTAGCCTTAATAACTTCCTCAATCAAGCTAATTTCTTCTCCAAAGCGTTTGCCCATTTTAACCAGTGCCCTGATGTCCTTGGGAAAACAACTTCCACCAAAGCCAGGACCAGGATGCAAGAATTTTGGTCCGATGCGCCCATCCATGCCCAGCGCTTTGGCTACAACCTGAACATCAGCCCCTACCGCATCACAAAGATTGGCAATCTGGTTGATGAAAGTAATCTTAAGGGCGAGAAAGGCATTATTAGCATACTTAATGAGCTCAGCAGTTTCAAAGTTACAGAAAACAAAGGGGGTTCCCAAAAGGTACAAAGGTCGATAAATTTCTTGCATGAGCTCTTGAGCTTCTCTGTCTTTCGTACCTATGACAACCTTATCCGGGTGGAAAAAATCGTAAACGGCTTTCCCTTCTCTCAAAAACTCGGGATTGAAAACTACGGTAAAAGGCACATCTGGATTAAGCTCTTTGAGCTTTCTTTCAACTTTGCGAGTGGTGCCAACCGGCACAGTGCTTTTTACAACAACCGTTTTAGGGGTTGTGCTGTATGTTGCAATAGCTTCCACTGCATTCCAGAGAAAAGAAAGATCTACTTCCCCATCTTTTCTCGAGGGTGTACCAACAACAATAAAAACTACATCCCCTTCTTTTATCGCCAGAGCGACGTCTTTTTCAAAACAGAGCCTACCTTCTTTGCAATTGCGCTCAAAGTACTCTCCTATCCCTGGTTCATAAATGGGGATAATACCTTTTTTGAGAAGGTCAATCTTATCGCCATCCACATCTGTACACACAACCCGATTGCCAAAATCAGCAAGTCCCACTCCGCAAACCAAACCTACATAACCTGTGCCAAGGATGGTAATCCTGTAAGACATTGTTCACCCTTCTTCAAAAATCCAATAACCGATCAAGCAATACCTGTTATCATCTGCTCCAGTTTATCGGCAAGTCTCCTAACGTCGTGAAATTCTTCAACATATTGCCTTCCACGCTCACCCATGATTTTCCGGTCCTCTGGAGACATTTCATAAAGTTCCATTATCGCATCAGCCAGAGCCTGCGAATTTCGAGGAGGAACAGTAAAACCACACTTAGCCTTTTCTACAGGATTATACGCTGTCTCGACAGCTAAAACAACAGGCTTACCAACCGCCATATAGTCATTTAATTTATTAAGACTACCCCCAGAACTGGAAAATGAAACCTCATAAGTGGCAACCAATACATCAGCCTTACTCAGTACTTCTGGAATCTTAGTCTTTGGTACTGGATTTCTAAACTCAACATTACTCAATCCCAACTGATTAGATAGCCCCATCAGCTTTTGCTTTTCGGGACCATCTCCAACCAAAACAAACTTAATCTTACTTAGTCCAAGCTTTTGAATAATACTGGCTGCTTCAATCAAGGTATCCAGTGCGTTAGTAGGACCATGCGCACCAATATACATAACTTTAAATTCGTCGCCGTCGGAAAAATCGCAAGCTGTAGACTTAAATCTTGAAAGATCTGTTCCATTGGGAATCCAGGAAATTTTGTCTTTGCTTATTCCGCAAGCAGCAATTTTCTCCTGCATTTGAGTTCCAAGGATAATTATGCGTTTCGCTCTTTCATACAAAAATTTCTCCAAGAGCCTCAACAATCTTGTTACAATACTCTGTTCCCTCAACCTTCCAATATCGATAAAAACCTGCGGCCACAAATCCCGGACTTCCATCATAAACGGCACCCTAAAACGCCTGGCGACAAGATAAGCCGCAAGAGGGGTGAAAAGGTGAGGTGATGAACCAATCACTATATCCGGGCGCTCCCTTCTTCGAAAAGCTACCCAGAAAACCCTCCAACCAAAGTCTATCATATTAGCAATCCTTCGCTGGTTGTTTCCAGCATATGGAAAAGTCCGAATCCATACCCACTGGATGCCATCAACATTTTCTTCCACAACTTTCTTGCTCGGGGTAGTCCGATGGTATTTGTAAATGTAGTGCACAAAATCCGAAGCAAAGATAGTAACTCTATGTCCCCGTTTTACAAGTTCTTTACTCAAATCATAGTGTCTGGTTCCACCAGGAAGGTCGGGCGTAATAGCGTAATGGTTAAAAATCCAGATATTCACTGAGATTTTCCCTCCATAAACTTTTTAACGAATAAAAATTTGGTAAGACTCCAGCAAATCTTGTAAACAAAGGGTCTTTAAAAACAGCAACTAAGGCTTTCTAAAGATTTTCCCAAGTCTGTCTTCAAAAACCAGTGTGGTTTTTTTATTGAAAAGGGTAAGAAACATCCATCCCAGAAACAACTTCCAGTATGTTTTCTTTCAAGCCATCACCTTGCCGGAAATATGATTTTCCAGCTTCCCAACAAAAAATGAACCATAAGTGCAATTTCTCCTTCCACTAAGCAAACCATGACTTTCTAAGACATTCTACTGCGATTTCGAATATAACTCCAGGATCTAAAAGACTTAAAACCTCTTTCACATTTGAAAAAAAACATCCTCGAAAAGAGATTTTTCAACGCTCCAGAAAAGATAATTTTGTAAGACTCGAGGACGAATAGCGAAGACAACAAAAGCGATCTCATGCTATCTTACTCTCAGTAGCGGACCCAGCTCCCACCCTCAGCTTTGAGAACTAGCCAATAAACTCTTCTTCTGTTGAAGCAAAACGATGTTCGAGAGATTCCATCTGAAGATCTCCCATCGACGACAAAAGCCTCAAGCTCTATTCCCTTGCACTGGATATTCTCAACAAGAGCTTGCAAACATTTCTCAATATAAAGAACTGATTCCAGTCACGATTATACCTCAAATCATGCTTGGTTTCCGTGCTTCGCCCTCCATCTCTCCAAGACATCTTGATATAACTGAATTGTACGAGCAGCAATATTACTCCACGAAAGCTTTCCACATGCTAGCTTTTCAACTTCACTCCCCATGCGTGTGCGTAACCCGTCATCTTCCAAAATGCGTTCCAATGCATAGGCAAGGGCATCAATGTTGTTTGGTTCCACCAAGAAACCATGCCTACCATCTTCAAGAATTTCAGTAAATCCACCCACCCTTGAAGCTATAATAGGCTTCCCAAACGCTAAAGCCACCATTAAAACTCCACTTTGATCAATTCTTCGGTATGGCAAAACTACCACATCGGCCTGGGAAAAATATGCTGCTATTTCTGTCTCTTCTACAAACCGTAAATCCCAGAATACGTGATCCTCTATGCCCAGACGTTGTGCGAGGGCTTGGAGGGGCTCGATTGGTATCCTTGGATATCCCACAATCTGCAAAACCGTATCTTTCATTAATTGCTTGGAAAGACGTGCAAAAGCTTGAAGAAGAATATCTACACCTTTATATGGCTTAAGTATTCCCAAAAACAAGACTTTCTTTTCCCGGAACTGAGAAACTTGCTCAGCTCTTATACCGTCAACCAGTTTTCGATAGTAGGCAAAAACTCCGTGGGAAATAACACTTACTAGCTCTTCGGACAATAAAAGGCGTTCAACTAGCATTTTCTTTGAATATTGAGTATGAACGATATAGTGATCAAATTGTTTGTAAGCAGATTGCAAACCCACAAGCTGAAGCCTTGAAGACGGAGCTCCGTGAAAAGGCTCGGTATCATGAACTGTAAGCACAAGCGGTGCTATTTTCCTAAATTTTCTCAAGAAAAATTTATCTACAAAAGGCAGTGGTAACCACTGGAAGTGTATGACATCTGGTTCCCACTGACGCAGGCGGTGCCAAAGCCTTTCCATATCAAAGAGGTGTTCACATCCCTTAAGATAAGTTCGAGTTTTTCCTTTAGACAGCCTGCCTGTAACTCGATAGAAGTGTTCCCAACACTCATAGTTTATCTCTTCAGTCCATCGTCCCAGTCCTGCTTCCATAGTCGCTATTACCAGCTGGTTTCCCTGCTGCGCAATAGCAGTCCCCAAACAGTGGTCATAGGATGGCGTAAAACCAGATGGATCAATCATCACAATTTTCATAGCATTACATATATCATTTTATCACTTTTTCTACAAACAAACGTAACTCTTCACTATTAAAGACAAAGCTCTTTTGCGTCTCTGTGTTTTGGACAAGACGAAAGAATTGTTCTTGAAGAACCCTAAACACTTCTTGAGAGCCTTCATAGGCAAAACCAATTTGATGACTTAGAATAAACTTTTCCATAGCTTCAAATCGCCCCTTGGGTAAAGTTATAGAAATACCCGCAACTAACGCAATCAAGAAGCGAGATGGAAGAGAAGTTTTATATCGAATGGGTGATTTTATTTGTGTACGATAGGTGACCAAGCATCAAACTGGGTCATCCAAGAAGTTACATGTCCGGAAACTAGAAATTCTGCACCAAAAGGCTCAAATAACACGATATTCGGATGCTTAAGTTCGAAGTTCCTCACACAATGTACAACAATACCTTCTTCGGCAAGTGCAAGGATTTCTTTCCGCACATCGTTCACAGAATGGCGTGCATCAAACTGCCCCATAAAGACGACATGAGGACGTTGGTCTATCATACGCACTTTCGGAAGGATTTCTCGAGGAGCAAACTCTTTTGTAAAATAGAAAGGCTTTATCCAATACTTTTTTCTTTTAAGAACGGAGCCAACTTAAAAAGAAACGTTGCCATTTCATCAGTAGGAATTATGAGACCACCTAAAAACCAAGACATCTTCTTAAGAATTTTCTGCTCCACAACTTTTCTTAGGCCGGCAGAAGAGGTGGTAGGGAAAGTCTCCATATTTAGTATTACTGGAATATCTGGGTTTATAGATTTAACAAGAGCAATCTCAGGTAGCACACCCACGCCCCGGTGTGCAAAAACAAAATCTACTCCGTTCTCTTGAAGTAAAAAAGACAGTTTACGCAATAGTGATGAACCAAGAATGTGGGGATGAACTGTTAACAAAAATCGAAGAAACTTTAAGTTTGGAATTCTGACTCCTTGATAAAGGTTTGCCACAGGAATGTCGTCGTGCAAGCCTGGAACTCTCTCAAAAAAACGCGTCGGAGAAGTATTCACAACCACCGTTTCAAACCCGGCGCCCTTCAAGGCAAGGATCACTTTTAAAGAATCAGTTACCCATCCAAGACAAAGAACTTTTAACAACATTTCTTCCTCCTCACGGTACGATAACGAACTTGTGCCTGGAAAACCCGTTGTTGCCGTACAGGCGATTGAACCAATCGAATGCTATCTGCATAAGCCTTGTATACCAACCAGCCTGCCGTGCCCCAAAATGTTTCTTAAAGAAGCGTTGTTTGGTCATAAAAGTCGAACGGTATACCTTTACAGTTCATTAGCTGTTGAGGAAGTTCCTCTATAATGAATCATCCGAGCATAGGGAACAAAGACCACTTCCCAGCCTTTTTCCTGAGCACGCCAGCAAAAATCTGCATCCTCGCCATAAAAAGTAATTTTTCGTCAAAACCACTAAGTTCTTCAAAATATCCATTATCAACAATGATTACCTTGTCAATTAGTCTTAAATCAAGGCTATCTTGCATAAAGTTTAGAAAGTTCATCGCTAACTCAGCTTTGCCATAGTTTATGACAACAAACGATGCTCTCCGAAACATCGTTTCACTCCGTCACACACTTATCTTTTGGAAGCTCAGCAACTGCATGAGAAATTAAGTTTAAAGCTACGCCAATTAAAACACCAAAATAAAAAGCCCATTTAAAATTCATTAGCGCAGGAACAGTAAGGGAGGTTATTAAAAGATTGATAGCTGCTGTACTTATTCCGATCAACTGATACACGAGGTTTGCTGTAACATTAGAGGAACATAGCAACGTTTTCATCACTTGCCGCAACAATGATCCCCAAAAGAACAAGAACAAAGATAAGCCAATTACTCCCATAGTCCAAAAAAGATAGGCATAGTAATTATGCGAGTAATCATTTGCGATCCAACCTACTCCACCCCAACTCCACGGATTGGGAGAATAGAAAGTAAATTTCGCTCCTAAACCATTACCCCCCAGGAGGCTGATAGGATTTTGGATAGCGCTGTTCCATAGGCCTCGAAGCTCCATAACGCGATCTACAAATGATAAATCGCTGAAAGCTCGGGGAATAGAAGCTACTCGTGAAACAACAAATTCACAAACGTTAGACGAGGCAACCCAAAAGAGAAAAGCTAACCCCAAAAAAACGGGAACAACAATCCAAATTAAAAACACAGAAATTTTAATACGACGTAGCTTTACCAAAATGTGAACCATGAACAATAAGGATATAGTAGTACTGATCCAATAAGTTCGGGTGAAGGTAAATATCAATCCCATAAAGAACAGCAGCGACGTACACATAACTAAAAACCATATTAAGCGGTTAGGTCGCAAATAGCCGAATAAGAAGGGAACAACCAAACAGAGCCCAAAAGCACTATAGTATCCGCCTCCATATTCCCGCAAATCCTGAAGATTAGTGATCATTGCAAAATCTACAGAGCTAAGCTGGAAAAGCGAACTAAGGACACACATCACCCCGATAAGAACTAATGTTACAAAGGCTGTGCATAGTTGTTTCTGTGAGCGAAAAGCAGCCATGCTCGCTAACGCCGCAAAAGGCAAGGTGGCCACTGGAAAAAACCTCCGAAACCACCACAATAGATCAACACCGTTAGCCAAGCCTACCACAACGTTGATCCCGGCACAACCCAAGAAACCCAAAAGATAAAATAGTGGTTTCGGAATGCCCTTATGAAAAATTAGAACCTGACCCAATCCTAAAAAGAAAATAACTCCGAAAACACAAGCAGTTAGAATTTCAAGGGGGGTCACTTCTGGGCTACTCTCTTGAAGCGTTGCCAAAATTAACGAAATAAAAATAAGAACACGCATTACCTTCATTGCTATTTACCCCATTAAAAAACAAACTCGCTGAAACAGCAACCGTTCCAGCTGAGCGCTGGGGTTCACATTATATGGAACAACCAACCCAACCCCTCGCCCATATTGTAACATAGCTCTTTCTCATTATACATTTTTTCTATCCACTTTCTCGGATAAAACCGCACGGCTTCAGCTTAACCTCATCATAGTAATTCCAGAATTCTTCATCTCGCTAAAAAGCGCGGAATCCACAGCAGTAAGAGTGTCTTCAAAGGCCCGAAAAACATACTCATTAACTATATCACGCCTCTCTTTTAAAACCCGGTGAAAAAGCCGTGGCTTTATATCGGTGAGAACTGATCTTTGAAGAGCTTCAAAAAGTAAACCATTGGTAAGGCCAATCCAGTCGATCTCTTGTCCTCTCTCCTTTTCTTTCATTTTGGCAAGGAGAAAGGCAATGCACGTCTTTGTGAGCCTGCTCATCAAGCTCGGTTATACTGAAAGGCTTTGGATGATCGTTCCACCGTTCGATGTAGGCAAGACGAAAAAGGCTATCAATAACGTCTTCCATCCAGGCCAAAAGCTACAACTCCCTGAATTGCTGTATTGTAACTTTTGCAAACCAAGATAAACAATGTTAGAGTATATAACGCTATGTAGCTCCTGAAAAAGCGGCTTACGAGCATTCCAATGTTAGGCCAAAAGAAACTAAAATTTACACTCTTGAAAAAGATATCAACAAGTCAGGCGATGTGCAAGGGAGTTAAGTCCATATAATTGTGTAAATTGAAAGAGCCATTTTCAAAAACCTCGGTTAGAGTGAAGTTAGGAACAAACACTCAAAACCGAAGGGATTTGAGATGGCTCAATATCAGATTACCGTAAATTCAGAACTTTTGCATCACCTTTTTCAAAAAATACCAAAGATTCGGGGATGGCACAGCTCTTGGAATCAATCTTAAACCAAATCCTCCAAGCTCAAGCGACTGAGCAAGTAAATGCTGGCTATTACGAACTAACTGATACCCGGAAAGGATATCGGAATGGGACCTATCCTCATACTCTTTTTACCCGAGTAGGGAGTCTCGCTTTAAAGGTCCCGCGTCTTCGTAATGGTGACTTTTCCACTGACATTTTTTGCTCGCTTCCAGCGAAGTGAACAAGCCTTCATCCTCGCCCTGATGGAAATGGTGGTCAACGGAGTTTCAACCCGCAAAGTAGAACACATTACGTATGAGCTGTGTGGAGAAGCTTTCTCAAAATCCACGGTCTCTGAACTTTGTTAAGGTCTTGACCCAACCATCAATGCCTGGAATAACCGTTCTCTCTTGGAAACTGAATATCCATTCCTGATTGTTGATGCCTTGGTCATCAAAATTCGTGAAGACCAGCGGGTGCGATCCCGCAGTGTGCTTCTCGCTCTCGGGGTAAACCGTCAAGGATACCGGGAAGTTCTGGGACTCCAGGTTGGCGACGGTGAGTCTGAAGCAAGTTGGAGTGATTTTTTCATCTAGTTGAAAGAGAGAGGATTAAATGGAGTGGATTTCGTCACCTCAGATGACCACCAAGGCTTGAAAAAAGCTATTGAAACGTATCTTCAAGGGGCCACCTGGCAGCAGTTTCAGACCCACTTCATGAAGAATATCTTGGATGCCATACCGCAGGCCCTTCAGGATGAGATCCATTCACGAGTACGAGGGATCTCGACCTCACCCGATCTCTCAACAGCCCGTTTCCTTCTCAAGCAAACTTCGCACCACCAATTCTATCGAACGGGTGAATGAGGAAATCCGCCGACGGGAGCAGGTGATTCGGATCTTTACCAATCGGGAATCCAGTCTTCGTCTCATTGGAGCTTTTCTTATGGAATATGATGAGAAATGGTCGGGGAGGAGATACCTTGAAATGAGTGATTACTATCAACGGAAAACTAGTGGTGGTCAACTGAATACTGCTCAAGAAAACATTGCCATCCTTTCTTCTCTTTAAAGAAGAAGTTTTTTATCGGAAAGTGTTTGCATGGTTATAAAGTGAATAGATACTCATCCTCGCCATTGTCAGATGGAGACGGTGGGGGATTATGGTTTGGTCATAATCCCCCACCAGCACCCGGATTCACCTGAGGAACGAAACACGGGAAATCTAAACTTTGATGAACTCATCATGGTTGGGAGGTGAATTGTCAAGGTACGTATTCCTGGTTTGAAATGGATCAAACCAGAAACGTCTTTCAATACGCTTTAATGGTACCAAGGTTATTTTTATTTAACCGAGGTTGAATTTACACACAAAAAAGGACTTGATCTTGCAAGGGGCTAAGGTACTACATATGAATAACCGAAAACCTTTCCAAAAACGACACTTGAAACTTTTAAGTGTGTGAAAACTACAAGCTTAGCAAAGGAAAGCTCCCACAAAATGAATGATATAAGAGTAAGTTGACTTCAGAGTTTTTTGGCCAAAAATAAACCCTTTTGTAAAGAGACCGCAAAAAGAAGCAGGAAAACAAACTCTATCTAATGTGTTAAAATAGGCAAGGTGTTACCCAATGAACAAAGTTTTCTCAGTAGTTGTACTCACTTACAATCAGGAAAAACTTATAGAAGAATGTTTAGAAAGCATATACAACCAGGATTATCCTTGTATAGAACTTATTATTAGTGATGATGCCTCACAAGATTGTACTGTTGAAACAGTCGAAAGATGGCTACAAAGAAAGAGTAATAGATTCGTAAACACCATATTCATTAAATCCCCCAAAAATACGGGTATTTCGGCAAATCACACCAGGGGAGTCAGGCAAGCCAAAGGGGAGTTTTTAAAATATATTGGCGGTGATGACATTCTTCTACCTGGGGCCATTGAAAGAATGGCTAAATTCCTGGAGGGAAATAAAAACGTCTTAATAGCCACTTCACTCATCCAACCCTTTATATTCAACCCTCAAGATGGAAGAACATTGCTCCTGCCGCTAATGCCTGAAAAATGGGCTGTTAAAGTGTTTCAAAAACCCTGGCAGAGGCAATTTGGCTATATGTCGCGCCATTGCTTTCTTCCCGCACCTGGTTTCTTTTTCAGAAAGAAAATTCTGGAAGAAATTGGCTACTTTGACGAAGAGTTTAGGCGTTTTGAAGACTGGCATACCTGGCTGAAATGCCTCTTGAAAGGGTACAAAATTTACTTTCTGCCTGAAGTAACGGTGAAGTGGCGGTTGCACCCAAATTCGGTCAGCACCTCTGCGCTCTATAAAAGTGATAGGCGCTTCCAGGAAGAAAATTTGCTCGTCTATCAGAAATACGTCCTTCCCAACCTCCATTTACTCACAATCTTTGAAAAGATTCATGTTAAAGCAAGAATTAAATTCATCGAAACACTTATCGCAAACAACGGACATATAAGCGTCCTTAACAAAGCCCGGATGGCTTATCTTCTCGACCCACTAAAGTGGATTGAGCTTCCAGGATGGCTGTGGAAAAAAATCTTTGATAAACGTGGCAAAGAAGTTAAGAAACTTTTTTCGTAAAGAAAATGTACTTGTGACTTCAAATACCAAGTTGAAATTTGTTCTGCCTCTCCTCAAAAAAACATGCTTATATCCTTCTGTCAGTTCTGTCAAGCAGAAAATCGTAAAAACCCCTTAAAATATTTTTCAGCTTGCCGAGTTTATCGTTTTCAACAAGCAAAATTTTACAAACATCTATGAAAAGAGAACGAAGAATACCCAGAGAGAAACGAAAGTCGAAAAATAAGCATGCACGAAGCACAAAAAGGCTATTTCTGGTCATATAATGCCTTTTCTTAGCATTGTGATTTGTTGCATAAAAGGTTCTTTCAAAAACGCAATGCTGTGTAATGCTTCCCAATCTATGCCACAATACGGAAGCGTTATACTGTAAAAACCCTTGCAAAAACTATCCCTCAAGCCTCCCATAAAGATAGTTTACCACGTCTTTTAATTCCTCTTCCTGGTTAAGTTCTTTGTAAAGGTTTCTCGTGGCTTCTTTAAGGTCACTGCTTGTTATTCCATGCATTTGCGAATACACGGCCTCTGCAAAAGCAACAAGTCTATCGCATTTTTTCAAAAGCGTCCCATTTACAGGCACTATATCGTCACCCTTACTGGACTTGTAACAGTATGAATCTATATCCTCAACAGGTTTTGAAATTCCTCTTTCAAAAACACGGTTCGAGAACTCGTTAACTTCAATTTTCTCTGCTTTCTCGATATAAACCTTTAAGGTGAGCTTTGAGCACCATATACTTAGTGCCATTAGTAGGTAATTTAGTAATTTAGTAATTAGCAATCCTTATTCTACCAACTTCCCTTCATCGCCTTCTATCCACACATCGGAAAGACGACAATATAAACTTTTCAAGCAAGTTTGTGCTACGCTCCCAAGTGAATCGTTTTATCCGTTCGTGTCCTGCTTGTGCAAGTCGAATTCGGAGGGTGTCATCCTTTAAAACGCGAAGCAAATTTTCAGCCAGTGCCTCTGGATTTCTTGGCGGAGATAACAAAGCAGTTTCCTCGTGTTCTGCATACTCACGAATACCACCACTATCAGTTGCAACAACTGCGCATCCACAGGCCATGGCTTCAGCAGGAGGAAAAGCAAAACCTTCGGCCACACTTGAAGAAAGAAAAATGCTAGCAGAGTTATAGAGTCGAACCAGCGTTTCACTATCAACGGTACCCTTATCTTCTATCCAGGAAGGCAATCGCTTAGGTATCGCACCGGGGCCAAAGATAACCGCTTGAAAATCTTTAAATTCTCTTTTGCAAATTTCTAGAGCCCTTAATCCATCCTCCGGAGCTTTATAACTTGCATTCGAATACATCATTGCAACTCTTTTAGGCCGAGAAATAATATCATTTAAAAGCCGAAATTTTTGGTGATTAATTCCATTGGGAATAACTATTATGTCCTTCCTTTGTCCCACTATGGATACTACCTTTTTATAAAGCCAATGAGATATGACTATCATCTTGAACGCTTCTTTCCACGTAGCTTCCAATCTCTCCTTTGGGCCAAAAAAATCTTCAAAATCTTGAACTAAATAAAACTTCTCTCCCTTTTCGGGAGGATATTTGGCAACTAACTCAGCCGTCTGCCATGCGGTCGCAAAAACTGCATCAGAATCAGGAACGTACCGCTCAGTTGGTTCTGGAACATAAAGCATTTTTACTCGCTCGTCTATTGGCTGCCAGTTAACTTTAGGTCTGAAGAATAGGTTCCTTATCTGGCCAGCCTTTTTACGCAACCAACGATAAAAATTGGGCGGAGGTGGAGGACTCCAATTGGGAAGACATCGTGCATGAACTACCGCTACATTATGTCCCCTTGCCACAAGGTGATTAGCATACTCATAAGCAACTCTAAAACCCCCCACAGGTTTCCAAGGATATCCCGGGAGGACAAAAGTAATCCTCATACTTTATCTACCTCTTTGCGGAATGAATATTAAGTTCAGATAAGGATAAAGCGCTTGCTCAGGATAGCCCAAGTTTACCATTAATTTCACAGGAAGTGGTATCCCTACAAAGATACGTTTGGCTCCAACTCTCACCCACTTACCTATGCGAGTAATAGGTGGAGCCTTATCTAAAGGCGGATATATAACTTCATCCGGCGGAAAGTTTAAAATGAAACCATACCGCCGAAATAGAGAAACAATGCGAAAGAAGCTCCTATAATAAACATCCCAAGAGGTATCTCGAGAAATAAAGTATCTATGTTTTCTCCCCCGTAGCTTTATGTAATTAACCGCTAACCACCTCGGCATCCAAGGGACAAATCTCAAGCCGGTGTGATCGTCTGTAGGTTTTAATCTGTTGGGAACTAATATATACACAACCCCACTACAAATACGCTTAAGTTCCGGAAGCAACCAACTTAAAGTAGAATCATCAAGATGTTCTAATACCGAAAACATAGTTACAACATCAAAACTCGCATCTCCAAATGGTAATTCTTTCGGAAGATTATTTAAAATAAACATTTCTTTATCTAGTCCGTTTTCTTCAGCCAAAACTTTCGCCAACTCCAAATGTTCTTCATGGATATCTATACCAAAAGCCTCATAACCAAGACAGCGCATTCTAACAGTTAACTCACCGGTTCCACACCCAAAATCTAAAATTCGCTTGCTTTTAAAGTTATATCTTTGTGTAATAAATTCGAGCACCTGCTTAAGCCATTTTCCGTAGCCTACATCAACCAGATCAGTCTTCTCCTTAAAGTCGCGCACAACCGCATTATAGATGTAAGTTCCTTCAAATGGTTTCATATATTCCAAAGCAATTTCAAGAAACCTCTCTGCCTTTAACGGCTGGATTTTGTAGGCCATTTTTTATGTCCTCCTGAGCAAGAAACTCTTTAAGACGTTTCGGATAGTTGCTTTATCTTTGTCGTCCATGACGGTTTTAACAAACATAAATAGGTAAGCAAACACGAAAGCACCTATTACAATGATATCAACCATCGTTGGTTTTAGTAGAATCCTTCTAAATGATAAAGCAACTAAAGTAAACGAAATCGCCATGACGAGAGCCTTCTCGACTCTTTCACCAAGCATTTCTTTTATAGAGAAACCGAATAAGCGCTTCGCCATCCAAGAAAGGCACAATAAATCGATCAGCGTAACTAACAATTTGGCTAATGCTACACCTAAAAGACCTAATTCAGGGATCAACCACCAACAAAGCCCTACAAAGATTGGTAACATAAGCAAGTCCAATTTTGCTTTTAAATCGGGCCTTCCCGCGCCTTGTATTGCTGCAAAGGGAAGATAGGCAAAAGCATGAAAGAAGAAAACAATAGTTAACACTTGAAAAACCGTTGTGCTTTTTTGGGAAAATTCACTACCAAGCCACAATTTAAGGATTTCATCAGCAAAGACAACACCTACAATTAAAATCGGAACCATTACGAAGAGAAGATACGTAAAGGGCCTAGCAAATAACTCTCTTGCCGCCTTATAATTAACAGACACAACGTGACTGAATGTAGGAAATAATACCATAAACATACTTGTAGGAATAATCACTACTCGCGAAATAATATCATAGGGAACAGCATAGAAAGTAAGAATACCCACAGATAGAAATGAAGCTATAAGAAAACGTTCTAAGTAGGTAAAAATTGGCCCTATGATGCTCGAAATTGTAACCCATCCTCCAAAGGAAAAGAGACTTGGAAAAAGCGCAAAAGAGTTTGCATACTTCTTTAAATGAGGTATTACACGGAGATCCATTGCAAAGAATGCCATCAGTGCTCCCATTCTTGCTGCCAGGATTAAAGCCACAATGCCGGGGAGCCTAAAGCCTAAGAATAACCCAACTAAAGGGAGCAGGAAAGTCAAACCGCTAATAGGGATTTTCACGGCATTAACCAGATCAAACCGTTGTGCTGCTTCAAGAACTCCTCTAAAGGAGGTAGAAACTAAAACCACAGGAACAGAAAGGGAAAGCAAGTAAAAGGTAACCTTGGCTTCGTTAACAAGCGCCGGAGGAATTTTTAAGATGCGTCCGACAAGAAAAGGAGTGACACCAACCAAAACAGTAGCCCCAAGAATACCTAGTATTGCCTGGATTGTAACCGAGGTCCACACAAGATGAGGTACCTGATCTGTTTCGCCTTTGCCCAGAGCTTCTGCTACAAACTTGGTCGTTGCCCGTCCGAGTCCTAAGTCAAAAATGGTAAAATATCCCAAAACAACCCAAGCCAGGGATAAAAGCCCAAAGCGCTCTGTTCCCAAACCACGAACGACAAAGGGAATTGTAATTACGCCTACAAGCAGAGGCGCTACCTGGCCAACAAGGTTAAACAAAGTATTTCGCACCAGAAGATTTCCGGAGATCTGCAAACGAGTATTTTTTTTCACAATCTCCATTTCTCGGGTGTCTTTGTCCATGTTATTTCCGCTCATAGAGCTTCTAACGATATTCCAAGCATCCAACCAAGTTCCCCACCCACTCCCGACCCCACAAGGTGTTGGCAAAACCAGTGCCTTTACCTCAGGATTATCTAAAACTTCCTCAAAAGAACATGCCTATCGAAGGGGAAAAATACTGCTTTTCGAAGTTCCTGGCGAATTTCTCCTCTGATACCACAAAAAGAATACAAAATTCCCACTTTCCAGGGGTTCCTGCAGATATTTCTGCCCCAGCCAATCACTCCCAATAGAACAATCAATTTTCTCTCTGACATATCCTCCCTTCTTTTCAAGTTTTTTGCTTTTCCGACCTAATCCGAATAAGATTCCTCATATCTACGATGCATCAAGAACCTTTAGAAGAAACTCCGTATACTGAATTAATATCAAAACCAAACACCCGAAAACCAGCCTGACAGAACTCAATCAACAGGAGTAAACCCACATACCCCAGGCCAATTATTCCTATTACTGCTTCTTTATTCTGAATCTTCTCTAAAAGACCGCTCAACTAATATGCTCCCATTCCTTAAGTTGACATCCCCCAGCTAAAGAAACAGGAATTACAATCAGCTCTCTCCCCGCCACAAAGTTATTGCTCGGTCAAGTTTTAAGGTTTCCTGAAAGCGCTCGAGCTCCTCTTCCCTGAGCACTAAGTAACGGACTTTGCGGTTAATGAACGACTCAGCTTTGTCGACCAGTTTCTGGAGGTAGCCTTCGTCGACCTCGCCCACGACTACAAGGTCAATAACCCCTGAGTCCTTGCCTTGCGCATAATCACCAGTAATGTAGGCAGAGTGGATATGGCCGAGTTTGGCAAGGATTTCTTCGATGAGGCGGTCGATGCCGGTGAACTTGCGGACCATGCTCTGAATTTCGGGAAAGAGAGGATGGTTTTGGTTGGCCTGGTAAAGTTTGGTTTTTCCGTTTCTTTTTGATGACAATATCCCCGCTTTTTCCAGGCGGTTGAGCTCCACCCGCACTGCGTTGGTGGATTCTCCAAACTCTTCAGCAAGCTCCCGCAGATACGACGTACTCTCCGGGTTCAAAAAGAAGCGCAATAGTAGCTTCACCCTGGTGCGGGAGGTTATCAGAGAATCAAGTGTCACCTGCATACCTCACAAAAAGATTTTCATTTTTGAGTAATAATACTACTCAATAAAAGGTGAGTCAAGAGGGAAAAGATTAAGGTAAATTCATCTGATTTGCCAGAGTCTCAAAGCAGGTTTTCAGGAATGAGAAGGAAGTATAAGAACGTCCCTCATGCCAGCCATTTGTTTCCAGGGAACTTCAGGAAACCCCTTCCCTATATCCTGTGGCACCTTTTCCGAGGCTTCACTGATAGGCTCAAGGTTTTTGAGCTTTTCAGGAGGTATTCACACCCAACCAGGATGTCTTTAAGATAATCGAGAACCTCTCGGCCTTTACTCATAGCATGACGACCTCGTGAAGAATTCTATCACCTATCCTGGGCTTAAACGCGCTTTCCATTACCGGGTCAACTCTAATCCCAAAGCTTCGGAAAAACGAGATGCTGAAACGAGAGATCCTGAAATAAAGGGATGCTGAAAAAATGAGATCCTGAAACTATGGGATCCTGAAATAAATTCAGGATGACGAATCCAAAGGATTCGCCAGTTCAGGATGACAAAAGCGGAGCTTTTGTCAGTTCAGGATGACGGATTTTTGAGATCCTGGAACAGACCCCTGAAACAAGCTCAAGGTTACAACAACTGCGTTTTTGCCAGTGAAAAATCAACATTTTCATCTACAAGAAGGTCAGGAAACAATGAGCTCCTCTCCGGCAAGGACTTCGGCAGAATAGGCTAAAGCAGCAAGGATATCCTCTCGACTCAAGGAGGGGTATGCTTCAAGGAGTTCATCAAAAGTTGCTCCCTCTGCAAGCTTGCGAAGAATGGTTTCTACAGTAATACGTGTTCCTCGAATAACTGGTTTCCCGAGAAGAATTTCGGGATCGGTTGTAATCCTCTCTTTAAGATCCATATCCTTTCACTCCTAAAAGAATCCGGGAAAGGAGAACGAGAGCTTCGCGCTTCATGGCTCCAAAGCCTATAAAGGATTTACTCCTCGGTTTTTCGCTTTTATCTATACCTTATTGTTGAGGAAAAGATGTACTGCTTCCAATATGAACCCAGGAGTCCTCGGAGTGAGCGGAAAAGATACGACCAAGCTCCTCCAAAGAATGGGAAGTTTCCATGTCTTGCATTCGAGAATAGCGGATATTATCGTGTACTAAAAATGGAACCACACTGAAGCAAGAAGACGTCTTTTTGTGCGTGAGAATGTGCCAAAAACTGGGCTTATGATAGTTAGGCTTTTGTTACCCAACCAGCTTGAGAAGCTCGAAGTACCTCTCTCTGGAAATTCCGGCTGTTCGAAGGTTTGTCAAGATGTGAGTCACAGGTACTTTGTGTGGACTGGTCTTTATCACCAGAGGCCTTTTTACTCCCGGTTTCGTCATAATCAGATGATCACCTTTTTGGCGCGCCACACGGAATCCTTCAAACTCAAAAACTTTTACCAGGGTCCTGTAATCAACAGGCGTTATTTTGCTGCAACCCACCTGATCACCCTGCAGTCATCAGCTCAGCAACCACGGGCTGTCGTGGAAGCCAGGTATCACCGCGGAGAACGAAGCCTGCTTCTTCCATAACCTCTTCCAAAGTTCCCATTCGCTCACATTCTTCTAAGAATGCTTCTACCGCTTCCCGAAGGGACTCTCGGGCCTCTTCCAGTGTCTCCCCATAGCTCGAAACATTGAGTTCTGGAACAACGCCAACATACAGATCACCTTCTCGAAAAAATTCCGCACGGTATACTACCTTATGTTTCACTGTTTTTATCCCTCCCGGATTTCCTTAAAAGTAGAACTTTCTCTTCACGACTCAACCCTTTCCCTCCAGTAACCATTTTACCCCTTTCACGCCGCGAAAGTTAAGAAGAGAAACAAATCATTTTCCCTCCACTGTTCAAAAGAAGGTTCCAAAGGAACACAAAAGGCTAACAGAGCAACCAGATTATGCGTTTTCTCAAAAGGAATATCGCGATATGTTAAATAGGCTTTAACAGCTTTTTCAACTGCCTGTTGACAGTGATAAACTGCTGTATCTAAATAGCCGCCTTTTAGGAGAAGTCGAGCCGAATCTAAATCACGTTGACTCTTTATGAGCCACTGCTTGACTTCTTTTATTTTGGCCCTTTTCATAAAGGATTTTTTCTCGATGGATTGCTTGATAGCCCAGCGAAGCAGGCACCTGAACCATCTCTTCTAATTCTTTTCCAGTCACTACCACTATTTCAACAGGAGCGGTAAGCCCCCACAAACAACCATAAGTTTTGCGTGCTCGACGATAGTGGGGCTCGTTAGATTCCGAAACTACAACCAAAAGGTCTATATCGCTTGTTTCCACAGGATTTCTGTAAGCATGAGAACCAAAAAGAATTATTTTTTTCTGGATGAAGGCCCTCCACCAGCCTTTTTACAATTTCCTCGAGCAGCTCGGAAGACAAGCGTTTCATAAGTTTCTCCTTTTAAAGTGGGCTATAGGAAAGTCTTTCGTGATTTAAAAAGCAACCGTAATTCATTATAGCAGAACCCTGGCTTGAGTTTAACCTCTATGTTCTCGATAAGGGCTTCTCAAAAAACAGTAGAAATGACAAACACTTCATGTTCGTCGATTTAACGTGATTTCCTTTAGTGAGACCCTGAAACAAGGAGATCCCGAAACCATGAGATCCTGAAACAAGTTCAGGATGACAAAAGCTCCGCTTTTGTCAGTTCGGCATGACCGAAATCTTTGATTTCGGTCAGTTGAGGGTGGCACCGACAAAACCGGTGTCGGTTCAGGGCGGTGTCGAAAAAACCGACACCGGTTCAGCACGGCCTTAACTGCGTTAAGGTCGATTCGGGGTGGCAAAGAAAAAGCCGACACCGATTCAGGATAGTGATTATAAAAACAGTAGCCGGTCGAGGTCAACAAAAAAGCGGTATGTCAGAAGCTACCACTCAAAGCTTTGCACTACAATGATGCCCCGCTCTTTAGCCTGCCTCAGGAAACCTTTGGTTGCAAAGTGGGTGACCAGGAAAGGAACTACTTCTACTTCTCCATATTCTTCCTTTACAGCTTTCACTTTCTCTTCTAACTCTTTCCAAACATCTTTTCTCTTTTTCCCATCATCAAGTCTCAGTTTGGCTTCTCCTACTAAGTAGACTTCTCTACCCTCTTTCTCAGCTCGGGCTAAGAAGTTCACTTCCTGATTGCCTATATCAGTTCGAATTATCTTCTCCTTGACCCGGATGCCATATTTCTCTTCTAACAATTTGGGGAGCATGCGGTAGGCTTCGTTTTCAAAGGCATAACTGAAGCTCCGGGATAAACCTCCCAGGTCTTCCCGAGTGCGCTTCAAACCCACAGCCAGAGTGCGTACTTCTTCGGTTCTCTTTTGAGCTTCAGTAAGTTCTTCAACTTTTTGTTCGGTTCTTTTCTGAGCTTCGGCAAGCTCCTCAACTCTTTGTTCAGTTCTCTTTTGAGCTTCAGCGAGTTCTTCCATTTTCACAGTAAGACCATCTAACCTTGCCTCAGTTCTTTTCTGGGCTTCGGCAAGATCTCTTTGCGCCTGAGCTAACTCAGCAACAATACCCTTCAACTCAGAGAAGTCTTCTCTGGTCACATGGGCTTCTCTCATTCGCTCATCCACTATTTTCACTATCTCCCGCCTTACAGCCGGGGTTATTTTAAATCGCTCTCTTCCGCTCTGCATGGCTTCCATTTAAGCAAAAATAAGGAGAATTGGCAAGTATTTGCTCATTTCGGTGTGGTAATCAGGGATGCTAAATCCATAAACTCTTTGGCTACGGAAATGGCCCTCTGAGCATCCTCAGGCACATACTCTTTAGTGGGAACGAAATCCACATCCCCATAAAAAGCGATTTCTCTTTGACTCCTGAGCCACTTAGAATCTCTGCGAAGCTCGACTAACTTCAGAAAAACACCCTGGGGCAACTTCTCTCTGTTTTCGAGTATGATATCAATAACCTCGTGCCATTTGGGAGGAGTTATACCCATTCTAAGTAAGATGGCCTTCTGAGCAAGTTCTACTACTTCTTGAGAAACCCTTATCACATCAGCATAGTCTTTTTCTTTCAAAAATTCTTCAAGAAGCCTGAGTCGTATCTTAGCCCTCTTTAAATAATCTTCAATCAGCTCTCTGCTCATCGTCTCTGAACATTGTATATTCCAGGCTTTTATTGCAAGTCACCAAAAAATTCTCTTTGTACTCTTTTAACTTGGCCACAAATTCCTTAAAAAAGCCACCTCTGTCGTAAAGAATCAGAAATTCTGTATTCCAGAGGTAAGGGGTTTTTACGCTCAACTGGCTTTTGGACTTAAAAATGGGGTTTATTTCAATGCGGAAGTCCTCAGGAAAAACCAGCTTACTCTCCACATTATCGTAGTAATCAGAAAATTCTTCGTAGCTGCCTTGCTTATCAGTGAAAATCAGCAAAAGGTCAATATCGGAAGCCGGGCTGAAGGTCTTTTTTGCAACCGAACCAAAAACAACCAAAGAAACCAGGCGCTCTCTATAATGCTCTACACAAAGAGCCTTCAATTGCTGAAGAATGTCCTGATAAACGTTCTTATAGTGAAGCGCTCTGCCCATGGAACTTTACCCCTTTTCTTTATACACTTTTTCGAGTCTCCTGTCACTATATATTTCGTTAGCAAGTAGCAAGAGCAAGTGGGGTCAGGTCTTTGATTTTTGGGTTTTGGGAGATGCTGAAAGAATGAGATGCCGAAACAAAGGGATCCTGAAACAAGTTCAGGATGACAAATTCGAATAATTTGTCAGTTTGGCGTGACGGACTTTTGAGATGCCGAAATAAGATACCCTGAAATCATGGGATCCTGAAAGCAATGGAGCCCTGAGACAAGGGGATCTTGAGGATAGCGTCAACTTATTATAGGCGTATCTTCTAAAACACTTTTTCCCATAAGGTATAGTACTGGTTATTCCTTCCCTTCCTCTACGGCACAGGAACCCAGGAGATTTCCTGAAGCAAAAGCCTTAAGGTTCAAACATAGCATAGAGAACTTACCGACTTTTTCCCTTTCCTACTGAACATAGCCCGCTTTGGTAAAAACTTCTGTTTTTGTTTCTTCTTTTAGGTTATTACCAACTTACTATAAATTCACTTTAACGGACTTGATAAACTGGTTTTTTCAGAAGTTTTTGAAGAATTCCACTCCGCAGAGCAAAGCAACACGACGCAGCTTATCGTCCTGGGTCGTTAAAGGAAGTCCAATACGCATAGCAAGATCGAGATAAGCCGCATCATATGTTGAAAGGTCATACTTTCGTGCGAGTTGTACTATACCATCGAATACTCTTACCAGGGGCTCTGCCTCAATGATAATGGGCAACTGAAAAATAACCTTTTCAAGGTCCGCACTGCTACCAAAACCAGAGAGAACCGTTACGGGCACACCATTTTTAGTGATAACAATACGTTCTCCCTTCTGAACTCGTTTCAGGAGTTCTGAGAACTTTGCTTTCGCCTTCGTGCACTCCTACCCTGTCCACGGACCTCCCTCTTTGGAAAATACCTCATAATCAGTTTATACCAAAGTACCAGAACTCACAATTCCGCGTTTCGGTTCACATTATGTGGGATACCTATTTTCCCTTCTCATAAAGGACCTTCCCTTGAGTCAGGATATCACGGAAAAATGAAACTTCTTCTTCAAAACAGAGTGCAAACTCAGAAGGAGTGTACACAAAAAAATCAAACCCTACCCTGGGATGCACCAGCTTTGAAACTTCGAGAATCCGTTCAATTGGACGCTTAAATGTATCTTTGATGATCAAAAGGTCTATATCGCTCCACTCATGAATGTGGCCCTCGACAAGAGAACCGAAGAGAATTA
Organism: Atrimonas thermophila; assembly: GCF_045864955.1. GTDB lineage: Bacteria > Atribacterota > Atribacteria > Atribacterales > Thermatribacteraceae > Thermatribacter > Thermatribacter velox. The sequence continues at coordinate 115,537 of NZ_AP028803.1, read as the reverse complement.
TTTTTTTCGGTTGGTATTTTTCTATCAGGAACCTCACTATTCGGGAAAGCTCTTCGTGAAGAAGCTTCTCCCGCTCTCTGGAAGTATAGGTCTCCATGGCTTCCTCTCAAAAATACAGGCTATTGTCCATTGTATCACAGACCACTATACAGCTAATCGCTCATGAGAAGCTAAAGAAAGTCAGGTCTTTGGTGGGTTAGATTTTCTCTCTTTATAACCCAAGTTCTACTCTCCGCTAATCATTTTGCCTCTTTCATATCTGAAAGGGCAAAGAGAGAAAGAAGGTCTACCCACCGTTTTATTGCAGAACTAATTTGTATAAAATTCGTTCTGCAAAGGAACGATAATTCTGATTTTTGAAAAAATAGTTCTGTTATGGAACGAAATATGGCGCAATTCGTTTTGAAAGGTTACAAAAGGAGAGATGAAATGGACCTTCTGGCGAGAAACTCGGCACCTTTCTGGATGCCGGGAATGTTCTGGTGAGGGAGTCAATTTGCTCGTATTCCTCAACGGAAGTTCGGTAGACTCCAGCCAGGATGTGATTCCCAATGTCAAAAATAACTGAGGAAGCAAGCTCGAGCCCGCGCTCGATGATTCACTGGGTATCCGTATCCCGCCGATACTCCTCAGGCACAATCCCTGATCTACCCTCGAGTTTAGCCAGAACTTCCTCCAGCCTTTTAAGCCGCTCTATTACGCTTTGCTTTTTGAATACCACTGTCTGACCCTTTCCCTGAAATACTCGTTTTGAACTGCCCTCAGATAAGCCGTGTCCTGAAACCTGCGGATGACATTCATTTCAAAAGCGTTCAAAAGTTCATCACCCTGGGAATAAATGAGGCGTCCTCGAGAAACAATTTCAAACTGGAGCGATAAAGGAGCACGGTCAAGAAGCATAAGATCGAAACGCTCCGTGCCCAGGGCTTCTCGAATCCCAAGCAAGATTTTCTGGAAAGACGAATAGAGCTTTTCGCCTTTCTTTTTAAGAAAAACGGCTATATCAACGTCAGAAGCGGCGCCAACTTCACCACAAATATAAGAGCCAAAAAGGTAAGCAATAGGAACGCTCTTTTCTTGAAAGAGCTTTTTCAGCTTCTTTATTGCTTCTTCCAGGTCCATCCGGAGCCCGGGCAAGAGATTACCAGAAGGACCGCGATAGGTTTCAGCTATGCCCACTGAAAAACACTCCCCTTTAAAGCCCGGCAGGGAATTTTTTCTTCTAACCTCATTTAGCACGGAATCACGTCAAGAATTTATGCTTTATACATACCCATTATGCGTTACATGTACCTCAGTAACTTAATCTTATCACAACCGGTGAGACTTGCACGCTGCGAAAGGAAACTGTGGACTATGAAAATAGAGAGGAACTGCAATGAGAGGTACCGGAATGACATATGACGGAGAAAGCCTGTGCAGTAAGCTGTTTCCAGAAAATAAATCCTTTCAGTGATAAAAAGAGATGGATATTCCTGAGCTATTTCTCTGTCATAATAACACTGGTTGCAATTTTAACTACAAAATGGGCATCATCTATGGCTTCTTTAGCATCTTCCCTTTTATATTCTTCGGTGGGGATAAAATCTATATCGCCGTAAAAAGAAAGTTCTCTTTCTTTTCGTAGCCTTTTAGATATTGCCGCTATTTGCTGGAGTTTTTCATGAGAAATAGGCACAAATCTATCTGCATGTTCCAAAATAAGAGAACCTACATCATGATACTTGGGTGGTTCTATACCTACGGCTCGTAGCATCCCTTTGGTTGCAAGCTCTACAATTTCCTGGGCTTTTCTCACCACATCGGAATAGGCCCCTTTTTGAAAAAGCACTTCAAGTATGTCCAGCCTATCTACGGCTTTTTTAAGGTAGCTCCGGGCCAACACAACGTTAGTCATAGTTCAAATATTTCCCCCGGCTTATAATCAGGCTTTAAATCCCAATACCAGGCATTGCCTTTCCATATTCTCCTGGCATGAAGTTCCGACAATCTGACTTTAAGCCTTTCAAGTATTTTTTGAAAAAACTCGTCTCTATCAAAAATGATTTTGGCATCATCAACCATATCAAGAAAAAGGGGCGAGCCTGAAAGAGCTTCCTCAGGAGTTTTAAGTACTGGTGATAGGTAAGTATTTATGCCCTCTTTGGAAAGTTCTTTTAAAAATGCTTCGAGCTTTTGCTCTACTTTTTCAAATTCTCGTATCCGCTTCATTCTACCCTCAGGAAGATCTTTAGCAATGATTAACACATCTACATCGGAATCGTATCTTTGGGTCTGCCTGGCCACAGAGCCAAAGAGGACCACAGAGACAAGTCGGTCTTGATAAAAAGCGATAAGCTCCTTTAAAAGGAGCCGCTCCAATTGCTCAAACTTTTCCTTAAGCATAGCACCAAAACCTTCTCAGTTCTTCCATTCAGTAACGTACCGCCTTTTTACTTACTGCACATATTTTATCATTACTTATCGCCGAAAGGCGGAGTCTTTGGGCAGGAAGACCACAATCACGCCGATTCAATCCCGGCCGTCTTTACGCCTTTTTTGAATCCATTAATCAGAAGCTTTTACTATAATACCACTTATTTTTGAAACCATACTAAAGGTAAAAACTGCCAGGGGTTTTGCTATAATTTCATTAGTTAACTCAATAAGCAAATTCTCCACCCTCTTGCGCAAAGGAGGATGCAAATGGAAAATCAGACCGATTGGGAAGAGGAAATATCGCTTTTTGACCTTATAAACGTTCTTGTGAGGCGCAAGTGGTTAATCATCGGGATTACTCTTCTGGTTATGATTGTGGCTTTTTTAGCCTGGAAGTTTGTGCCCCAGACCTACAAAGCAGAGTTCACAGTATCGTTTGCAGAAAGTTCTTTCCCAGAAGAATTTAAAGGGCAGGTGAGCGTCACCTACTATGGCGACGAAGAGCCGACCTTAATCCCTTATTCCCTTGCGCTCCCGCAAGAAAAAAAGATTTCGCCTGAACGCGCTCTTTTGTCTTTTACCGAGAGGCAAAAATTGGCTGAACTTGCTGAAAAAGGCGGTTTTGGGGATCTTTTTAGGCAAGCCGGAGGCACGGTTTCGGCAAGTATAGACTCTCTGGAAAAACCGGAAACTGAAACAGAAGATAACATAAAAGAATTCTCGGTGCTTATTTCCACCAGGAACGAAGAGCTTTGCGAAAAGCTGGCCCAGAATCTTCAATCAGAAATCAAAGAAGAACTCCTTCTTGCCCTCAACACCCAGCACAACATCCGCTTGGAATTTTACCAAAACCTGCTTGCGACTCTTGAGGAAAAACAGAAAACAGCCAGAGATGAACTCCTCACCTTTTTGGAGTACAACGACCCGCTGAAGCCAGAAAGAGAAATCGAAAAAGTAGAAGAAGCGCTGGAAGCACTCCTTGAAACAAGAAAGACGCTTTTATCGCAGCAATATACCCCTTTAGTATCTTCACCGCTTTCGGTTGAAAGTTTAGAAGGGTTACTCTTTATGCCCCAAGACAAAATCAACATCCTGGAAACAGAAATCAAAAAAAGCTACCGCGAAAAACTTGCAGACCTTGAAAAAGCAATAACTGCGCTCCACAAAGAAAAAGCAAAATTGGAGCTTGAAAAACTTAAACAGGATGATCTCATCGATACCTACAATCAACTTCTTCGAGACTACACTTTCTGGAAGGAAGTGAAATCCTCGCTCCTCCTTTCTCTGTCCCCGCTTGCCAGAGATGGGGCTTATCCCTTTGATGGAAAAATGGAAGTGGGAGAAATTAAATACTCAGGAAGCGGAAGAGACTTAAAGCTCAACCTGGCCGTGGGTCTTGTGGCCGGACTCTTTCTGGGGGTTTTTGTGGCTTTTTTTGTTGAGTTCTGGGAAAAAGCCAAAGCGCAGAGAAGCTGAGCCCTCTTGATGCTTCTCTTTAGAACCACCGGGCACAGCAATAAGAGGTTTTCTCTGATATAATGAAAGCGAGGTGATAACACATGGCAGTCCTCAAAGAACGGGTGGACAAGCTCGAAGAAGCACTGATGCGCTTAGTGTACATTCAGCAAAAAACAGAAATAGAGCTTCAGGAGTTCAAGAAGGAAATGCAGGAGTTCAAGAGGGAAATGCAAGATTTCAAGGATGAGATGAAGGATTTCAAAGATGAGATGAAGGCATTCAAAGATGAGATGAAGGATTTCAAAGACGAGATGAAGGATTTCAAAGATGAGATGAAGGCATTCAAAGATGAGATGAAGGATTTCAAAGATGAGATGAAGGCATTCAAAGATGAGATGAAGGATTTCAAGGATGAGATGTTGGATTTCAAGGAATGGTCAAAAAGAAACATTGAAAACCTCAACCAGCAATGGGGAAAGCTGGCTAATAGACTGGGCACCCTGGTCGAAGACATCTTTGCTCCTTCTATAGGTCAGGCCATTGAGAAGTACTTTGGCGTCTCTCCGGACGTGATCGACACAAAGAAGCTGGTCCGCAAAGAGGGAAAGAGTTTAGAGGTCGATATTCTGGCTCTCTGCGAAAAAGAAAAAGTTGCTTATGTGGTGGAAGTGAAGGCCAATCCCGACCGCAAAGAGTATATCGAAGATTTTCTCAAAAAGCTCAAAGAAATCCCTTCTTTCCTCCCTTCCCTTGGGGGCTATACCCTGCAGGGCATTTACGCCGGGCTGAACATGAAAGAAGAAACAGTGAAACTGCTTACCAGAAAGAAACTCTACGCCATGGTCTTTCGGGGAGACATCCTGGAAATTGTGAACTTCGAGGATGTCAGGAAGTAACTCAGCGAAGGAAGTCCCATGGAATACTTTACCATCAGGGAGGCCGAAGATGCCCTGGTTTGTGCGCGAAGAGTCTTTGAGTTCTGTGAAAGTCTTCTGGCTTGAGAAAGAAAAATTAATCGAGAAACTCGTTGCAGAAGCCCAGCGTTTAGCAAAAGAAAATCCGGAAATAGAGAAAATCGTTCTCTTTGGCTCGCTCTCGAAGGGTAGAGCCATCCCGGGAAGTGACGCCGATTTGCTTTTAATCCCTATTGAAAGCGATAAGCCTTTTCTCGAGCGCATTGCAGAATGGCTGGCTAAGATTGACATTGATTTTCCAGTGGATGTTTTTCCTTATACAAAGGACGAAATCGAAAACCCTCTCTGCAAGGAAGCCTTAAAAACAGGGATAACGCTTTTTGAAAGAAGCAGTAAGAATTCCGGAAATTGTTTCTAAGCCAGTTTTCCAAATCGGGGTTGCACAAAAGCTTCTTTTGTGCTACAGTTATTCCCACATTTACCCATAGTGTAAAGGCGAAGAAGGGGAAAAGTAGGTTATTCGCTCCGTCACAGAGAGCCTGCAAAAGCTGGAAGCAGGCACGAGCGGTAGCTGAAGCTCGCCCTGGAGCCGAGAAGCTGAACGGTTAGTAGGCAATCCGGTGCTTCCGTTAGCAAGCAAGAAAGAGATCTGCGAGTATCGCAGATAAAAAGGGTGGTACCGCGGGGAATACCCCTCGTCCCTTAAAAGGACGAGGGGTATTTTGTTAATGGTTAGTAAATTCACGCTTCACAGAAAGGAGGAGTGAGGATGAAGAGTGAGGCAGTAAAAGTCGGTCCAGATCGCGCTCCGCACCGTTCTCTGTTTTTTGCAACCGGCATCTGCCGCGAATCCCTGGAACGTCCCCTGATAGGTATTGCCAGTTCCTTCTCGGACCTGGTGCCGGGACACATCGAGATGCGCAATCTGGAGCGCTTTATTGAGCGAGGCATAGAAGCAGCGGGTGGAACACCTTTTGTATTCGGCGTACCTGCCATATGTGATGGTATCGCCATGGGACACGAAGGTATGCGTTTTTCCCTACCCAGTAGAGACGTAATTGCCGACGGCATTGAAGCGGTAGCCCAGGGACATGCCCTGGACGGAATTGTATTCCTCACCAATTGCGATAAAATAACTCCTGGCATGCTCATGGCAGCGGCCAGGCTCAATATACCAGCCATATTCGTAACTGCAGGTCCCATGCTTGCCGGACACTACCAGAAAAGAAGACTTTCCTTTGTCCGAGACACCTTTGAAGCAGCCGGACGTTACCACAAAGGCGAAATAACCCTGGAAGAGCTTCATGAGCTGGAGATGGAAGCCTGCCCGGGAGCCGGTTCCTGTCAGGGTCTGTATACTGCCAACACCATGGCTTGTCTCACCGAAACCATGGGAATGAGCCTTCCTTTCTGCGGCACCGCTCCGGCAGTTCTTGCTGAAAAAAAGAGAATTGCCTACCAAAGCGGAATGCGGATTGTCGAGCTGGTTCGCGAAAACATAACTCCCAGAAAAATAATGACCACTTCTGCTCTGCGCAATGCCATAGTCATGGACCTTGCCCTGGGAGGCTCAACCAATACCGTACTGCACCTTTTGGCCCTGGCTAAAGAGCTCGAAAACGGAGCAATCAACCTCAACACCTTCGACGAACTTTCTCGAAAAGTTCCGCATCTTGTAATGCTCCGTCCGGCTGGTGACCTGTTCATGGAGGACCTGCACTTCGCAGGAGGCATACCAGCGGTTCTCAACACCCTCGGTGAGTTAATCGAAGACAATCCGACCGTATCTGGAAAATCCATTCGGGAGATACAGCAAAGTGTCAGGTTCATAGATCGAGAAGTCATCCGCAGCCTGGACAATCCCCATTCTGTGGAGGGAGGAATTGCTGTCCTTTATGGCTCGCTTGCCCCGGAGGGGTCGGTGGTCAAGCAGTCGGCGGTAGACCCTGAAATGCGGGTTTTCAAGGGTAAAGCCGTATGCTTCAGTAGCGAAGAAGAAGCCATGCAGGCCATAACCGCTGGAAAGATTCAAAAAGGAAGCGTTATCGTCATCAGATATGAAGGCCCCAAGGGTGGTCCCGGCATGCGGGAAATGTTAGCACCCACCTCAGCTATCGTGGGTATGGGCCTCAGTAAAGACGTAGCTCTCATAACCGATGGACGTTTCTCAGGTGGAACACGTGGACCCTGCATAGGTCACATAAGCCCTGAAGCTTTCGAAGGAGGACCCATTGCTTTAATCAAAGATGGAGACGAAATTCTCATCGATATACCTCAGCGCAAAATAGAACTCCTGGTGGACGAGACAGAGCTTCAGAAACGCAAAGAAAGCTTTGTTCCTCCTCCGCCCAGGTATACTCGGGGGCTTCTTGCCCGTTATGCCAAGCTTGCTCGACCAACCCATCAAGGAGCTTCCATGGCTTAGAAAGGGGTGATTGGTTTTGAAGATGAAAGGTGCAAAAATGTTAATAGAGCTTCTCAAGCGGGAAGGCGTGGAGGTAATTTTCGGTTATCCTGGAGGTGCGGTGATCGATATTTACGATGTGCTCTTTGACACGCCTGAAATCAAACACGTTTTAGTGCGCCATGAACAGGGAGCTGCTCACGCAGCTGATGGCTACGCCAGGACCACCGGAAAGGTGGGAGTTTGCATAGCGACTTCTGGACCGGGAGCAACCAACTTAACCACCGGTTTAGCCACCGCTTACATGGACTCAGTTCCTGTGGTGGCTATAACCGGCCAGGTGCCCACCAAACTGATTGGCAAAGACGCGTTCCAGGAAGCAGATGTTACTGGAATCACCATGCCCATAACCAAACACAATTTCCTGGTCACTCACATTGAGGAACTGCCCACCATTGTCAGAGAAGCATTCCACATTGCCTCCACTGGTCGTCCCGGACCGGTACTCATTGACCTCCCCAAAGACGTACAACAGCAGGAGGCAGAATTCACCTTCCCCGAAAAAGTGGAAATTCCCGGTTACCGGCCTACCTATCAGGGTCATATTAACCAGATCAACCTTGCTGCCCAGGCCATCGAAAAAGCTCAAAAACCACTTCTTTACATCGGTGGTGGCGTGATTGCCTCCGGTGCTTCAGGTGCACTGCGCGAGCTCGCTGAAAAAACGGAAATCCCGGTTACGCATACCCTGATGGGTAAGGGAGCCTTCCCAGAACACCATCGTCTTTCCTTGGGAATGCTGGGCATGCACGGCACTTATTGGGCCAACAAAGCAATAATGAACTGCGACCTGCTCATTGCCGTGGGCGCACGCTTTGACGACCGGGTCACTGGAAACCTGAAAACCTTTGCCAAAAACACCGAGACCATCATTCACATTGACATTGACCCTGCTGAAATCGGCAAAAATGTTAAAACCCACATACCCATCGTGGGCGATGCCAGACTGGTTCTTGAAGAGTTGCTCAAAAGGGTCAAGCCTAAAAAGCACCCGGAATGGATTCAAGAAATAGAGGGATGGAAAAAAGAATACCAGCCACCCCGCAAAGAGAGCACCAAGCTCCTTCCCCACGCTGTGGTCGAAAAGGTGTATCAGGCAACCAAGGGCAAGGCTATCGTAGTTACTGACGTAGGACAACACCAGATGTGGGCTGCCCAGATTTATCTCCTTGATGAACCCCGTTGCTGGGCAAGTTCTGGAGGTCTGGGCACCATGGGTTACGGCTTGCCTGCAGCGGTGGGCGCTCAGGTTGGCAATCCGGATAAGCTGGTGGTACTTTTCTCGGGTGATGGAAGCATTATGATGAAAATTCAGGAATTGGTTACTGCCTGCAACTACTGCCTGCCCATTAAAATATTCGTGCTGAACAACTCCTATTTGGGAATGGTGCGCCAGTGGCAGGGATGCTTCTATAAAGGGCGCTACTCTTGCACCCAGCTTAAAAATCCGGACCTGGCTCAGCTTGCCTGTGCTTTCGGAGCGGAAGGCATAAGCGTGAAAAACGAAGCAGAACTTGAAGAAGCCATTAATAAAGCGCTCAGCATTGAAAATCGTCCGGTGCTCGTTGACTGCCACATTGAAGAAGAAGAAAACGTTTATCCCTTTGTTCCCCCTGGTAAGTCTCTGGATGAGATGATCCTCTGGGAACCAGGAAAGGAGGGTTGATTGTGCAGCACGTTATATCGGTTCTGGTAGAAAACAAACCCCGGGTGCTGGCACGCATTGCTTCTCTTTTCGCCCGGCGGGGCTACAACATAGAAAGCCTGGCGGTTGGACCCACCCAGGATCCCACCATATCGCGCATCACCCTGGTCGTTGAGGGCGATGAAGACATCCTGGAACAGATAACCAAGCAGCTCCACAAACTGATCGACACCATTAAGGTGGGCGACTTCACCAACACCAGTTTTGTGGACCGCGAGCTGGCGCTTATCAAAGTGAATGCGCCTTCTGCTCTGCGGGGGGAAATCGTGCAGACTGCCGAAATTTTCCGTGCCCGGGTCGTGGACGTGGCTGAAAAGAGTCTGATGATTGAGGTTACCGGGACTCCGGACAAAATAGACGCCCTGGAGCAGCTCCTCAAAAAGTACGGTATTATCGAAATGGTAAGAACGGGCAGGATCGCTCTTGCCCGAGGATATCAATCTCTTTAAAGGAGGTTTAAAGCATGGCTCAAATATACTATGATCAAGATGCAAATCTTGAGGTCCTGAAAGGAAAGAAAATTGCCATCATCGGCTTTGGAAGCCAGGGAAGTGCTCAAGCCCAGAACCTGAGAGATAGTGGCCTTGAGGTGATTGTGGCTGAACTTCCTGGAACTCCTGGCTATGAGAAAGCCAAAAAAGCTGGCTTTGAACCCGTATCCGCTGAAGAAGCCGCACAAAGCGCAGAACTCATTCAGATGCTGGCTCCCGACCAATACCAGCCAGCCATCTACAAAGAATCCATCGCCAAACACCTTACAGCTGGAAAAGCTCTGATGTTTTCTCACGGTTTCAACATCCACTACAAGCAAATTGTGCCCCCTCAGGACGTGGATGTCATCATGGTGGCCCCCAAAGCTCCTGGAGACCTGGTGCGCAGGATGTATCAGGAAGGAAAAGGTGTACCCTCACTCATCGCTGTATACCAGGATGCAACCGGTAAAGCCAAAGACCTGGCCCTGGCTTATGCCAAAGGTATCGGTTCTACCCGCTGCGGCGTGATTGAAACCACTTTTGCTGAGGAAACCGAAACCGACCTTTTTGGCGAACAGGCTGTGCTCTGCGGAGGTTTGACTGCCCTCATCAAAGCCGGGTTTGAAACCCTGGTGGAAGCTGGCTATCAGCCTGAAGTGGCTTACTTTGAGTGCCTGCACGAGATGAAGCTCATTGTAGACCTGGTGTATGAAGGTGGCATAGCCCACATGCGCAGCGTAATCAGCGACACTGCAGAGTATGGTGACCTTACCCGAGGACCACGCATCATAAACTGTGCAGTGCGAGAGGAAATGGAACGCATCCTGGAAGAAATTCAGGACGGAAGCTTTGCCCGGGAGTGGATCCTGGAAAACCAGGCCAATCGGCCAGTTTACCACGCCCTACGCGAAAAAGATAAGCAGCATCTCATCGAAAAAGTCGGCGAAAAACTGCGCGGGATGATGCCCTGGCTCTCTAAATAACGGGGGTGAGCATCTTGAAAAAAATTCTGGTCTTTGACACCACCCTGAGAGACGGAGAGCAATCTCCGGGGGTGGCTCTGAATGTCCACGAGAAACTGGAGATAGCCCGCCAGCTCGCCCGCCTAAATGTGGACATAATCGAAGCCGGCTTCCCCATCGCCTCACCTGGTGATGCTGAAGCCGTTAAAGCTGTAGCCCGGGAAATAAAGGGTCCGGCCATCTGTGCCCTGGCCCGGGCCAAAGAAAAAGATATTGAAGTAGCCTGGGAGTCTATTCGTTACGCGGAGACACCCATCATTCATACGTTCATCGCCACGTCTGATATTCATCTCAAGCACAAACTGCGTCTCAGCCGGGAACAGGCCCTGGAGCAGGCAGTATGGGCAGTTAAGAAAGCAAAGAGCTTCACTCCTTATGTGGAGTTTTCAGCCGAAGATGCCACTCGCTCCAGCTGGGAATATTTAGTTCAGGTTTACTCTGCAGTGATTGAAGCAGGAGCAACTACCATAAACATTCCCGACACCGTGGGCTATATCACACCACTTGAGATGAAAGAGCTCATCGAATACCTGCTCAAAAACGTAAAGGGCGTAGAAAAAGTAACCATTTCAGTCCACTGCCACAATGACCTGGGACTGGCAGTCGCCAACTCCCTCCTGGCCATCCAGGGTGGAGCTACTCAGGTGGAGTGCACCATAAACGGCATTGGAGAACGGGCTGGAAACGCTGCCCTGGAAGAAATAGTCATGGCCCTGCACGTGCGTGGCGAGTTTTTCCAGGCCCAAACCGACATCAACTATCAGGAAATTTACCGCACCAGCCGCCTGGTCAGTCAGCTCACGGGGATGCTGGTTCAGCCCAACAAGGCAGTGGTAGGCGACAACGCCTTTGCCCATGAATCTGGCATTCACCAGGACGGAGTGCTCAAAGAACGGCTCACCTACGAAATCATGGACGCCCGGCTCATCGGACGCCAGGAAAAAGTGCTGGTCTTGGGTAAACACTCTGGCCGGCATGCCTTTGCCAAAAAGCTTGAAGAGCTGGGCTACCACCTGAGTGAAGAAGAGCTTAACAAAGCCTTTGCCCGTTTCAAACAACTTGCTGACCAGAAAAAACACATCACCGAAGCAGACCTGGAAACCATTGTTTCAGAAGAAATAACCAAGCAGGAAGAAATATACCAGCTGGATTTTGTACATGTGTGCTCCGGAAATAACATCCTACCTACCGCAACCGTCAGATTGAAAGCTGCGGATGGACAAACCCTGGAAGGTGTGGCCACGGGAGTGGGACCGGTGGATGCTGCCTACAAAGCGATAAGCAAAATGCTGGGTATCTCTCCAGACCTTGTGAACTTCACCCTGCAGTCCATATCTGGAGGAACTGAAGCCCTGGGCGAAGTACTGGTACGCATCTTTGGTGACGAAAAAGTGTATGTGGGGAGAGGCTCCAGCCAGGACGTGGTGGTAGCCAGCGTGATGGCTTACCTCTCAGCGATTAACAAAATGGCTCAGGAGAAAAAACTCAATCCCCAAAAAGATTATCAGGAGAGTTGATAACTATGGCAATGACCATAACTGAAAAAATCATCGCCGTTCACGCTGAAAAAGAAAGAGTCCAGCCGGGAGACTTGGTGGAAGTTAAGGTGGATTTAGCCTTGGCCAATGACATCACTGCTCCCTTGAGCATTCGGGAAATGCAAAAGCACGGCATCGAGCAGGTAGCTGATCCTCAGAAAGTAGTCCTGGTAGCTGATCACAATACACCAGCCAAAGATATTGCCTCAGCACAGAATGTCAAGCTCATGCGGGAATTTGCCGAAAAATTTGGCATCCCCCACTTTTTTGAAGGAGGTCGAGTGGGCATAGAGCATGTGCTGCTCCCCGAACTTGGTCTGGTAATACCCGGCGATTTGGTGGTCGGAGCAGATTCGCACACCTGTACCTATGGTGCTTTAGGAGCTTTTTCAACCGGCATGGGTAGTACTGATATAGCGGCTGCCTGGATAACCGGAACCACCTGGTTAAAAGTACCCCCTTCGATGAAATTTGTTTATCGGGGAGAAAGAAAGCCGTTCGTAACTGGAAAAGATCTTATTCTTTTCACCATCGGAAAAATTGGAGTAGACGGTGCTCGCTACTGCGCCATGGAGTTCTGCGGGCCGGTGATTTCGGAGCTCTCCATGGACGAGCGTTTCACAATGGCTAACATGGCCATTGAAGCCGGAGCCAAAAACGGAATCATGGAGGCCGACCAGAAAACGCTTGAATACGTGGCCCAAACCGGAACAAAGCGCAAACCACGGATATATTCCTCTGACCCGGACGCTGAGTGGAAAGAGGTACTGGAGATAGAGGTAAGCTCCATAGAGCCCCAGGTAGCCTTGCCTCATCTTCCTGAAAATGCCCGCTCGGTATACTCCCTACCCCGAATAGAAATTCACCAGGCAGTGATTGGTTCCTGCACTAACGGAAGAATAGAGGACCTGCGCATGGCCGCTTCGGTCCTCAAGGGCAAAAAAGTGCACCCCCGGGTGCGGGCTTTGATTTTCCCGGGAAGCCCTAAAGTCTTGCTTCAAGCAGAAAAAGAGGGGTTGCTGGAGATATTTCTGGAAGCAGGAGCAGTGATTGCACCGCCTTCTTGCGGGCCCTGCTTGGGTGGGCATCTGGGAGTGCTTGCCGAAGGCGAGCGTTGCATTTCCACCACCAACCGCAATTTTGTGGGCCGAATGGGTCACGTAAAAAGCGAGGTCTACCTTGCCAACCCCTATGTTGTAGCTAGTTCGGCTATCGCTGGCTATATTACCGCTCCGGATAAAATTTGAGGTGGTCAAAGGTGAAAATCAAAGGCAAAGTTATCAAATATGGAGATAATGTGGATACCGATGTGATAATCCCTGCCCGTTACCTCACCACAACTGACCCTCAGGTCCTGAAAGAGCACTGCATGGAGGACCTGGACCCCACATTCAGAGAACGGGTCACTCCTCAAACCATTCTGGTAGCAGGGAAAAACTTTGGCTGTGGTTCTTCCCGGGAACATGCGCCCCTATCCATAAAGGCCTCTGGTGTCCAGGCCATTATTGCCGATTCCTTCGCCCGCATTTTCTACCGCAACGCCATTAACATTGGTCTTCCCATCGTAGAACACCCTGATGCCACGCAAGAAATAAACGAAGGTGATGACGTGGAAATCGATTTTGAAAAAGGGGAAATCGTCAACCTGACTACTGGAAAGGTGCTGACCATTGCTCCCTTTCCACCCTTCATCCAGAATATCATTCGGGAAGGGGGGCTTATGAACTACGTTAAAAAGAAGGTTGCTGGTTAGAAAGCAAAAGGCTGCTGGGTATCTAACCAACCAGCAGCCTTTTGCTTAAACTCTTACTCTTTGCGATAAAGGTAAAGGCGTCCTACGGTGTCCACCATAGTTGGTTCCCAGTTTTTGAGCACCCATACGTAGGAGACGACTCTGGCTCCCGGCTTGAGCTCAGAAGCGAATTTTTTCTCCAGCTGGTCATTCACGTGCTGAAACAGGAAAATGGTGACTACGTCGGCTTCGTGAAGGGGAAAGTTATGGATGTTGCCCCAGTAGACCTTGACCCGACCAGAAAGACCCAGGAGAAAAACTTTGAGTTTGGCCAGAAAATATAACCAGGGGTTGAGCTCGATCCCTACCGCCCGGGCTCCAAATTCCCGAGCAGCACAGATAAGAATGCGCCCGTCTCCACAACCCAGGTCGTAAACCACCTCTCCCGGGCGAACCTCGCTCATGGAAAGCATTTTCCGCACTCGTTGCATGTCGGTGGGTTGCCAGGGAATGCCCACAAAAAAAACCGGCAACAGCCAGCCTATAAAAAGAAACGCCCCCAGCAAGAAAATCAAAAGCAACCAGATCATTCTCGAGCACCCTTTTCTAAGCTGGCAAAAAAGGCATCAGCAAGATAAGAGCTACGCACAAAGGGACCACTGGCCACCCAGCGAAAACCCATGGAATACGCAACTTCCTCATACTCTTTGAACTCCTCAGGAGGCACAAAGCGAGCTACCGGGAGATGCTGCATGGTGGGACGCAGGTACTGACCTATGGTGACAATGTCACAGCGCACACTTCTTAAATCTCCAAGAACCGAGATAACCTCTTCCCGACTTTCCCCCAAACCCACCATCAAGCCTGACTTGGTAAACACCCCAGGCATCACCTGCTTGGCAAGTTCAAGCACTCTCAAAGAGCGGTTGTAGGAAGCTTGGGGACGCACCTCACGATAAAGACGGGGCACGGTTTCCACATTGTGGTTGAAAACGTGCGGGGGAACCTGAGCTATGGAGAGCAGCGCTTTTTCATTCCCCATAAAGTCTGGAGTCAGTATCTCCACGGTGGCACCGGGAAGTAGGTTGCGTATCTCTCGAATAGTTTGCACAAAAACTGAGGCTCCCCCATCTTCAAGGTCGTCCCGGGTTACCGAGGTAACCACCACATGGCGCAAATTGAGCTTGCGGGCCGCCTCAGCAACCCTTCTCGGTTCTTCAGGATCTAAGGGAGCAGGATGGCCCTTTTTCACTGCACAAAAGCGGCAATTACGAGTACACACTTCGCCAAGAATCATGAAAGTAGCAGTTCCCCTGCGAAAGCACTCTCCAATGTTGGGACAGCGTGCTCCCTCACAAACTGTGTGCAGATGGAGGGTACGCAGAAGAAGCTGCATATTTTCCAGCTCTTCCTGAGGAGGAAAACGCTTCTTAATCCAGGAGGGAAGCAAGAGACCAACTCTCCTTACCGTTTTTTTCGAGAAAATCCAAAAGCACGCCCTGGCTGGCCGCACTGAGCTCCTTCACGGGAAAAGAAAACACCTCTTCAAAGAGTTTTCCAATTTCCCTGCCCATGGCCCTACGCTCTTCAAAAGAATATTCCTTTCCCGTGCACTTTTCAAGAGAGGTAACACCAAACCCCTGGATGCCACAGGGAACTATATAACTAAAGGGAGTAAGACTGGTTGAAACATTGAATGCAAATCCATGAAAAGTTACCCAGCGCCGAACTGCAACGCCTATAGCAGCAATTTTCTCAGGCTTTTGCTGATTAACCCATACCCCGGTGTAAGGAGGAAAGCGAAAACCCTCTACCTGATAGCCCTGCAAAAAGCGGATTAAGACCTCTTCAAGAGAACGCACAAAAAGGTGAACGTCTTTCCCAAAAAAACGCAGGTTGAAGATGGGGTAACCCACAATTTGCCCGGGGCCATGGTAAGTTACATCACCACCCCGCTCCACCCAGAAAACTTCAATACCCTTTTCGCGCAGTCTTTCCAGGGACAAACGCAAGTTAGCTGTATTTGCGGAACGCCCAAGGGTAATCACCGGCTGGTGTTCCAGCAAAAGCAAAAAACCGGGAAGATTTTCTCTGTAAACTTTTTCCACCAGAGAGAGCTGGAGCTCCCAGGCTTTCTGGTAAGAAACAAGCGGTAGAGAGAGATAAAAAATCTGCTCCATCTTCAAGCGCCACCCGGGCTGTATCTTTTTCTGCTGGCGGAGAGGGAGGGATTCGAACCCTCGAGGCAGGTTTCACCCCGCCTAATCGCTTAGCAGGCGATTGCCTTCAGCCACTCGGCCACCTCTCCTCGCCCTGACAGTATAATCATTTTTAGAATTTTTTTCAACTCTATTTAACCAGTATAAAATTCAAGAGTTGGCTTTCCTTCCACAGCGGGGATTAGCAATCACCACATCTGCTGCCTGTAGCAATGCTTCGAGCATATCCACCTGAGCCTGGACACTCTCAAGCTCTAACCGGGCATAAACCTCCCCCACCGGGCGAGAAATATATTTAGGCGGCAATTTTTGCAAGGCCAGAGCCAGAAGGTCTTCTGTGCACTGCTCACAGCGACAGAGCTCAGGCTTCAGCTCGTAAATCCGGGGAATTAACCTGCGCAACTCGTCTTCAAGGATATTTTTTACCATGCAAATCACCTATGCCTTAACATCCAGAAGCTGCCCGCGCTCATCCTCAGGAGAAGAACCACTGGAACTGCTTTCTGTTTTCCTTTTCGCTTTTTGCGATTGGCTTTTCTTCCCATTTTTGTTTGAATCTTTCTCTTCTCGTGGCTTCAGGCGTTCCTTCTTCGGAGAGCTAGCGACCTCTTCCGCAACTCTTTCAGCCTGTTTCCTCAACTCTTGGGAGAAAGCTGCTCCCTGTAGCTCAGGAGCATGTTCACGCACATTCTGCAACCTGGCCACTTCTCCCACCCGAGCGACGGTATTCTGCATATTCACCGGATCAACCATTCAACCTCACCTTCGGGCGCTCAAAACTGCCCAAAACTATCTCCCCTCCCTTTACTTCAAAAGAAGCATAGGGAATCTCTTCCCGCACCACATAGGTAAAATTGCCTATGGTGATTCTGACCTGAGGATACACCTTTTCTTCAACCAGGACCTTGCTTTCACGCCGGCTCAATTCATCCTCAATCTCGTTCAGACGCTTCTGAAGAAACTCTCTCTTTTTACTCAGAAGACCATGAGTAACCTGGAGCTTGGTAAACATTTCCGTAAATCTGTCGTCCAGAACCTTCCTCTGGGCTTTTTTACGCAAAAGGAGTGTCAAAGCTTTTTCAGTCTGGGACAACTCACACTGGATTCGCTCAAGCTCTTCTCTGGTTTTTCTGTACTCTTCCCGCAGCTCAGGCGATGCACCAACTTCGATAAAGGTCTTCGTCCCCATAGGTGACCCGATCACTTTGGCCCACAGCCATCCCCCTGCTCTTACCTGACCGCCAACCAGAAGGCCTTTCTTTCCATCAACGATCAAGTTTCCCCCACAGGAAACGTTACTATGCAAAGCAGCTTCCTCAATGAATACATCTCCCCCGGCAATGATGGTGGCACTCTCAAGCATCCTTACTCGTACGTTACCAGCAGCCTGGGCAACACCAGCGCCAGAACCCACAAAGCTTTTGCGGATATGAATGTGGCCTCCTGCTCTCAAGGAAGCTGCTTCCACCACTCCCCAGACTTCGATATCCCCCTCTGCATCTACCGAAAAACCGCTGCGTACATCTCCCCTTACTACCACACTGCCCACAAAGGAAACGCTCCCGGTCTGGGCGTCTACATCCCCCCTCACCTCAAAAACTGGATGAACAGTTATCCGATTGCCCAAAAGCTGTGGTCGCCCTGCAATAGTGGCAAACACCTGCTTTCCATCCTCAGAAAACCGGGCATTTTTACCAGCTGCTATTCTGGCCTCTCGGCCCCGAAGCGGTGGAACGGGATTGCCAAAAATATCTTCACCAGGCTCCCCTTCTTCGGGAGGCATAATTTCAGCCAGCAAATCTCCCGGTCTTACTTCCGGTACCCTGGTAACCCCAAAAAGGTTGATTCTATCTTCCTCGCTGATAATCTCTTTTGTGACTTCTTCCTCGAAGAAGAGCTTCACCCACCCGTCCTTACCCCGAACGGGGAGCCTACCCTGAGCAAGGAGATACGAACCAGGCTTTTTCAGAATATCACTCGAGTCTTGAAGAACTTCTTCCTTGAGACCCGAAACAATACCTTTGCGACTCAAAAACTCACCTACACTCTCGAAGTTGCTAATCTCTTCTTCAGACAAAGGCTTCCTGACTATCAACTCGGCCCTCATGCGGTCTTGAGGAATGAGAAGCTGAATGCGCCCCTCCTCTTCGAGAACATCCAATTTCCTTTTCTGTTCACCCATTTCGTACCCCTTCCCAAGCGAGAATCTTTACCTTGATTTTCAAAAGAGCTCGAGAAATGAGCTGCGAAACACGGGATTCCCCTAACCCCATTATGCTCCCTATCTCTTTCAAAGTCAAACCCTCGTAATAATAGAGGGTAAGGCACAACCTTTCCCGCTCGGGGAGTTCTTTAATGGCTTCACTGAGTGCTTCCATAAGTTCTTTCTTCTCCAGCACCTTCTCAGGGTCGATGTATTCTCGCCTCTCACGAATGGTATCTCCAAGTGAGTTATCACCGCCAGGAATCTCTTCATCAAGCGAAAGTAAAAAACCTCCCCTGCTTTGCTCGACCATCCAGGAAAGCTCTTCTATGGAAAGACCCACTATTTCAGCCAGCTCCTCAAGGGTGGGCTCCCGACCTTCTCGGCTTTCGAATTCCCTCCAGGCACGAACCACTTCTCGCAAATTTTTTCTCTGAGTGCGAGTCAATGGATCCAGGGAACGCAGGTAATCGAGTACCGCACCCCTGATACGGGAAAGAGCATAGGTTTCAAACTTCAAACCCTTTTGAGGGCGAAAGCGTTCCAGAGCTTGGATAAGACCCAAAACTCCATAGCTTTCCAGGTCTTCACGGTCGACATGAGGGGGCAGAAGGTAAAGCAGTCTCCCTATGGCTATCTTCACCAGATACAGGTAAGAAACCACCAGTTCTTCCCTGGCCTTTGGGTCTCCATTTTTTAAGTAGCTTTCCCAGAGCTTTTCTCTTTCGGTTACCACTTTCATTTAACTACTCCTCTTTTTGAGAATTGATTTCCCCGCGAGTTAAAAACCAGCTCAGGTAAAAATAAACCAGGTAAAAAACCACGATTCCAAGCAGCAAAGCCCTCAAAACAAGGGCAAACAAAGAAAACCCTCGCAGCAAACCTACCACTGCAAAAACGGTAATTGCGCACCAGGCAATCAGAAAAGCAAAAATACGGGCAATTTTTCCTGAGCCTTGCATTTCAAAGAGTGATGATCTCCCTCCCAATAGCTCTCACTTCCAGTTTTCCATCCTTCACGTAAAAAAATATGCTCCTTCCTTTTTTGCCACCAACTTCCTCTGCTTTGATAGGTATGCCCAACTCCGCAAGGGCTTTTTTGGTCATTTCCACGTTTCTCTGTCCAATATCAAAAAGGGAATTGGAACCCGAAAACATCATGGCCCCACCAGATATCTTGGCGTAAATGTCCCTTTTTAAGGCCCCTTCCCTTTTCATTTCCTCGAGCAGCGCTTGAGGAGCAGTTTCAGCAAACTTAAAGGGGTTGTTTTGCTTCTCGATCTTTTCTGGAAGCAGAATGTGTACCATACCACCAATTTTGCGCACCGGATCATAGAGGCAAAGACCAACGCAGGAACCTAAACCCAGAATACACAGAACCTCCTCCGGGTCTTTACTCACTTTGTATTCTGCCATTCCTATGGAACTTTTTTTCATCTACACTACACCCAGCGCTTTCAGGATAATTTCCAGGGAACCAGTATCTGGAATCAACATAAAGTAGCCTTCCACATAAAGTAGCCTTCCACGTGGTCTTCTTCTTCCACAAACTCGGTTTCAATCAACAGAGCGTAATCACCGTGTTTAGCAATTTCTATCAAAATCAAGTCCACCACCGCACCAGCCATATCCACAGCCAAAGAGGGCACGGAATGATCCAGGCGTAACCCCGTAAAATCAGCAAGTGCTGTAAGATAGGAAGAAGCAAGAATATTGCCAATTTCGTTCATGGCAGAAGCTGACATTTCGTCGGGCTCGAAAACCGCACTGATGTCAGATGGTGCCAAGTCTCCAAGCAACATACGCATCAGCTTTAAAGCGTTTTCCACCGTCATTATGAACAGAATATGCCCGGTTACCTCCCCGGAAACAGCAAGGTAAACCCCGAGCACCTCTTTTTCCGGACCTCCCAGCCAGTTAGGGACCTCTTTAATAGGCAACAAAGCGACCCGGGGAACAGTCATGGTAACTTTTTTGTTCACCATCTTGGAAAGAGCGGTCGCTGCATTGCCAGCCCCAATATTCCCTATTTCCCTTAAAGCATCAAGCTGCAAATCGTTGAGATTATCGAAAGAAAGCCCCACCGCACAACAACTCCTATTCCTTTTGATAGAAGAAAGGAGAAACGTACCGCAAACCAAATTTTTGTGCATTGTTTATGCGCTCAGTACTTCCAATCCACAAATACCCCCCACGCTCCAGAGATTGAGCGAGCTTATCAAACACGATTTCCTTTGCCTCATCTTCAAAATAAATAACCACATTACGGCACACCACAAGGTCAAAGCGTTTTTTGACTTCGTCTCTCAGCAAATCGTGCTTTTCAAAAACAATGTGTCTTTTAAGTAACGGCCGTACCGCAAACCGGTTTTCACTCTCTGGCACAAAGTATTTCTTAAAAAGCTCTGAAGGAACATTCTTAAGGTAGTCTTTGCTGTATACCCCCCCTCTGGCTTCTTCCAGAGCATCATAATCAACATCGGTGGCCCATATCTGGTATCCACCAGGTAAACCTTTTTCCTCAAAAAGAATAGCCAAAGAGTAGGGCTCACTTCCAATGGAACACCCTGCACTCCAAACCCGCAGGGCTGAGGAGTTCTTTCTGGCCAGGATGTCGGGCAAAATTTTCTTTCCGAGTTCTTCAAATTTCTCGGGATTCCTGAAAAATTCGGAAACATTGATTGTAAAGCGATTTCTAAATTCCTCAACCACCTCAGGACGAGTTAAAAAAAGCTCAACATACTCCTCTACATCTTTCGCTCCAGCCCTTTGAATGATAAATTTTAACCTGCGTTGAAGCTGGTTCTCCTTGTAATACCCAAGGTCCAGACCCGTTTTCTTGAGGACTGCCTGGCGCAAACGTTCCAGCTCTGCCTTCGAAAACAAAAGTCTCACTCCTTTACGCTTCGTCCCACTCAAGAATTACCCGAGGAATTGCTTCCAGGGGAAGTACCCAGTCAGCCAGGTTCTCCCTGACCACTGCCCCAGGCATGCCAAAAATGAGCGCTGAATCCTGACTTTCAGCCACCACTTTTCCTCCAGAGTTTTTTACGGCCCGACAACCTTCCAGGGCATCCTTCCCCATACCAGTCAGCACCACTGCCAGAATGTTCTTTCCAAAAGCCTTTACCGCAGAAAGCAGTGTTAGATCCGCACAGGGCTTAAGCCCGGCAACTGGTGGGTCATCATTTAAAACTAGGCTTTTGTCCTCTTTCATCAAAAGGTGCTTCCCCCCAGGAGCCAGAAAAGCCCGGTTAATCCAGGTTAGCTCACCACCGGAGGCTTCAATCACTGAAAAAGGAGCAATATCGTCAAGGTGTTTGGCAAAGCGAGTCGTAAAACCTGCTGGCATATGTTGTACGATGACTGCACAGCTTTTTTTGAGGTTTCGGAGACCAGCAAAAAGTGCTTTCAAGGCACGGGGACCACCCGTAGAAGAAGCAATGAAAACCAGTTTTTCCGCTATGGCTTCACCTCCTGCCATTCCTTTTTCAACTTTACCAGCTTCCCTTGAAGGAAACCTTAGCGCCTTAAAATCCCGCAGCTTCTCAAGCGGGACCTCAACCACAGCCCTTACTTTACTCACAATCTCCTCAGCCTTTTTTTCGATGTCCAGAGAGATGCTTCCCGAAGGTTTCTGGATGAAATCCAGAGCTCCTCGCTCCAGTGCCTCAATGGTATACTGGCTTCCCTCCCCGGTTAAGGCACTGAGCATAACCACCCGATAAGGACCTCTACGCATGGCTTCATCAAGAAAAATCAAGCCATTCATGCGGGGCATCTCAACGTCAAGGAGAATAACATCCGGTGTAAACCCGTTGAGTTTCTCCAGCGCCTCAACACCGTCACGTGCCGCCGCAATCACCTCTATGCCAGCTTTTTCCAGAATATCGCCTATCATGCGCCGCATAAACGCTGAATCATCAACAACCATTGCTCTGATCTTTCGCACTTCAAACCAGTCCTTTCTTTTTCATTTCAATTTGCTTCTGGAAGATAAATTTCACAATCTTTTCTCGATCCGCTTCCTGAATATCGGTAAACTCGAAAGCATAGGTAGAAGGGTCTTCCTTGCGTACCACACGCGCCTTGCCAAAGATATCCTGGCCGTTGTGAAGACCAATCATGAAAAACAAATCCTGAGCATCGGCAGGAAAGGGATTTTTGTGATCTCCAAAGGAAACCAGCATTCCGCCCCCGCTTATGTTTTTGGTCAAGCCTTCTACCAGGGATTCCTCATCCCGCACACAGACCGGCAGAGAAATATCCAGACGAACATAGTTACGCCTCTGTTTGCGCACCACCTTTTGAGGAAGCTCCAGAATCAAATAGGCCAGATTTCCCTTGCGCTGACGCTCTTTTGCTTTCCCTTCAAAGAAAAAGATTTCGTTGTCACCCACAATGTAAACCTGCACCGGATCCCCTTTGCCAATCGGAACCAGTGTGCCTCGCTCTTGAGGAGCAGCAAACCAAACTTCATTATTTCTGATGCTTTCTATCCTGCTGGGATAAAAGCGCCATGTATCTTCACCATGAGAACCTTTCCACAAAACCCCGATGCTCGCTTTACGGTTAACTTGAAAAATCCTTTCTACTTCCAAGACTACTCACTCCGTACCACACGCTCGATTTTGATTTCCACGTCTCTGGGTACTTCCTCAAAGGCGAGGACCACCACTTGAGGAAGATAGCCAGAAATCAAGTCTCGGAAACCTCTCCTAATTTTACCAGTTACAACCAGCAAGGGGAAATAACCCGCATTTACCAGATACTCTATGCCAGAAGAAACCCCCTGCAATACCTTGCGGAACCTCTCAGGATCGATGGTTTCTCTCCCTTCAATTACTCCCAGGATTTTCTGCTCTAAAGATGCATCAAGTGCCAGAGCGTGCAGTTTGCCATCTCCGGTAATGTACTGCCTCACAATCATTCTGCCCAGCCTTCTGCGCACCATTTCGGTAAGGTCTTCAATGTTTTTACTCTGTGGGGCGTAATCTGCCAGGACCTCCAGAATCATAGGCAAATCCCGAATCGAAACGCCTTCCATAAGGAGATACTGCAACACTTTTTGAACCTCTCCAACTGTCATCAGGGAAGGAATAAGTTCCTCCACCACCGCCTGGTTGGTCTTTTTCACCTGCTCAAGGAGCAGGCGGACATCCTGACGAGTGATTAACTCGTGCGCATGCTTTTTAACCACCTCAGAAAGGTGGGTAATCAGCACCGATTCGGGGTCAACCAGCGTGAATCCCATCATTTCGGCCTTTTCCCGCCGGGTTTCGTTAACCCAGTAGGCGGGGAGTTGGAAAGCCGGTTCCTTAGTGGGAATGCCCTCGATTTTGACTTCTCTGCTTTCAGGGTGAATGGCCAGATAGTGGTTGGGTAGAATTTCTCCCCGAGCAACTTCCACACCCCGTATCTTGATCACGTACTCATTGGGCTGGAGATGTAGATTATCACGTACTCTTATCGGCGGAACAACGAAACCTTTTTCTCTGGCCAGGTTCACACGCATCTGGGTGATCCTGCGCAATAGCCCTCCACCAGATTGAGGATCCACAAGCGGTATCAAACCGTAACCCACCTCAAGCTCGATGGGGTCCACCTCGATCATCTGGGCAATATCTTCCACGCTTCTGGGAAGCTCTTCAATCTCCGGCGTCTTTTCTACAGAAGCCGCTGCTTCCTCCACTTTGGCTCTGCTTCGCAAATAGGAAAAACCAGCTAATCCAAGAGAGAGCAGGAAAAAGGGAATTTTTGGTAAGCCTGGAAGAAGACCCAGAACCAGCAAAAGGAAAGCAGCAATCATCAAAACCCGGGGAGTACGGGTTATTTCTCGAGCGAGATCTTTACCCAGATTGTCTTCACTCGCTGCCCGGGTAACGATCAAACCACTGGCAGTGGAAATCAAAAGAGCTGGAATCTGGGCAACCAGACCATCGCCCACCGTTAAAAGCGCGTAAGTCTGCAGGGCTTCGTTCATGGAAAGCCCTCGCTGCATGCTCCCTACAATCACTCCGCCCAAAAAGTTAATCAGGGTGATAATAAGGCCGGCTATGGCATCCCCGCGCACAAACTTGCTGGCACCATCCATTGCTCCATAAAATTCCGCCTGGCGTTCTATCTCACGTCTGCGACGCTTGGCCTCATTTTCATCAATAAGCCCAGCATTGAGGTCAGCATCGATACTCATCTGTTTTCCGGGCATAGCGTCCAGAGTAAATCTGGCAGCAACCTCAGCAATACGGTTGGCTCCATTGGTGATAACCACAAACTGAATAATTACCAGAATCAGGAAAATGATGAACCCCACTACGTAGTTGCCACCCACTACAAAGTGTCCAAAGGCTTCGATAAGTTTTCCAGCATAACCATGGAGCAAAATCAACCTGGTTGTGGAGACATTCAACGCCAATCGAAAGAGCGTAGCAAAAAGTAAAAGCGAGGGAAACACTGAAAATTGCAGGGGATTGGTGACATAACTGGTGGAAAGTAAAGTCAGCACCGCCAGAGTGATGTTGCAACTAAGGAAAAAATCAACCACAAATGGCGGAAGCGGGATGACCATCATCAAAATAATCAGTATAAAAACGAAGGCGAAAATGAAATCGCTGTATTTTTTACCACTTTCCAGAGTCCTGACCAGAGTCTTCACGCTGTCCATATTTTCACCTCAAACCCTGCTCTTTTTAAGCCTGTAAACAAAGGCCAGGATTTCGGCAACCGCTCGATAGAGAAAACCCGGTATTTCCTGCCCGACCTTGCAGGATTTATAAAGGTCCCAGGCCACCTTTTTGTTTTCGACAATGGGCACTTCATGCTCCCTGGCAATTTGCTTGATGCGTTGGGCCAGAAAATTCTTGCCCTTGGCCACCAAAACCGGCGCTCTCATCACGCCACGCTCGTAACGCAGTGCACAAGCCACATGGGTGGGGTTGGTAACCACTACCTGTGCTTTGGGCACTTCCTGCATCATGCGCAGACGAGCTATCTCTCGCTGCTTGGAGCGTATTCGGGAACGCACCAGGGGATCACCCTCGGTTTTTTTGAGTTCTTCTTTGAGTTCCTCTTTGGTCATCCGGATATTGCGCTCATACTCAAAGCGCTGGTAGAAAAAATCGAAGAAACCGATACCTAAAAATAAAGCCCCCAGAGAAAAACCCAGCTTCTTCGCCACGCCACCAACCAGGAAAAGAGCGGAGCGGAGTTCCATAAAGGAGAGCGTAGAAAGCCCAGGTAGTACTGATTTGAGAATGAGATAAGCAAGTGCTATGCCAAGCAGCACCTTCAAGCTCACTTTCAAAAACTCCATAAAAGTGCGTAGCGAAAAAAGCCTTTCCACACCCTTCAAAGGATTAACATATTGAAATTGGGGTTTTAACTTCTCAAAGGAAACCACAAAACCAGTCTGCAAAAAACCCAGGAAAAGGCCCATTCCTGCAGCAATCAGCACCACCGGCGCCACCATCCGGGCATAGAAAAGAAAAACGGTCTTAAAAAGGTCCAGAGTCCATTCCACGCCTCTTTCTTCAAGCCGGAAAGCACTCATCCAGAAAGTGCTGGTAAAGTCTTCCCACTGCTGCATCAGTGAAGTAACCAGAAAGCTCACCACAGAAAAGGTGGCCAAGAATCCAAAACCGGTGCTGAAATCTACGCTCCTTGGAACCTGCCCTTTTCTCCGCAGTTCCTCTCTGCGCCTTGGCGTTGGGGCTTCAGTTTTCTCCTGAGCCGGCATAAATCATCACCTGCAAATTGCAGATAAATTTAATTGCCAAATTTCAGCCTGCAGGAGACAGGAAACGCAGAAGCGCTCCTACAAAAAGCTCGGTAACTCGCCCCAAAACAGGTAAAAAGTAAGGCAAAGCAGAAAGGATAACCCAAATTCCTATTCCCAGATTAAGAGGTAAACCTACCACAAACACATTCATCTGGGGTATGGCCCGAGAAATGATTGCCAGGGTAAGATTGGTTAGAAAGAGAGCTGCCATAACTGGAGCCGCAATCTGTAGGGCTACTACCATGACCTCCTGAACCAGGTTAAGAAAAGGAGCAAGCAGGTGTTCTCCCAGCAAGAAACTCCCCGGAGGAAGAAAGCGGAAAGAGTGTACCAATGCCCGCAAAGCAAGGTGATGACCGTCAATGCCCAAGTAGTAAAGAGTGGCCAGCATCAGGTAAAACTGACCGACCACTGAAGCGCCCAGGTTGGAAAGAGGGTCAACTACATTAACGTAACTGAATCCCATCTCAAAATCGATTATCTCGCCGGCAATCTGAATACAAGCAAAAACAAAGGATACGATTAATCCCAGCACAAAGCCGGTGAGGCTCTCCGATAAAACAGCTGTCAAATAGCGAGCATCCAGGGCTGTCCAGCTCTGGGGAAAATCCACAAGAGGGAAAACCATGACCGCCACCAGGAAAGCAAGACCGATTTTGGCCAGCGGAGGAATAAAGCGAGAATTCAAAACTGGAGCCATCAAAAAAAGACCCAAAAAGCGCACCCAGACCAGGATAAACGGCAAGATATTGTTAGCCAGAACTTC
This sequence comes from Atrimonas thermophila, assembly GCF_045864955.1. Classification (GTDB taxonomy): domain Bacteria; phylum Atribacterota; class Atribacteria; order Atribacterales; family Thermatribacteraceae; genus Thermatribacter; species Thermatribacter velox. The sequence goes on along the minus strand of NZ_AP028803.1, from coordinate 88,848 downwards.
CAAGATGTAGCTCATATCACCTGATAAAAGAAGGCAGATTCCAGAAAAGACCCGCCGCAAAATCCATGAAAACCCGCAACATCCAGGGGCCGAGCAAAGCCAGAATGAGAAACACCGCCAGGATTTTGGGTACGAAGGTGAGGGTCAGTTCATGGATCTGGGTAACCGCCTGGAAGATACTCACCAGAATACCCACAAGTAGTGCCACACCCAGTATGGGTAGGGCAACTTTCATGACCAGCAGTAAACTTTCCCTTCCGATTTCCAGTACCAAGCTTTCCAGCAACTGTTCTCACCTCAACTAACGGACTGAGAGCACCAGGCCCCGGGTTATCAATTCCCAGCCATCTACCAACACAAAAAGCAGTATCTTGAAAGGAAGAGAAATCATCACCGGTGGAAGCATCATCATCCCCATGGACATCAAAATGCTGGCCACCACCATGTCAATGAGCAGAAAAGGAACGTAGATGATAAACCCCAGCATGAAAGCAATTTTCAACTCACTCAAAACAAAGGCCGGAATGAGGACGTAAGTAGGCACCTCATCGCGGTTTCTGGGCCGGGGAATTTTAGCCAGAGAAACCATAAGTGCCAGATCTTTTTCCTGGGTTTGGCGGAACATGAAATCGCGCAGAATAGCTTCTCCCTTGTTGAGAGCCTCATTCTGGGTGATAGCACCATCCATAAAGGGCGTTAATACCTCCTGGTTGAGCTGAGAGAAAGTAGGCGCCATAACAAAGTAGGTTAAAAACAGGGCCAGTCCTATCAAAACCGGAGTGGGGGGTATCTGAGGAGAACCCAAGGCATTGCGTACAAAAGCCAGCACCACCACAATCCTGGTGAAAGAAGTGAGCAGAATCAAAATGGCTGGAGCCAGACTCAAAACAGTCAGAAAAATCAAAACCTGCAGAGTAAACACGAACTGTTCAGGTTGTTCGGCAGTTTGGGGTTCAATGGAAATGCGGGGGATAAAAAGGGGAGTCTCCTGAGCCAGGGCTGAACCAAAGGTAGCCAGCACCAAACCAAGCAGTACCACCCAGTAAAAGTATTTTCTGATTCTCAAAAAAGGTGACCAGCCTCTCATACTAATCGTTCTTCCTCCGCCCCAGAATGAGATCCAGATAGGAAGTGAAACCGGACGACGTGGGTTTTTGCTCCTCAAGCTCTTCCATCTGGAATTCCGCAATTTCCCGAACCGTGTTCCCACTCTGGGCCAGCATGATTACCCGTTCCCCAACTCGAAAAAGGTACACTGAGAGCTTCTGGCTGACCGGGAAAAAATCCAGCAGAACCATGTACCGAGAGGAGGCAAGACGGGGTTTTTCCCTTGCAAAACGCCTCAGAAAGTAGTAAAGACCCCATAAACACAGAATAACGAACAGGAAGGCCAGAGCTACCCTGAGCACATCGACCCCCCCTGAAAAGGAAGGAGGAGCAACTTCAGGAAGCTCGAGTTCATCCTGAGCAAAAGCTGCTCTTTCCAAAAGTAGGAACAAAAAAAACAACCAGAAAACCCGGAGCAATCTCACGACTATTGAGCCCTCGCTTCTTTTAAGGATTTAATGCGCTCTTCAGGTTTTATAATCTCGGTAATCCGCACTCCAAAATTCTCTTCAATCACCACTACTTCACCGCGGGCAAAAAGAACATCATTCACATAGAGATCCGCCGGCTCACCAGCCAGCTTATCAAGCTCAATGATGGAACCGGGGCCTAAATCCAGAATCTCACTTATGGCAAGGCGAGTCCTTCCCAGCTCCACAATCACGGGTAAGCTTACATCCATGAGCAATTCCAGGTTAATTTTTTCGGCTGCTTCTTCTCGCTTTTTAAATTCAGCAAACTCCACCTTTTTTGCTTCAACGGTAGGCTTACTCTTTTTCTGAAGAGGTTGCTCCTCTTCCCTCGCGCCAGTCTCCTCGGCACCACCACTTTCAAGTTCTGCTTTCTCCTCTTCCTCGCTCGTTTCTTCAGGCACCACAACTTCTTCCCCAGGAAGAAGTGAGCTAACAACTTCTTTGGCCAGACTCAAGGGAACCAGCTGTATCATGGAACTATCGATAACATCTTCCACCACCAAGCGAAAGGTGATAGCCACCAGGGATTCTTCACTCTGCTCCTCTACCCATCTCCTTTCCGCTTCAGAAACATTCTCAAAAACTACCTCCGGTGGAGAAATGCTTACTCGAAGGCCCAAAAAATCAGAAAGTGCTGTTGAAGCAGAACCCATCATCTGGTTCATGGCCTCACCAAGTGCGCTGATTCCCAGCTCGTCAATCTCCTGAGGAAGATCACTTTTCCCATCGCCACCCATCATGAGACTAACCATGGCTTTAGCATCTTCGTTTTTGATGAGCAGGATATTACTTCCTCGCAAACCCTCTGCATAGAGCACCTTCACCATAATATGTTCTTCCGGGAAAAAGGCATCCATTTCCTGCGAAGAAACTACTTCAACTCGAGGAACGGTTATTTCCACTCTTTTTCCCAAAAGACCACTCAAGGCTGTGGCTGCAGAACCCATGGAAATGTTAGATATTTCCCCCAACACATCCTTTTCTTGAGAAGTTAGGAGTTCTTCACTCATGATTCGTTTCCTCCTTCAAGCGGTCTACCCGCACCGCAATTCTATTGCCTACACGCCCAGGAACACCAACCATTTTCACCTTCTTACCCACCCGGATATTAAGTGGCTTGTTAAGCCTCTGATTAAGCACCACCACATCCCCCACCTCGAGTTCCAGAAAGTCGCCGAGAGAAATGTTGGTTCTTCCCAGCTCCACGGAAATAGGGAGTTTCACTTTACCCATCAAGCGTTCCACGTTTTTCTGGGTCTCTGGATCACTACTTTTCCGAGAAGCAAACCACAGCGAAGCGCTCAAGCTTCTGGTAATCGGCTCAACCACGATATACGGTATACAAACGGTCAACATTCCCTGTCGATCTCCTATTTCAATCTCAAAGCTAAAGAGAATCACCATATCGTTGCCGGATACAATCTGCACAAATTCCAGGTTAGACTCCATCGCTTCAATCCGGGGTTCGATGCTGTAAATGCTGCTCCAAGCCTCGGTCATAGCCATCATGACTCTCTCCATAATGCCACCCATGATTCGGTTTTCAATCTCGGTAAGGGCTCGGATATGAGCCGGGACCCCTCCCGGGCCTCCCAGAAGGCGGTCCAACATCAAAAAGACGATATCCAAGCTAATCTGAAGCAGACATCTTCCCTCAAGTGGCAGCATGGAAAAAATGCACAAATATGTTGGACTGGGCACTGAGCGCACAAATTCATCATAAGTGAGCTGGTCAACAGAAAGAAGGTTAATCTGTACTCTGCTTCTCAAAAAAGCCGCCAGGTTGGTAGAAGCAAGGCGCGAAAAAGCCGAAAATATCATGTGGAAAGTACGGATTTGGTCTTTGGAAAATCGCTCTGGCCTTCTGAAATCGTAGACCTTAACCCGCCTCTCCGAGACTTTTTCTTTCTCTATTTCCTGCTTAACAGCCTCAGCGGTTTCTTCTCCTTCAGTAAGGGCCTTAAGCAGCGCATCAATTTCTTCCTGAGAAAGAATCTCCTTGCTCATGCCTTACGCCCTCGTGGTTACTGCATCACAAAGTCAACAAAATAAATTTCTTCTACCTCTCCACTGCTTAAAAGACCGTTAAGCGTTTCCCGAATGTCGCGCTTCAGCTTTTCCTTCCCTTCTGGCTTAAGAAGCTCTTCAGAATTTCGGGAACTGATCACCAGGATGATGGCATCCCTGACCTCCACCATGCGTTTTTTAATTTCATCGATAACTTTCTGATCGCGAGTGGACACACCCAGCACCACTTTAACATAGCGTAACACATCCTTATCAGCAAGGTTGACCAGAAATTGCTGGTCAAAAGTGTAAACGAGGGGTGGTTTGGGTTTAGCCTCCCTTGCTCCCAGAAACTTTTGCAGTAGACCGCTCTGCTTAACGTAGAAAAAACCCATAAAAGCAACCAGTCCCAGAGTGGCAAAAAGCATGATTTTTCTCATTGGAGAAGAGCTTTTTTCCTCTTCTACAGTTTCTTCTACTTCCTGAGCTTTTACTTCTTCTGGCATGGTGTTTACGCCTCCTTTCCACGCAAGATCACTATTTCCACCCGGCGGTTTTTTCTCCGGTGCTCCTCATCAAGGTTGGGAACCAAAGGACGATACTGCCCGTAACCAACGGCTATCAAACGCTCAGGAGGCATCCCTTCCTGCTCAACAAAGTAGCGCAGGACTGCAATGGCCCTGGCTGCAGATAGCTCCCAATTGGATGGGAAGCGGGGTGTATTGATAGGTAAATCACAAGTGTGCCCTTCAATGCGCACCGAGTTATCAATGTCCCTTAAAACATCAGCGACTGCGTGCAGAACCGGAATCATCTCCGGCCTCAAGTCGGCACTCCCCAAGTCAAAGAAAACGTTATCCAGAAAGGTAATCACCAGACCACGCTCATCAATCTTGATATCTACTTTCTCAGGAGAAATCGCTTTTTCCTCAATGAGCTTTTTCTCAATTTCTCTCTGTAGACCAGCCAGTTTCAACTCCACAAGGCCCGAAGGGTTAATCTGGGTAGGGGGCTTAGGAACCGGGATATCCGAGGGCTGTAAAACCCTGGGGCCACCCTCCAGGACACCCAGCGCACCCTGAATAGAGGAAATGACCTCTTTAAAACGAGCCACATCAATAGTGGACAACGCAAAAAGAAGAACAAAAAAACAAAGTAGAAGCGACATAAAGTCGCCATAGGTTTGAGTCCACAAGGGCGCACCCGGAGGTGCTTCTTCACTCTTTCTGGGCCTTGGCATTTTTCCATCAACCTCCTGCTTCTCTTCTCAAAGTTATAACTCGCTCTCCGGTTTCCCGCTCCCGCTCAAATGCTTCCCTAACCTGAGGAGCAAAGAAGGATTTGAGTTTTTCCTCAACAATGCGCGGATTATCTCCAGCCTGAATAGACAGGATACCTTCGATGATAACTTCTTTAAGCAGGATTTCTTCCTGACTTCGCAACTTAAGTTTGTTAGCCACTGGAAGACAGAAAAGATTAGCGATGATGGCTCCATACAGGGTGGTCAGAAGTGCCACTGCCATACCAGGTCCGACTTTTTTGGGGTCATCAAGGTTAACCAGCATGGCTACCAGACCAATGAGAGTTCCAATAAGGCCAAAAGCGGGGGCAAAGGTACCCATGGTCTCGAAAATGGAGCGGCCTAATTTGTGGCGTTCCTCGAGAAAGAGAAGTTCGGTCTCCAGGATGCTCTTCACCAACTGAGGGTCAGTACCATCGACCACCAGCTGAATGCCTTTTCTGAAAAAGGGGTCTTCGAAACGTTCCGATTCTTCCTCAAGTGCCAGCAGTCCTTCTTTGCGAGCTTTTTCAGCAAGTGAAACCAAAACCGAAATGACCTCTTGCGAGGAAGGAAGTTTCTCTTTCATGGCAATTTGGAAGAGTTGGAATGCCTTCATCACCTGCTCAAAACGAAAGCTGATCATAGTCGCTGCTAAAGTTCCCCCAACGGTAATGAGAACCGAAGAAACACTGATGAAGACTTGCAGGCTTGCCGAACCAAGCATCCCCCAGAAAAGTAGAACCACTCCCAGTGCCAGACCAATAAGGGTAGCCTTATCCATTCTCCTTCCCCCGTTCAGAGTGAATTTCATTAATCAATATCCGGGCCATGCCACTTTTACGTCGAAATTCAATGATTCTTTCTATCACTTCCTCCACCTTTTCCTGAACCACGTACTTTTTTCCAGTAACCAAAGTAATTACCGTATCCGGAGTCGCCTCAATGGTCTCGATTAAATCTGAATTCACCACAAAAACTGATCCGTTAAAACGAGTAACTGCAATCATCTTTTCCTCCCCCTCCGGGGTTCCCTCTTAAGAGGGAACCCCGGAAACATCACTAACGTTTAATGTTTATCAAATCCTGGAGCATCTCATCAGAAGTAGTTATTACCTTTGAGTTAGCCTGAAAACCTCTTTGAGTAACAATCATATTGGTAAACTCCTGGGCCAGGTCCACATTGGACATCTCCAATGCCCCCACTGCAATGCTTCCCCGACCACCGCTTCCTGCAGGACCGACGCTGGGCAAGCCAGAGTTGTTGGAAATCTGAAATAGATTACCACCTACCCGGAGCAGGCCCGCGGGATTGGAAAAAGTAGCCAGAGCAATCTGGGCCAGAGGCTTGGACTGACCGTTGGTGAAAATACCAGTGATTACTCCGCTTGAATCAGTGGTTACCATGTCGAGCGACCCTGCTTCGTAGCCGTCCTGCGAAGCCACATAAGCAGTGGAAGGACTTCCAAACTGAGTGAGAATCGAGAAATCCAAATTCAGGTTAAGGTCTTCAGCTCCAGTAATCGTGAACGTTGCACTGCCGGTGCCTCCTGAGCTCACCTCACCAGTTGCCGGATCAAAAGAAAGAGTGCCTGAGCCGCCTGAGCTGGGTGCGCTACCGTCCAGAGTGGCTTCCCAGGTCCACTCATTAGGATTGGCAGTTTTTTCAAAGGTAATGGTCAGGTTATGCACATTTCCCAGAGAATCATAAACCTGGACGCTGGTGAAATAGCTATCTCCCGTTGCTGCGTTGGCATCCAGGTTGCCCTCAAAACCCACATTGCCAGTGGCCTTAGGGCTCATTTGGGTCCCCACTGGAATGACGATGTCCTGTAAGGCCTGAGTGGTGTCAATGTTGCCGTTTGAGTCAGCCATCCACCCCTGAAGGCGGTAACCATTACTGTTGACCAGTGCACCATCGGCAGAGGTTTTCATGGCCCCATCACGGGTGTAGTAGTTTTGTTCACCGTCGCTAACCACAAAAAAGCCTGAACCCTGAATGGCGAAATCGGTGGGATTATCAGTGGTCTGCAAACTGCCTGCTGTGAATATGGTGTCTATGCTTCCTATGGCAGTACCCAGTCCCACCTGTTTGGGGTTCACGCCCCCCAATCCACCGGCTTCAGGACTTCTTGCTCCCTCAATAGTCTGGCTGAGTATATCTTCAAAAGTAACCCGGCTGGCCTTGAAGGCCACCGTGTTCACATTGGCAATATTGTTACCAATTACGTCCATACGGGTCTGGTGATTTTTCAGACCAGAAACCCCAGCAAACAGAGAACGCATCATACCTTGTCAACCTCCCCTCAAGGGACCCCCGACTGAGCGGTCCAGCCCCTCTAAATTCAATCTAAATAATCACTGCTGAATCAATGTTGGTAAATACTTTCTCCTGAGAAGCTTCCATACAGGTCAAAACCGTTTTCTCAGGTACCCTAACCACAAATCCCACGCCGTCCACGATAACCAGCGAAGTCTGGCTACCCTTGGCAGCGGCTCTGGAAATGCCTTCTTGTAAGCGTTCTGCAGTTTTTCCGTCCAAGTTTATCCCTCGCTCCTCCATGCGGCGGCGAGCATGCAAGGAAAAACGTATTTCTTCCTCTTGCAGGAAGTTTTCAAAACGAGAAGTGCCTTGCTGCGATTTTCTGGCACGGGAAAGCGGTGTCTTATTGGTAATATTTTCTGTCAACCAGCGGTCGTTGAAACCTATCTCCCGCACCACGTTACTCAAGAACCTCCCGAACCTCGGATAGCGAATACTCGCTACCCCCTACATTAAGGGCCAACGCATCTTCGCCCAAACTCACGCTTTCCACCACTCCCTCTTCGCCACTAACCAGCAACACTCTTTTCCCAATCAGGGTTGCTCCCTCAAGAAACAAGAGTTGCCGCAGTGAACTATTGGTATTCTGCACTTCCTCCAGGGTGGAATACTGAGCCAGCTGGGCACCAAACTCGCTTCCCTGCATGGGATCCAGGGGATTTTGATAGCGCAACTCGCACACCAGAAGTTGCAAAAAATCGTGGTGGGTTAGCTCCCTTTTATCCTGATTTTCCTGAACCTCTCCACTCCCGGTATAATATGTAGCGCTCTCCGCCGGTAGTATCATTCAGCCACACCCCCTCAAACAACCAGGTTCAGCCTTCCCTCTGACCAGGACTGAACCGGAAACTCCCGCCGAGAAAGCTCCTCATCCAGGCTATACTGCCGGGAAAAACTTGCAAAATTATCAAACTCTTCCCTGCCATATGAGGAGTTTTGCTGCTGGCTAACAAAACTCTCCAGATTCATGCCCTGGCTCGCAGCCCGCGCCTCGAGTAATGCCAGATTTTCTTCAAGAAGTGCTCTGGTTTCAGGATGTTCCACATGCCAGACACAGCGAATTTTGTCATCGTGTTCGGTGAGCAAAACCACGATTTTGCCCAGTTCTTTGGGCTCAAGCTGAATGGTTACCTGTTTTTTGCCTCTCTCCACACTCAGTACCTGAAAAACCTGATCAAACAACTGTTCAATATCGGCATCTGATTTCACGTGCACTTCAAGCTTCTCTCCAGCAAAAGCTTCTCCAGATTTTGTGCTATGAGCATCAAAGACGGTAAGGTTTTCTCCACTGATAGAGTCTTTCTTCTGGGTATTTACATCCGGTTTCTGGTCCGCGAACACCCCGCGACGGTCCAGGGTTTCATCAGTGGTAGCAGCCTGGTTATTTTGGATATCAAACAGAGTTTCGCCTTCTGGAACCTGCTCAGAACCTGTGTTAGTCTCAGGAACCGTACTTCCTTCAAGATTTGCCTCGAAATTACTTTCACCTTCAACATGTGAAAGCTCGTTTTCTACCGAGGAGAGTTGGGCCTCCTCTGCAAGGAGAACAGTGTCCACCTCCGAGGAAACTACACTTCCCTCCTGAAACTGGGAATTACCGTTATTTCCCGTGATAACCGCTTCTTCAACGTTTTCTTGGGCAGCTACAGTCTCTGGCTGCAAGTCCAACAGGGTATCCTGAGCACAGAAACTATCCAGCGAGACACCGCCGCAACCAGAAGTTCCGCAATCGCCGGCATTGCTTGAAGTGCCTCCACCACCAGCGAAGCCGGCCACTGCCGCTAAAACCCGCCCCAACAGGCGAGCAAGCGCTTCTTTGCTGCCCGATATCTGAAATTGAAACTCTCCACTCTCATTCCTTCCACCACTTAATTCCACTTTGCCCAATTCGCCCATATCAACGCTGAAGTTAAGGCTTTGCACCTCATCAAGGAACTCTGAAACAGCATTTTCAAAGTCCAATGCCAGAAGAGGATCCAGTGCCGCAGCACCAAAAGCAGCGCTTGGCAAGCTACTCTGCGTGCCGGCGCAGGAGCTTTTTGGCAAAGGACAGTTGGTAATCGGGGTTACTGCTTCCACCAGAGCTCCTCCTGTGCTTTCAGCGCCACAACGCTTTGAATTCGAAATCTGAGTAGAGAAAATACTGCTCTGTTCTGCGGCAACACCTGGTCCAGTTACAAGTTCGTTTATCATCGTTTCGAAATCCCCGGTCTCGAGTTTCTTCTCCTCAGTAACTTGTTCGGGCCATTCCCTTTTTTCGATGGCAACATTTTGCTCTGGCAAAAGAGCAAACAATCCCAGTTCCATCAGTTCACCTCCCTTCCATCATTTTGCGAATGAGTGTTGCACCCCGCTCTGGGGGGAAAATGCTCAAAATCTCAGCCACATTCCTTTCTTTCATCACCGAAAATATTCGAATCACCTCCTCATCGGAAAGTTTTTCCAAAAGCCGGGCCGCTTCCTCTGGCTCCATAGCTGTGTAAATCTTAGCCAGGCGCCACAGGTTTTCCTGTTCACTTTCACTCGAAGGGGTGGAATCCTCTACCCCGGTTTGCACAGCACCTTCACTTGCTTGCGAAGCAGGAAGTGGCTCTTCTACCTCAGGCAGCACCGACTGCTTTTCTTCGCCCTGGCTCACTTTGGGAAGATCCGGACCAGGGTATATCTCTTCTTCCGGTGTTTCTTCAGAAACGAGAGGAGTTTCTTCCACTGCCTCGACTGGATTTCCTTCCCCAGACTTTACAGACATAACTGGCTTCAAAAAGGGCAAATTAATAATTCCTGCAAAATTGAGAAAGAAAACCAGGGTCACCATGAAAATCAAAAGAGGAAAAACAGTATCTACAAAACCTGCTTTTTTGCGATTCTTTTTTGTTTTTTGAGACTGATTTCTCTTCTTCCCCTTAGAGCGAGCCACAGCGTTTTTTTTCTGAGATCCCACCTTCCGGGCCATTTTTTGCACTTCCTGCTGTGCAACAGCCATCAGTAATACCCTCCTAAGATTTTCCTAAGAAAGGTCCGGGTCTCTTCAAAAGGAGGTACCCCCTGATAAGCTTCAACTCTTGACGGTCCTGCGTTGTAAGCAGCAAGAGCCAGCTCCAGGCTACCAAAGCGATCGATTAAGCTTCGTAAGTATCGGGTGCCTGCAGCGATATTTTCTCGGACATCAAAGGGATCCTGCACACCCAGCATCTTGCAAGTCTGAGGCATAAGCTGCATAAGCCCCATGGCTCCCTTGGGTGAAACAGCGTTGGGGTTTCCCCCTGACTCTACCTGGACCAGTTTCTTTAATAAATTCACGTCAATCTGGTACTTATCAGCATACTCTCTGAGTATCGCCTCAAAAGAGCTTCCTTCCTCAAGGTTTTTGGAAGAAACCCTGCCTTCACGACGAAAAGTAAAAGGTGTGCCAGAAGAACCTCTTACCCGAGAAAGTAGGCTTTCTATTTCGTTGACTCTATCCAGAACTCGTGAGAGGGAAGCTGGCTGCATTTCAGATCTCCCTCCTCAGATACATCTGAATAGCCACTTCATCGAGAAGTTTCTGGTTACTCTTCTGAACATTCAAGGAAAACTCCTGGTAATCTTTCTCGCGCAATTTTTCCATAACCTTGCGCTCTAAGGAAGCACAGACCAACTCTTCCTTGGTCTGTGCAATTTGCCGTTCCAATTCCCGGAGATAACTTTTGAGTTCCTCTATCTTGCGCTCCAGGTTATCAAGCATTTTCTCAAAAAAGGCCTCCTCCATCAGGCGCTCTCCCTGTTCCCGCTCCCGGGTCCTTTGAGCCATATATTCTTTCCTGGCCTCTTCCATGATAATGAGCTCCCTGCGCTGGCGCTCAGCCAGCTTCTCAAGCTCAGCCAATTTTACTTCGATCAACTCCTCACGAACCTTCTTAACATCAAGGACTTTTTGAAGCTTAAAATTGTAGCCCATCAAGCCACCTCGCTGTCTTTCTTAACTTCAAACAGACTAAAGAGAAGCTGGAGTGTCCTATCATAGGTAAACGCTTCTTCAACATCCTGGCGCAGAAAAGCTTTTACCGCTTCTATCTTTTCCAGAGCATAATCGATGCGGGGATTGCTTCCCCTCTGATAAGCTCCAATATTAATCAGGTCTTCTGCTTCCCGATAGGTGGCAAGAATTTCTCTCACCCTTTGAGCAGCCCGCTGTTGTTCCTTGCTGGTTATATCGGGCATAAGACGGCTTATACTTTGCAAAATATCAATTGCCGGATAATGTCCTTCGAAAGAAAGCTTCCTGGAAAGCACGATGTGTCCATCAAGGATTCCCCGCACTGTATCAGCAACTGGGTCGTTCATATCGTCTCCTTCAACCAGTACCGTACACAGAGCGGTAATCGAACCCTGGCGAGAAGTCCCCAAGCGTTCAAAAAACCTGGGAAGCAAAGCAAAGACTGACGGCGTATATCCTCGGGTGGTGGGCGGTTCCCCAATAGCCAATCCCAGCTCTCTCTGAGCCATGGCCAGGCGAGTCACCGAGTCCATCAAAAAGAGCACGTCTTTGCCCTGGTCACGAAAATACTCAGCTATGGCACAGGCGGTAAAAGCTGCCTTAATTCTCTGCAGAGGGGGTCTATCCGAGGTGGCTACCACCACACAACTTTTGCTGAGGCCTTCTTTGAGGTCCTTTTCGATAAATTCGCGCACCTCTCGTCCTCGCTCGCCAATAAGGGCAATAACATTTACGTCGCTTTGAGCATTGCGAGCTATCATTCCAAGAAGTGTACTCTTCCCCACCCCGCTTCCAGCAAAAATACCCACCCTCTGCCCCTTGCCACAGGTGAGAAGTGCATCTATTGCCTTCACCCCCATAGGCAGGACTTCACTGATACGCTTCCGCTGCAGGGGGTTGGGGGGTTCATTGTCCAGGGGGTATTCATCCCGGCCTTCGATGCAACCCTTATCATCAAGGGGCTTTCCCAATCCATCGATTACCCGTCCCAAAAGCTCCTCGCCAACCCTTACCCGCAATTCTTTACCCAGCGCCACCACGTCACTGCCCGGCTCAATCCCGTTTCGCTCACCAAGAGGCATGAGCAGCGTCTGTGCATCCCTGAAGCCAACCACCTCAGCAAGTATTTCACTCTGGGTATCCAGAGAACGAATCTGGCACAGTTCCCCAACCTTGCAGGCCGGCCCTTTGGATTCTATGACGATGCCCACCGCTCGCTGTACTTTTCCGTTAAGACGCAACGTATCAATGCTTTCCAGCTTTGCCTTCAGACGTTTGATATCAAGCATTTTTACCCTGTATCTCCTCCAGCAATTCTTTTTTAATCCAGTGAAGCTGGGTATCTACCCGGCCGTCTATGCTCCCAAAATCTGTTTCCACCAGAAAATCACCCCGTGCGCAACGTGCATCCTCTCTGATTTCAAGATATTCCAGACCGTCCAGCTTACTGCACAGCTCCTCCTTGATATCCTTCAGCAAAGCAACATCCAGAGGGTGCACTTTTACAACTACTCGTTCGCGACGATTAAGCTTTTGAAGAGCCTCCTCAATCAGGTTGGCAAAGAAAGGTTCTCGTTTGGCTTCCCTGCGAATAATACGCTCTGCAACGGCCAAGCTGAGCTCCAGAATAAGCTCTTTAAGATCGAAAAGGCTTTCTTTACGCACCCGTTTTATTTCCTGAAGCACGCTTTCCCAAAGTACAATTTTTTTCTGCAATGCTTCGTACGCCTCTTTTTTTGCTTCCTCCTTACCCTGTAAAAAGCCCTCCTCAAAACCTTGCTTTTTCAGCGCCTGTGCTTCTTTCCGAGCTTCTTCCAGGATGCGCACCTTTTCTTTATGGGCCTCCTGCAAAATGCTTTCCCGCTCTTTTTCTATCGCAGCACGCAATGCTTCCAGGCTTTCTTCTGTAACCCCTGCTTCCCCTCCAGGGAATTCTGCATCAGAAATGCCATTGTGTCCGATCCTTTCCCTTCTTTCGGGGTCAACCACGACTTTTTGATCTTCGACCACGATTGCTTTACAAAGGTTAAATCTAAACAATGATCTCTTCCTCCCCACCACGGCTAATAACGATCTCTCCAGCCTCTTCAAGCCTGCGCACGATGTTGACAATCTTCTGCTGTGCCTCGTTCACCAAGCGAGCACGCACAGGTCCCATGTACTCCATGTCTTCTTTGAGCATTTGCGCTGCACGCTGAGACATGTTCTTGAAGATCTTTTCTCTCACCTCTTCTGAGGCTCCCTTCAGGGCCAAAGCCAGGTCTTTGTTATCCACCTGGCGCAGCACAAGCTGGATTGCCCGATCGTCAAGCAGGGCTATGTCTTCAAAGACGAACATCTCAGACCTAATCTGCTCAGCAAGGTCGGGGTCTTTTTCCTCAATAGCCTCCAGAATGCTTTTCTCGGTACCTCGGTCGCTCTTGTTGAGGATTTCTATCAATTTTTGCTTCCCAGCTACCCGGGTTAAATCCTGACCCAGGAAGGTGGAAATCTTCCGCTCCAGGATTGACTCTATCTCTCGGACCACTTCTGGAGAAGCACGATCCATAAGGGCAAGGCGCATGGCTACTTCTCCCCGCACACCTTCTGGAAGATTCCCCAGAATTGCAGCTGACTGTTCCGGCTTAAGATAAGAGAGTACCAGTGCAATGGTCTGGGGATGTTCATTTTGGATGAAGTTAAGAATTTGCAGAGGATCTGCTCTGCGCAAAGACTCAAAGGGCGTTACTTCCAGGCTGGCAGAAAGTTTGCTGATTATTTCCTGCGCTTTATGGGGACCAAGGGCCTTTTCAAGCAACTGCTTTGCGTATTCTACTCCCCCCTGAGCGATATAAAGTTGAGCTACCGCCATGTGGTAAAATTCATTGATCACCTCTTCTCGAATCTCGGGAGGTACCTTTTCCAGAGCCGCGATTTCCAGAGTGATATCTTCGATTTCGTTTTCAGACAGCTTTTTCAATATGGGAGCCGAAAGCTCTGGACCCAGGCTCACCAGAAGAATCGCCGCTTTTTGTCTTCCAGTTAAACCCCGACGAGGAACGATAGCCATCAACCACTCACTCCTCGCTCAACCAGTTACGGATTAGTTTCACTGCGTCATCAGGCTTTTCTTCTACCAGCTTTTTAATTTCCTCTTCCATACGTTTTTGAATCTCCATGCGCATTTTTTCTTCAGGACTCAGCTCAGGAGTACTACGCAGAGGTGTTACTTCCGTAGCCTCCTCATACTCAAGGGGTTCTTCGCTATAAACTTCTGCAACCACTTCCTGGGGTGCGGTTACCGCCACCAACACCTTCCGACCGATGAAATAAAGAACCAGTATCAATAAAGCCGGAACTCCATAGCGCCCCACAAGGTCTATGAGTTCCATAAACCTTTGTGCTTTGAGCGCCCTTTCTTCTTCCTGCCAGAAATCCTGATTGAAGGGCAAAGTTTCCACTACTACGCTATCTCCCCGCTCCGGGTCAATGCCGGCTGCAACCTCAACCACTCTGCGGATTTTTCCTACATCCTCAGGAGTCAGAGTGCTATCAACCAGGACAGCAACCGAAAGCCGCTTGATATCTCCAGGCAAAGCGGCATATTTTTCTAAAACCCGGTTTATCTCGTAATTGGTGGTCACGTTTCTCCGACTATAGCTACCACCCTGTTTTTCTTCTTCCGAGCCATAAACGGGAATATTCGAAGCCACACCCGCTGCTCCTCCTGCAGCGTCTGAAGTTCCCTGGTATTTCTCCTCCTCCTCCTGGGTGCTGCGAATGACCCCTTCATTGCCAGCTACTGGTTGATAAATCTCCTTTTCTCCTTCTTTTTGTTCAAAGTTTAGTTCCACGCTGGCCCGCACCACAGCCCTGCGGCGGCCCAGTACTCCCTCTAACATGCTCTGCACCCGCTGGGTTATCACGCTCTCAAGCTCTTTTTTCATCTCGAGCTGGGTGGCAGTAAGATTGGTGATACTTCCCCAGCTTTCTTCTCCACCACCACTGGCCAAAATATCCCCCCGGTCATCAAGTATGGTTACCCGGCTGGCATCAAGACCCTCCACGCTGTTTGCAACCAGACGCGCAATGGCTTCGACCTGGTCTTCCCTCAAGCGAGCCCCGGGACGAAGCTTTAAAACCACTGAAGCGGTGGGAAGTTTCTCCTCCTCTGCAAAAAGACTCTCTTCGGGCATGGTAATGTGTACCCGGGCACCATCCACTTCTTCAAGCTGGGCAATAGTGCGTTCCAATTCTCCCTGTAAGGCCCTTTGATAGTTAACTTTCTGCAAAAAGCTGGTTAGTCCAAAAGTGTTTTTATCGAAAAGCTCAAACCCAACCCCGGTTTGAGGAAAGCCTTCCTGGGCAAGCCTCATGCGGGCTAAATAAACTTTATCCCGGGGAACTTCTATCCTGGTACCACCGTCTGAAAGCCGGTAAGGAATGCCCAACTCCTCAAGCTTATCCACCAGCGCCCCTGACTCTTCAGGAGAAAAGCTGCGATAAAGCAGGGCATAATCGGGCTTTGAAGAGTACATGAATAAAGTTATCAAGCCTCCAACCAGAAGCACCAGAAGCAAAAGAGCGATCACCTTTTGCCCCTGGTTCATGCTTTCCCAAACTTTTTTAAAGTTACCACTCAAATCGGCGAGAGGACTTCTCATAGGTTACACCTGCATTCTCATTATCTCCTGATAGGCTTCGACAACTTTGTTACGCACCTGGACGGTAAGTTCAAGCGCCAGGTTGGCTTTCTCAAGCGCAATCACTGCCTGGTGGAGATTTTCCTCTTTGCCCAGAACCACGTCTTGAATGGCCTGATCGGCTTCTTTCTGGAGAGCGTTAACTTCCTTCAGAAACCCCCCCACCAGCTCCGAGAAGGACTTCTCGCTTTTCCTGGGCGAGGCAATTTCGCGACTTCCTATGCCCTGTGCAACATCAGAAATCCTGCCTACAGCCACCGCAAACACCCCCATTAACCGCCAATGTTAAGAGCGCTCTTTGCCATTTCCTTGCTCACGTTGATGGCGGTTACATTGGCTTCATAGGCCCGCAAAGCTGCCATAAGATCCACTATTTCGTTGACAACCACCACGTTGGGATATTCCACAAGACCATTTTCATCAGCATCGGGATGGTCAGGCTGAAAAACCTTCCTGGTGGGTGTGCTACGGTCCTCGATTATTTTGCTTACTCGCACACCCCCATCTTCACCAGGCTCAAAAATCACTTCTCTGCGCAAATACGGACCGCCATTTCCCGAGCGGGTAACTTCCGCGTTGGCCAAATTGGAAGCAATGACGTCCATGCGAAACCTCTCTGCTGTTAAAGCCGAAGCATTTATCCGGAAAGTATTGAAAATCTGCATTTATCGCACCTCCTTCAAAACCGTACGCAAAAGATTAAACTTGCCAGCGGTAAGTTTGCTAAGTGTTTGATAATAGAGACCGTTCTCAAGCAGGGTAACCATCTCTCTTTCCACATCTATTGAGGAACCATCATCACGTATGGTTATGTTTTCTTCCTTGACGGGGAACAGTTCTTCGCTCCTGGCTACATAACCTGGAAGGTGTCTGGAAGAGGTTCTGGCAAGATTTAGCTCTCCACCTTGTTCCTCTAATCCTTTAAGCAGGCTTTCAAAGTCCAGATCCCGACGTTTATATCCTGGTGTTTCCACATTGGCTATATTGGAGGCAAGCAGTTCCTGTCTTTGAGCTGCAAAGTCTAACCCCCGCTCCAAAAGAGTAAAAACTCGATCCAGACCAAAACCGCTCATCATTCCACCTCCACCTTCTCTTCACCAGGTAGAGGATAAAATTTTTTGCCAGAAAGAGAGAGAATTTTTAGGAAGTCATTGAAGCATAGAGTTTTTTGCGGGAATGCGAAGGGAGAATTCCTAACTGGTCTCTATAAAGCGTTACCGTACGTCGGGAAACTGAAAACCCCTGTTTGCGAAGGTAAGCAGCGATTGAAGCATCAGAAAGCGGCTTTTTGTGGTCTTCCTTTTGAATAAGCTGCTTAATCACCTGCTTGGCAGGGTAAGAAGGATCGAAAAAGAACTTTACTTCCTTGACCACTCCACTGGGCAAAAGCACCCGTTTACCTTTGAGCACCTGACACACTGCAGCAATGCTAACTCCAAGCGCTTCGGCAACGTCCTTCTGAAGCAGAGGAACAAAAGCAGTATTGTCTCCAGCAAGATACTTCTTTTCTCGAAAGACGATATATTCAAGAGCACGTAACAGAAGGCTATTGCGATAGTACAAACAGGAGAGAATTTCCCGTGCCTCACGCAAGCGTTCCTCCAAGAAAGACTGTTCTCGAGAATTCAGAGAAGACTTTTTATCTTTAAAAAGGGAAATAAAGCCCTCGTTAAGGGTTAGCTTGAAATAGGGAGAATCGAAGAGTAAAACTCCGTACTCGCCACCACCTAACGCCACGATCTCAGCATCATAGGAAACTCTTCTGGTATCATCCAGTTCTTTGCGACTTCGCTCATCAAGACCCGCTTCAAAAAACTCCCGGAAGGAAACAAAAAGCGACTCTCCCTTCTTCAGAAGAAACCTTATCTGTTCAGGGTTTTTTCGAAGCTGGAAGCTCTCCTCCAGAGTAATGAGTTCCTTGCTAAGGCACTGCAAAATAACAAACTCCAGAGTATCTGTAGCCGCAAACCCCACAAATCCCTCAGCACGAACTTTCTCAATAACCCCTTGAAGCTGGTCTTCAGGAACTCCCAGATGAAAAGCAAGCTTTCTCAAGTCAAGACGCAAAAACCCTTCCTCGTCAAGGTTGGCAAGGATAACCTCCAGCAATTGCAGCTCCTCTTTACTCAGCTCTACACAGGAAAGAATCTCCTCTTCAAGCAATTCTTTGAAACTCCTCTTTTCAGAAAACGACCCGGGATCTTCCAGGTAATAACCGGTATCACTCCTTACAATGCGTCCGCAGTTAGGGCAAAAATCCAAATACCGATCCAGGGGTTGCTCGCAGGCAAAACAAAACACGCGCTCTTCAAATTCCAGAAAAGGATTTTCTTGCAGGAGTTGTTCAAGTTTCATCTCCAGTTCTTCCAGAGGAAGCATCATCATTTCTCCCGCCAGCATCATTTTGGGAATCATCTTTTGTTTCTGGTGCATGGCAAGCGACTGGCGCAGTTCAGGCTTCTTCATTCCTCAACCTCCAGAGGCAAAAAAATCGAAAACGTGCTTCCTTGACCTTCTTCTGAAGTAACTTCCATCCAGCCCCCGTGGGCACGAACAATGCTGTAGCAGATGGAAAGTCCCAAACCCGTGCCCTGGGGCTTGGTAGTGAAAAAGGGTTCAAATATCCGACTCAGCTTCTCAGCCGGTATTCCCTTGCCGTTGTCCTGAAAAGAAATGGATACAAAAATTCTTTTACCCGGTTCGAAATTCATTTCTGAAAATGGAATTTGCTCTGTGGAGAGGGAAACTTTCCTAACCGTAACCCCCAGAACGCCCTCCTCTTTATCCATTGCTTCCACAGCATTCCTTATAAGATTGAGAAAAACCTGCCTCATGCGCAACTTGTCAATCTGCAAGGGAGGGATTCCGCTCTCGAAGGAAAACTCGAGACGCTGGTTATCCCGGAAGTAAATTCTCCCCATGTTAAGGACTTCCTCTAAGAGAACACAAATATCGACAGTTTCTCTTTTAAGAATGCTGGGCTTGGAAAAATCAATCAAATTCCTGAGGATTTCCCCACAGTGTTCGGCGCTCTTTTCAATGTTTTCAAGCCCGTGACGCACGCTTTTGCAGGTGGGACAACTGAAAGAACTTCTATCCAGCTTGCCGCGCAGCATCTGCACATATCCGTATATAACCCCCAGGGGGTTGTTGATTTCGTGAGCAATGCTTGAAACCAATCGCCCAATACTTGAGAGTCGTTCAATCTGGCGAACGCTCTCTCCAAGCTGCGCTCTTTGCGTGACATCCTCGACGATGCCTCCAAACCCCACAAAGCACTTTTCCTCCCTTATCGGGAAGAAACGAAGATTAAGCAACTTCCTGTTTCCGGAAGAATCGTGAAAGGATACATTTCTCAAGCAAAGTTCTTTTCCCTCCCAGCGAAGCTTTTTCAAAAGAGGAGCAATTTCTTCCACTCCTCCAAAAATTTGGTCTACTTTCTTTCCCAGCACTTCTTTCTCTCCAAGCCCCAGAATTTCCATCATTTCCGCATTAAAAAACCACAAGCTGCCCTCGGCGTCGGCCATGAAAAAACCCATTGGAAAAGCACGGAAAAAATGTTTCAGGGACGAATCTTTCCTGGAACTCTGCGCAAGCTCAAGGAGCAATTTTTTATCAGCTCGTGAAAGCAAGACGGAAGGCACAAGGCACTGGCCGGGAAAACCCAGAACAAGCAACACATCGCTGGAAAGAAAAACACTACCAAACACGAAAGCCTTCTCTTCAAGAAAAGCTTCCCAGAAGGCGTCCGGTCGCCTCTCACAATTTACAAGTAAAAGCGCAAGGTGTCTCCGGAAAAAATACAACCCAGAATACGCAACCATCACCCACTTTCCTCCGCTCTTTTTAAGGAGGACCAGCAAAGCAGCTTTTAACTTGCGACGCAGCAAATGCAAAGCCCTGCGAAAGGAATCCATCCCGTTTCTTTTTATACCACCCTACTGACCCAAAACTTTCTTGACAGCTTCAATAACTCGATCCGGTTTAAAGGGCTTCACTACAAAATCTTTGGCTCCCGCCTGAATAGCATCTACTACCATCGCTTGCTGCCCCATAGCACTGCACATGATGATTCTGGCTTTAGGATCTCGCTTTATGATTTCCTTGACTGCAGTAATACCGTCCATCTCGGGCATAGTGATATCCATAGTAACCAGGTCTGGCCTACTCTCTTCATACTTTAAGATTGCTTCTTTGCCATTACTTGCCTCAGCAACCACCTCATAACCGTTTTTGGTCAGGATGTCCTTCAACATCATCCTCATAAACGCAGCGTCATCTACGATCAAAATCCGTCCTGGCATTCTCTGCAAACCTCCTCAATTGTGAAAATTTCGCTAATAAGCTGGCAACATCCAGAATCAGCGAAACGGTACCATCACCAAGAATGGTAGCCCCTCCCAAACCCCGGATATCACCGATATACTCACCGAGAGACTTGATGACTATTTCCTGTTCACCAATGATTTCATCAACTACGAGACCCGCCATAGAACGAGCTGCATTGACCACTACAGTATAAAACACAGTTGAAGCAGCCTCCTGATGCGAAAAGGTTGCCTCAACTTCGCCACTCAAAAGTCCCGCCAGAGAAACCAGGGGCAAGGTGTTACCTCTAAAAAGTGTGGTGAGCACCTGGTTGAGCCAGTAGGTATTTTTTAGCTCTACTCGTTCGATTTCCACCACATCAGAAAGGGGTATAGCGAAAATTGCTTCTTTCACCTTGACCAGCAAGGCCCTGACAATGGCCAGAGTCAGAGGTAGTCTTAGATAAAAAGTAGTACCCTTCCCTTCGTGGCTTTCCACAAAAACCTGCCCATTGATCTTTTCGATGTTCCTCTTCACTACATCCATACCCACTCCACGACCTGAAACATCGGTTACTTCTTCGGCCGTGGAAAAACCGGGATGGAAGATAAAATCAATGATTTCTTTTTCACTGAGTTTTTCCAGTTCATCCGCTTTCACCAATCCCTTTTCAAGAGCTTTTTGCTTGAGTTTCCCAAGCGATATGCCCCTTCCATCGTCTTGAACCATGATTACCACTGAATTTTCCTCTTGATAGGCCTTGAGCAGAACTCTACCCCGAGCAGGCTTTCCAGCAGCTGCTCTTTCTTCGGGAGATTCTATGCCATGATCTATCGCATTGCGCAAAAGGTGAATCAGAGGATCGGTGATTTCCTCAAGGAGTGAGCGGTCCAGCTCGGTTTCTTCGCCCTCAATTACAAAATCAACCTCTTTACCAGAGTTGCGGGCAATATCCCGAACCATCCTCGGAAAGCGGTTAAACACCTCAGCCAGAGGTAACATACGGGCTTTCATGATTTCCGTTTGCAATTCGTTAGTAATCCGGCCCAGGTGAGTGGAAGTGTCGGCAAGCTGCTCGCGAAGAGCTTTGAGATCTGTTTCTGTGTCCAGCCGCTGAATGCTGTTTTCGAGTCTCGCCCGGTCGATAACCAGCTCTCCCACCAAGTTCATCAGGTTATCCAACCGCTCCACATCAACACGCACCGTTTTTCGAATACCCTGTACAGACTTTGCAACCTCTCTTTGAGCTGTCTGGCCCTCTTTCTCCTTCTCCGCTTCCACTTCCTGGACTTCTACTTTCTCAACTTCCGCAATGCCCAGAACAGCTGAGCGAATTGCCTCGGCTTCCCCAGGGAAAAGCACCTCAACGAGAAAACTCTCTCCAAAGTTTTCCTTTTCAAGCTCAGCAACCGTTGGTTCAGAAAACAACATCTGGGCACCCAGCTCCTGAAGGCGGTTTAAAACCAGATAAGCCCTGACTCCTTTCATGGAACAATCTTTATGCAGGAATACTCTAACCTGGTAGCGTTTCCCCTCAGAAGCTTTGTTTTCGCCGCTCTTTGCCACCTTACCTGGATGAGCGTCAGTATCTTTTTCTTTTGGTGCTTCCTGGTTATCCACGCCACCAGCAAGAAACTGCTTTAAATGCGCTTCCAGTTCTGTAATATCCAGTTCCGGCTCCTGGGAGGTCTGGGCAATGCCTTCTTTAAACTCCCTAATCATGTCTACGCCCTTCAAAAGCAAATCCACCAAAGAAGGAGTAACTTCGAGCTCTTTATTCCGCACTCGGTCCAGCACATTTTCAAGGGTGTGGGCCAGCCCGGAGAGACGAACAAAACCCATTGATCCCGAAGAGCCCTTAATAGTATGAAAGGAGCGGAACAGAGCTTGAACCAATTCCTGGTTCTGGGGGTCCCTTTCCAGGGATACCAGACCTTCTTCCAGGTTTTGGAGATGCTCTTCAACTTCTTCCAAAAAAACCGCAAGATAACGTTCCATATCAAAGCTGTCTGCCACTTTTCCTTCCCCCTTCAATCACCGTTCTCGCTGATTTCCACTTGCCTTCACGCTGCCTGTGGGTTGCAAAAGAGTCACTTCCAACACCACCACCGAATCCTCTTCCACCGTTATTTCTTCCACAGAAGGAAGATAGCCTTCTTTCTCAAACACCAGAACATGCCCTCCTATCGGCACCTCTTCAAAGGAAAAGGCACCGTTTTCGTTGCTTTGAGTGCTCTCCTCACCATCAAGGGTTACTGTTACCGAAGAAAGGGGTTGGCCGTTTTCGTCAAAAACAAAACCCACCACCTTACCCAAAAGAGGTAGTAGGGCGATTTCAACCGAAAAAGAACCTGTTTCGGGAACCTCGACGATTTCACTTTTTGGGGCGTAGCCAAACACCGAAACCAGGATGACCTGCCTTCCCGAAGGCACCAGAGGCAAAAAGAAACTCCCATCAGAAGCAGTAACATCACTTCGCTCGGGAAAGTCTCTCAAGATAACTTCTGCCCCAACCACTCCCTCACCACTCAAGGCATCAATTACTTTGCCAGCAAGGTCTACCTGAGGATGCAGGTTGGGAAAATGGGGTAAATTGCCCAGAAAACAGCCCGAACCCAGCAAGGAGAGAAATACAAAAATCACTGAACATCCAGCCCAAAAAAAGACTCTTCCCTTCATTGCCGCACCAGATAGAACGGGTAATACCCCGGAGTAAGCTCTAAAGTATAAATGGTTATAGTGTCTGACACGCTTTCATAGCCATCCTTTGAAACCTGTACACTATATGTGCCCGGTGAAAGCAAAAAAACCGCTCTGCCCTGGCTGTCAGTATACTTGGTGCTTGAGTAGCCATTGCCGGAGACAGCGACCCGAGCCAGGGGTACTGGTAAAACGTAATTGGAGCTTGAATAGGGCTCGATTTCGTAAACCAGAATATGGGTTTCCTTCTCCTGCCAGCGCACTCCTAAGCAACCGCCCTGGACAAACAAAAGAAACAGCAAAAGCAACCAGCAAATCACTCTCTTTTTTGCCATCATCCAGCCCACCTCTGAAAACACCTATATAAAATTTATTGCCAATTTCAAAAGTAGAACTTACTCCTGCAACTTTTGCTCAAGCTCTTGCTCCGAAATACCCAGTATCAGAGCGGCTTTTGCTCTATCAAACTCCACATGCTCGAGCACTTTCTGAATATATTCTTTTTCCATTTCCCGAAGAGTCTTCAGCCTTACTTCCCGGGGGGCATCAAAAATCCAGATATCCTCAGCTTTTATCATTTCCCCCCTGGTGAGTATCACTGCCCTCTCAATCACGTTGTCAAGCTCACGCACATTGCCCGGCCAGTGATAGCGCTTGAGCATTCGTAAAGCCTGGGGAGTAATTCCTTTCACTTTCTTATGTAGTCTTTCTGCATGCTTTTTGATGAGAAAATCACAAAGAAGGGGGATATCCTCACGCCGTTCTCTCAACGGGGGAAGTTCAATGGGCACCACATTCAAGCGGTAATAGAGGTCTTCCCGAAAAGCGCCCTCCTGCACCATCTTTTTAAGGTTGCGATTGGTAGCGGCAATGATCCGCACATCCACGGTAATGGGAGCAACACCACCGACCCGTTCAAAGGTCTTTTCCTGAAGAACGCGCAGAAGCTTCACCTGCATGGTGGGGCTCATCTCACCAATTTCATCCAGAAAAAGCGTGCCTCCATCAGCAATCTCAAACTTGCCAAGTTTTCGAGCATGAGCTCCGGTGAAAGCCCCCTTTTCATGTCCAAACAGTTCACTCTCAAGCAGCGTCTCCGCAATGGCCCCACAGTTAACCACCACAAAGGGACGGTCAGAGCGGCCGCTCTGAAAATGAATGGAGCGAGCAAGCAGTTCTTTACCTGTTCCGCTCTCTCCATAGATGAGCACTGTAGCATCGGTACGAGCTACCAGGGAAACAACCTCCATGACTTCCTTCATTTTGGGAGACTCTCCAATAACACCTTCAAAGTGATAGTTTTCTCGCATCTCTTCCAGATAGAACGAGCGCTCTCGCTTCATGCGCTCTACTTCCAGAGCCCGCAAAACAGCGTTTCTCAGCTCCTCCACCTTGAAGGGCTTGGTAATAAAATCATAAGCTCCCATCTTTAGTGCTTCCACTGCATTGTCCACACTGCCATAAGCTGTGATCACGATAACCGGGATTTCCGGGTCTCTCTCCCGGATTCTTTGCAAAACCTGAAGGCCTTCCAAGTCAGGAAGACGCAAGTCGAGAACGAGCAAATCATACTGAGCGCTTTCAAACTTACCCAGAGCTTCCTCGCCCGATAGGGCGACATCGGTCAAAAGCTTTTCTTCCTGTAAAATTTCACAGACCATCTCTGCCATAAACTCTTCGTCATCCACTACCAGAACCCTAAAAACAGGCAAAAGACTCCCCCCAGAGAAGCAAGCAAAATACAACCTATTCAGCATTATACCCAATCACGGATAAAAATTAAGGGGGTCAGCTTTTGCGGTCCACAAAGCGAGGTTGAGAAGCAGGATCTGACATGGTGGAGCGGAATTTCCGAAGAGCCTCAACCTCTTTTCTCATCTGTCCTGCTTCCTGAGCAAGTACCTGGATCCGTTCCTTGATGAGCCCCTTTATTTCTTCGTCAATACGCAGAATTTCCCTGATTAAACCAAGCGCCTTTGGAGCATCCTCAAGAATTGCAGGATCAGAAGCCAGGTTTCCCACTGCTTTTATCAGGATATCCCTCTCCCCGAGGTAAAAAGCAAGACTTTCGAGGTCGCCCTTTTTGAACTCCTCAAGCATAGAACGGGAAAGGTCTCTCATTTTTTCAAGTAAAAGCATGGTATTCTCCATAGCTCAGATTTCAGCGGGGAAGCTTTTTTTCAACCTCCATCCATGCTTCCCGCAAACCAGAAAAAAGCTTCAAAAGACCATTGATTTTCTCACGGTGGTTTTCTTCATCAACTTCGGCACACTCTTTCAACATAAACTGGTAGAGTTCAAGGAGATTAAGGGCAATTTCTCCGCCTTGCTCAAAATTTAAAGAAGCCATAAGTTCAAGTATTATCTTCTCGACCCTGACAATCATTCGACGCGCTTTCTCAGCCTCCCGCTCTTCATAAAGCAGCTCGGCCATCTTCAAAAATTTAATACCGCCGTCATAAAGCATGACTATCAGCCTCACTGGCGAAGCGGTATTTACTGCACTCATCTGGTAAGATTCTTTCGCTTTAGCCATAAGGTAGGCGTTCATTCAGGCACCTCCTTCTTTAACTTCCCTGATTACTATTTGACTGGGTGAGAGCAGAGAGGCTGGCCAGCTGCTGCGTAAGCCAGGCACCCTGAGTTTGAAAAGCAGCCAGCGCTTCTTCAAGAGCCACGAACTGCTTACGCCAGAGTTCTTCCTGCCGGCTCAAGCGCTCTTCAAGAACCTCTATTCGTTCATCGATATCTCGAATCAAACCCTGGTAAAGGTCTTGATTGCTCTTAACTATTCCCTCATAGGGGTCAACTATAAAATCGAGAGACTCCTCAAGTATAGTTCCAATACCCTGGCTCAAAATCACTGCCCCCTGAGCGCTTCCCTGTAAAGCCAGCTCAGAAGCAGAAAGTGTAACTCTCAGAGTAAGGCCCTCCACCAGAGTTCCCGCTCCACCTATAAGCACTTGGCCGGTGCCAGTCGCCGCATACCCTCCAATGGTTCCTGCCACATCCACCCCCTGCCCGGTAAGCTCTGCAGTGCCAATCCCTGTGCTCCGGGGCAAAGATGCATCAACGTTAGATACTACGGTGAAGGAATTGCTTGAACCATACAGACGGTGCTCTAAAACCAGCTTGCCCCCTTCATTGCGAGCTTCCACCAGGACCCCATTAGCCTCCAGGGTAGAGTTAATGGTTGCCACCACTTCGTCCAAGGTCATGCCTGCCGTCAAATCAACCACCACCGAGCCGTTGAAAGTAAGGGTTTCGTCCTGACCCAGGGGGTCACTGCCAAGCGAAGCAGATGCCTCAACTCGCCCCTTTTCTGCGGCCTGGGTGATGACCACATCCAGATTGCTTTCTTCAAGCACACTTTCCACACTTGAAGGCGCGTTAATCACTTCCACATCCGTATCAGTTGTTACCACACTGCTTACAAAAAGTTTTTTCACTTCTTCCAGGTTGTTCTGAAGTGCTATGTCGAGTTTGTTTTCATCCAAGCTTAGTCTTCCATAGCGGTCCACCGAAATACCTATTTCAGCCACGCTCTGGAAATAGGAGCTTTCCACCCTTCGAAAGAGATCGCTGAGTATCTGAGACTGAATGCGTTGCAGTGAAGTATCCCCAAACAGGACACCTGCTACACCAGTATCAGCGTTAAAGGAAGTGTTTTCGGAAACAAAGTCCTGAAACTCGTTGAATCTGGCCACAAAATCCCTGATGCCGCTTTCGATGCTCTCCAGGTCATCTTCAACTGTTAAAACAACACTCTGGGTACTTACCGCTTTAAGGTTCAAGCTCACTCCCGGGATCAGGTCTTCAATCAGATTGGAAGAACTCTCATAGACAAGAGGTGTTGCCCCACCTTCTGAAGTGCCCAGGGAAACGCGCGCATTTTGAGCAGGTTGAATGTCGTAAAAATCGGAAAGCGTAGCTTCTCCTCCAAAAAGAGCAGAGGCAACCGTAATTGCTCCATCAAGACCAGTTTGCTTGCTGGAGAGAAGAAGCTTGTAACCATCTGAGGTATTCACTATTGAAGCGCTTACTTCCGCTTCTGAGCTGTTTATAGCATTTTTTATTCCCTCTAAGGTGTTATTGGAAGCGTCAATGGTGATTTCCACCGCTTCCCCGCCTCCCACCTGGATGGTTATCACGCCTTCTCCAAAGGTGGTGGTATCGTAGTCGGCGTAGGAAGATGAGGTAGCTATCTGGTGAGCGTAGGCGAGCTGTTCCACCCGGAGAAGGTAAGTCCCGGTTACCGCCGAAGAGGTCGCTGAAGCACTGATAATGCTTTCATCGCTCACGGAGACCGCTTTTCCCTCAAAGGTACTCTCTGAAGCCAGGCTCGATGCAGCCGTCTGCAGGGCTAAAAGTTTGGTATTTGCCTCCTGCCACAGAGCAATTTTTTGCTCGTACCTTGACTTGCGCTCCTCAAGCCGGGTGATGGGTATGCGCTCCACCTCAAGGAGCTGGTTGATGATGTCAGTGGTATTCAAACCCGAAATCAGGCCATCAATGCTTAAGAGTCCACTACTCACTGTACTCCCCCTCAGCGTAGCTCATCCACGAAAAGTCCTGCCAGCTCTTGAAGCTTAGCAAGCATGTCCAGGAATTTTTCAGGCGGAATCTCCCGGATGATCTCTCCGGTTTCCTTGTTGACCAGGCGGGCTATGACCTCACGAGTGGGCTCGTGTATCTGGAAACGTAGTTCTATGTCCAGAGTACGCATGAATTGGTTGAGTGCTTCGATGATTTCCTTGAGTCTGTTGAAATCCACTTTTTCTGCGCTTGTTTCCTGATTCTTTTTCTGCAAAAAGGCGACTTCCAGAGTGCCCTGCGTTTTTTCCAGGGAAGAAGCTTTGTCCAGCACATCCTGGGTGTCTATCAACCTATTTTGAGCTATCGCTTGCTCTCCAGGCGGGTTAACACGCATCGTCAATCACCTTCCCTCCGTCCTCAAAAGGGGGCGGAGAGCCGCCCCCTTCGCTTCCTCCATTGTTATACCCTGAGAAGCTGGAGCACCGACTGGGGTAGCGTGTTGGCCTGGGCAAGCATGGCAGTGCCTGCCTGAAGCAGAATTTGCGCCCTGGTGAACTCCATCATTTCTGCTGCCATGTCCACATCGCGGATTCGAGACTCTGCTGCGGTGAGGTTTTCCTGAGCCACCCCAAGGTTGGCAATGGTGTGCTCCAAACGGTTCTGATACGCACCGAGTTTGGAGCGCTCAGTGGAAACAGTGTTGATGGCGTTGTCAATTGCAGTGATTGCGTTTTCTGCGTTGCTGGCAGAGGTTACATCGATGCTGTCAACACCCAACGCTTGAGCGCTCATATCGTTGATGCTTACGGTCAGAGTCTGGTTCTCATTGGCACCGATATGGAGCACCACGGCACCAGAGGGATCCACCACTGCACTAAAGCTTATCGAACCTCCACTACCGAGCTGGAGCTTAGAAGGATCGATGGTCACCGAGAGCCCATCAGCAGCATCACCGCTTGCATCCAGGGTGAGTGTTGCCCCAACACCTTCTGCAGCTACACCATTAATGGTGCCCACGATGTCCGTTCCAGCAGCAGAAAGTACTTGTTCTGAACCAGCAGTCAAGCCGAGTGCCTGAAGTAGTGCGTTATTACCAGATACGTTAATAGTTGCATCGCTTCCATAATCCTCAGTGGTGAGGTAGAGACCCCCGTTCGTGCCTCCTGTAGAAGCAATGACACCGGTTTGACCACTGACATTGTTGATTTTCAAAATAACATTGGCCAGGCTATCACCAGCAGCGATATCCACAGACACCCCGTTGATTACTAAAGTTCCAGCTTGACCACCTGTAAAGGCTGCCGCATCTCCTAAAGTGGCCTGCGAAGCGTTGGAAGTAATGGTTACCGTATACACTCCCGCTTGGGTTTCAGCACCTGGTGTAACTTCGCTAACCAGCGCCTGCAAATCAGCATCGGCTATACTACTTCCTGCAGCATAGGCAGTTCCATTCACCGTAGAAGCTGCACCTGCTACACTACCGTTTTGAGCGCTGGTTGCATAACCTGCAGTCCCGTCCAGAAGCTTTTTGGTGTTGAATTCAGTGGTTTCGGCAATTCTGTCCAACTCGTCAATGAGTTGGTCAATCTCCTGCTGAATTTGAGCCCGGTCTTCTGAGGTGAGCGTATCGTTTGCTGCTTGGACAGCAAGCTGCCTCATGCGTTGCAAAATGGAGTGCGTTTCGTTCAGCGCTCCCTCTGCAGTCTGAATCATCGAAATGCCGTCCTGGGCGTTGCGGGATGCTTGAGAAAGCCCCTTGATCTGGCCGCGCATTTTTTCTGAAATGGCCAGGCCCGCTGCATCATCAGCTGCACGGTTGATACGCAAACCCGAAGAGAGGCGCTCTAAAGACTTAGAAAGCGCGTTGTCCGTTGCCACCAGGTTACGGTGAGCATTTAAGGCAGTTATGTTTTGATTAATCCGAAGACCCATTCAAATCAACCTCCTCCATAAGGTTTTTAATTGGCTTCCCTGCCTGTCAAGGCTTACACCACACCCTAAAAACCACCAAAAACCGGTTTTCGTTCGCTACTTCTTCTTTATGCATCTATCACCTCCCGGAAATTTGAGTTCATATATAAATATCGGCACTATCTTTCCAAACTTTAGGGTTTGAAAAGAAATTTTTCCAAAAATCTCACTTTTGCTCCAGAATCTCCTTCATTTGAGAAAGCAGAACCCTGGCTTCAGCAACCCTTCCCTCTTCAAGTAAAAAGCGAAAGAGATTACTGCGGGCATCAGGATGGGCAGGATTTGCTTCGAGCGCTTTTTTAAAATACATCTCTGCATTTTCCCTGTCCCCAAGCTTCACCATTGCAACTCCCAGATTGTTTAAAAGATCAGGGTTGTCTTCTGAAAACTCACTTGCCTTTTCAAAACACTCTTTCGCCTTTTCATTTTCTCCCGCAACCAGGTAACACTCACCCATTTTCTGATACAAATCGCCCCAGGAAAACCTGAAAAAGACCATTAAAGACTTGCTCTTTCTGTAATCAACGCTGAAAACTTTCTCAAAACACTCTAAGGCTCTGGGATACTCCCCTTTTCTGTGATGGGCAAGTCCCAGGAGGTAATAAAGATCTGGAAGATAAGGCTCCCTTTCACGCACAGTATCGAGGTGCACAAATGCTTCCGCAAAGTTCTCCTCTCTAATTGCAATCCAGGCCAAATCAAGGTGTGCAGTCAATACCGCAAAGTTAAAATCCCGAGAAATAGTCAGTACTTGCCGTAAGTAACTTTTTGCTTCTTCAACTCTACCTTTAAGGAAACAATCTCGCCCCAGATAAGACAGTGCATCAAGATTTTCCGGGTTTTCCTGAATTTCCTTCAGAAGGAGTTCGTAGTTCCTTGAAAAAACTTTCCAGGTTGTTTTTTCCCGGTCCGTGTAACCGTAATGGTAAATAAAAATGTTGTGCAGCTTGAAGACTTTCTTTCCCAGCTCAACTAAAGACCCTTCTACTGTTTCGTGTATTCTACCCCGATAGCGGATTTCCGGCCGCCTCCTGAAAACTCGCACCAGATAGTTAAGCATGTAAGTCCTTTCTTGAGGGTCTAAAAAGTTTTTGATGGGCAACATGAACGCTTCATGACTTGTGTAAGTAAGGATCAAGCGCAGCTTCTTCAGATCTTCGGGAAACATTGCCTCATCGGCGTCCAGAAAGAGCACCCATTCTCCCTGAGCTCTCTCCAGAGCTTCGTTCTTGGCGGCTGAGAAGTCCTCACGCCATCCGTGAAAGTATACCCGGGCTCCAAAAGAACGTGCTACTTCTACACTGCGGTCGGTAGAGCCGGTGTCAACTACCACCACCTCGTCAACATATCCACTCAGCGAGGAAAGAAGTCGGGGAAGGTTTTGCTCCTCATTTTTCATGATGGTACAGGCACTCAAGCTGGGAAGTTTGGTGGAATGGGTAAAAAAATGCTCGGTTACCCAGGAGAGGTTCTCGAGCGCATCCTCAAGATTGGGATTAAGGCTCACTGCTTTTGCAAAAGCTGATTTGGCATCGCTTAAGCGTGAGAGCCCAAGGTATGCTGCACCCAGGTTGTTCCAGCCCTCAGCGTAGTGGGGATTCACCTGCAGAGCTTTTTCGAAACTCCTTACCGCTCTTTTAAAATCTTTCTTTTGGTATGCCAGAAAACCCATAAGATTATACACAGAAGGAGAATCGGGAACTATTGCCTGTGCCCTTAAAAGGTATTTTTCTGCCTCTTCAAAACGGTCTTCTTTTATAAGCTGGTTGCTTTGCTCAAGCAAGGCTTCAAAACCACTGGGCTGAAGCTGCTCTCCGTGAGACACCGAAATCCTAATTGGCATTTTGAACCCTCCTACGATGTATTGCCTTCCCTAAATAAGCCGCCCATCTCTTCCAGGAATCTGGAAGACCGGGAAGTTCAAATAGTGCGTCAACGGCACTGATAAGTTGAGCTTGCTTTAGCGCATCAAGCGGACCTGGAACTATCAGAATGTCTGGCGAGTCTTCAGGGTCAAAACCCAGTTCCAACACTGTCTGAGAAACTTTTTGAAAAACTACCTCTTCTTCGCCCTCCTCATACAAAACTAAAGTTACCTCATCTTGGGGCGAAAAATTGGTGAGATACCACTTGAGCACCTCTTTTGAAAAGGGCGCAAGATACGTTGTTGAGCGAGCTCCGTCCAATGGATAGGGTTCAATTCGCAGGGGTACAATGTGCTTTTCGGGGTTAAACACGTCTTGGAGCAGAGAATCAATGCGATAACCGACCTCGATGGGCAAGTTTTTCGGAAGCCCCCACTTGCTTTTGAATTTTTCCCAGTTGGAGCACATAAGCTTGTGGTAATCGATTCGCTCGCCCTGGAAGGTCCTACCCCCAAAATGGTGTATAAAAACATCATGGGCAACCTTTATCTTGAAACCGGCAAGTTGCGCTCGGATGCAGAAATCATCATCTTCAAAGTTACCCAGACCAAACCGGGGGTCAAAGCCTCCGATCTTCTCGACGACCTCACGCTTCACAAGCATGCAAAAACCTATCACTCGCAAAGCCTCTCCCCAGTTTCTGGAATTCTTTTGGCTCCAACTTCGTGCAAATTCCTGCATCGCGTCCAGATTATCTCCATAGGGAACGTTTCTAACTACCTGTTGTCCAGCTACGTAATTGGAACGCGGACCAACGATACCAACACGAGGGTTAGATTCAGCACAGGCCATAAGTCTTTTGAGCCATCCTTCGGTTACTACCACATCGTTATTGAGAAATACCACATAATCGCCTTTCGCCTCAAGAAGTCCTCGGTTGTTACCCAGTGCAAATCCTAAGTTACAACCGTTTTCAATGAGTCTCACATCGGGCTGTTGTCTGAGATATTCAACCGTTCCATCGGTTGAGCCATTGTCCACAACGATGACTTCATGGGGTTCCGGAGTATATTTGCGTATGCTGTCCAGACACTTCTGGGTATACTCGAGGTTGTTGCGAGTGAGGATGATGATAGAAGTAAGCCGAGGTAAATCCTTTTTAGTCGCAGAAACTAAATACTGATATACTCTGCTTTCCTCCTGAAGGTTCTGGGGGTTTAGCCCCCATTTTTTTAGGTCTCCAATCAAGCCAGCAGGAATTTCTTCTCCACGAAGTGAAGTAGTGTACAGCCCTTCTATGGTAAAACCAATTTCTTTAAACATCTTCACCAGGGAAGATGCAGTAAAGAAGCGCAAATGAGTGCGATCCAGGATGCCAGCTTCCTGGTACTCCCATTTTCCCTCAAGAAGAGCCTTGATTACGCTCCAGTGGCGCACGTTGGGAACGCTTGCTACAATTTGACCACCACTTCTTAAAATCCTTTTGGTTTTTTTGAGTGCTTCCCAGGGGTCAATAAAATGTTCCAAAACATCCGCAAAAATCACACAATCAAAATAACCAGAAGGCAAGTCCCCCACTATCTTTTCGTAGTCGCCAACTATGACTTTATCAAGATTGTCAGAGGCCACTTCTGCAACCCGGGGGTTAATTTCCACACCCCAGACTTCGCAATCTCTTTCTTCTTTCAGAGTTTTCCCGAGATTCCCCTCACCACAACCCACATCCAGCACCTTACTGCATCCAGGCATGATAAGATTGCGCACCTCAGGTCTTGAATATGAGTAATAACCAGCTGGTTCTCTCCTTTTCTCTGCAACAACTGGATTGGTCGCAACAGACAAACTCCAGCGCTCCTTCCAGCGGGTAACCTCTCTCTCAAAAACCATCTGTGTTGAGCGCTCAAGCTCTCCCTTGCATCCAACCCCAACCACCGTATGGGGAAAACGGGGGTGTCCCACCCACTCCACAAAGCGATAACCAAATTTTTGCAGTAAACTTTTGAACCCCTCCGGCGTAAAGCGCCAGTAATCAAAAGGATAATCATGAATTGGAAAATTCATCACTGAGCTGATTACCACGAACCCACCTGGCTTTAAAATTCGGTATACTTCATCCATTGCCCTGCGCACAAATTCAACATGTTCAAGCGTATCCATCACCAAAACTGTTCCTACCGCACCATCGGGAAGCTCAATATTATGAAGATTCAAAATACAATCAACACCAGGTCCCGGACGCATATCGCAACCCACATATTGCTTCCCTGGAAAGAAAGGTCGCAAATCAGCGAATCCTTCCTGACCCGCCACCTGGAGCGAACCAAATTCATAAATGGGTTCCTGAAAAGGCAAAAGAGGCACTATAACCCGAACGAAATCCTTGATTATTTCCCGCACCGACAATAACCCTCCGAACTTTTGCTTTTTTCGAGATAAAAAAGCTTGCCAAAGCACTCAAAATTCAAAAAAGTGCCAAAATCCTTAGATGTCCTGATGTTACTTCCTTGTGAAGATTTTTGCTTCCTTTCCCAAAAATTTATTTGAAAGAGCTTCACTGCAAAAAAGAAGTCTTTGAAATAATAAATAATCCGGTCTCAGCCCAACACGAATCAAAATCAGAAAAAACTGCGCGTACTTGTAACAAAGAAAAACCTGCGGAGAGGTTCGCTCTATGGTGAAAACAGTAAAGAAAATAATTCTCCACCCAAAGCACCTAACTCTTGAAAATTCTCTACTCTTTGCTATCATACACTCAGAAAGTGAATACTGGCTCAACCCTTCGTGGTTGCTCCTTCGGGGAGCTGAAAAGGGAAACCGGTGCAAGTCCGGTGCGGACCCGCCGCTGTGAGAGGGAGCGAAAGGTGTAAAAAGCCACTGGCTGAATAAGCTGGGAAGGCGCACCGAGTAGGCTGAAGCCCTCAAGCCAGAAGACCTGCCACGAAAGGATGGGCGAGGATGAAGGCAAAGTCCTCGGCTCAAAGCATGCTTTGGGTCGGGGACTTTATTTTTAATAAGCAAAATAAAGGAGGTTATACCATGTCCAAATCAGCCTATGCTCAGTCAACTGTAGCACGCTTGACTATTACAGCGACCCTGATTGCTCTTTCTGTGGTGGGCTCTTACCTCAAAATACCCTCACCAACCGGAACAGTTGCTCTCGACTCTCTTCCTGGATTTTTGGGAGCAATTCTTCTGGGGTATCCAGAAGGAGCAGTTATTGGGTTTTTGGGCCATATTCTCACCTCGCTCAACGTGGGATTTCCTCTGGGTTTGCCAGTGCATCTTCTCATTGCCTGCGAGATGGCGGTTATATGTGTACTTTTCAGGCTGCTCTATCAGAAAAACCGTATTCTGGGTATAGCTTGTGGTGTCTTTCTTAATGGTGTTTTGGCACCAGCTACTCTTGTTCCAGTCTTTGGGTGGGGATTTTTTACCGGGATTGTGGTTTCTCTGCTTGTGGCATCAGCAGTGAATATAATCCTTGCCTCCTTAATTTTTGAAATGCTCAAGAAGCGATGAATAGACGCGATGCGGTATTTATCAAAATAAACGAAAAGGAACTCATGCTTGTTGCCTGCGACTCCTTAGGTGGTATAGGCCCCAAAAGCATGGATTTTGTAAAAGCAGAGGTTGCAACCTGTGCAAAATATACTTTCCGGGTCGCTCTTTCTGAAATCCTGAGTTTAGGAGGAAATCCCATTGCTTTTTCGTTAACTCTTTCCACTGAACCCTATCCCTTTATCGAACAAGCGTTATCGGGCATCAAGGGGGAGCTTGAGGCTTGTGGCCTCAGCCCCCTTCCTTTCGTGGTCTCTTCAGAAAAGAACTTCCCCACCCATCAAACTGGCCTGGGCGTAACCGTGATTGGCATGGTAAACCATGAGGAGCTAATTTTTGAAAAAAGCTGCGAAGGTCTTAACGTGTTCCTCTTGGGAAGCCCTGCGGTTGGAGAAGAAGTGCTTGCAAAGCAAAATGAAATTGCTGGTCCTTCCGACATCATTGCTCTGCGAGAAAGCGTGTTGTGTGGAGACATCATCCCGGTGGGGTCCAAGGGAGTGTTCTGGGAACTAACGACATTTCTGCAAAGCACCGGACTCACCGTAGAGATTGAAAACCCCTTCCCGCTTCCACTTTACAAAAGCTGCGGCCCCGCAACGGCACTTCTTTTCACCACTTGGGAAGAGGAAAAAAAAATACACAAGGTTTCAAAAAAACCACTTTTTCGATTAGGAAAACTCAGAAAGACCTAAATTGAAAGCACTGCAGAGGCACGGATTTTGCTCTCCTTGAGCAACAAAAGCGCTCGATTGGCTTCTTCAAGCGGGAACACTTCAATTTGTGTTTTGAAATGCAGCCTTCTGGAAAGTTCAATAAGCTCCTGTACGTCCTTTCTGGTGCTATTTGCCACGCTCTGTATACAGCGCTCTTTATAAACCAAGTCATAAGGAAGCTCTGGAATTGGAGTGGAATAAATACCTGCTGTTATCACCCGTCCCCCCGGACAGAGGTATTCAAGGGCCACCTTCACCAGATGCCCGGCGGGAGCGAAAATGATTGCTGCATCAAGCTTTTCAGGCGGTACATCCTCAGCCCGACCCACAAAAGAGGCACCAAGCTCTCGAGCGAGCTTCTGGTGTTCCGGAGAACGGGTAAAGACAAATACCCGAACACCTTCAAAAAGTGCCATCTGGGCAACTAAGTGCGCTGAAGAACCAAACCCAAAAAGTCCCAGTATCTCGCCTTTCTTTACCTTGCTCTGCCGATAAGCTCGATAACCAATAACTCCACCACAAAGAAGAGGAGCAAATTCCACATCTTCATACCCTTCAGGAATCGGATACGCGGCTTCCTCTCTAAAAATTGCAAACTCGGCGTAACCCCCGTCCAGGTCATAACCAGTAAACAACGCATTTTCACAGAGATTTTCCATACCCTGTCTGCAAAAGCGGCATACCCCGCACACCTGGTTTATCCAAGGTACACCAACCCTCTGACCTACCTCAAGGTTGTTTACTTTCTTTCCTCTTTCAACCACTTTTCCCACAATCTGGTGGCCAGGAACAAGCGGGAGTTTATGGGGAGGAAGTTCGCCCTCCACGATGTGTAAATCGGTATGGCACACTCCACAGGCAGCGACTTTTATCAAAACTTCATCGTCCCGCACTTCTTGAAGCGCAATTTCCTTGAGGAGCAGTGGAGAAGTCTCCACCAGAGCCGTTCGCTCAAGAACCATGGCCCGCATCTTGCATCTCACCTTGGAAAAAGTTGAAAGTTTTCTTTAACCCTTCCCAAAGGTCTACCTCTGGCACCCAGCCCAGAATCCTTCGCGCTTTCTCACAAGAAAGCGCAATGTGGTTGATTTCCCCCTTGCGTTCTTTTTCGAAAACAACCTCCACCTTTCGACCCGAAATTTTCTCAAGCAACTCCACAAGCTCCAAAACGCTGGTTTCTCTGCCAGTTCCAATATTGTAGACGCCCGAAGGTGCGAAGACGGCAAGCAGATTGGCCCGGGCCACATCTTCCACATACACGTAATCTCGAGTTTTTCTCCCATCACCGAAAACAACACAGGGTTTCCCCCGAAGAATCCTTCCGCAAAAAATAGCTACCACCCCAGCTTCACCCTGAGGGTCTTGACGCGGACCATAGACGTTACCATAGCGCAGGGCAACGTACTCAAGCCCCCACACCCGGTGATAATACTCAAGGTACATTTCTACACTTCTTTTAGCCACACCGTAGGGAGAAAGCGGAGAGGTAGCAGCACTTTCTTTTACCGGTAAAACATTTGGCTCACCATAAATGGCCCCACCCGTAGAGGCAAAAACGAACTTTTCAACCTGGAACTGGCGGCTGAGCTCAATCAGGTTCAAACTTCCCAGAATGTTAATCCAGGCATCAAAGGTCGGATCCTCCACTGAGCGGCGAAGGTTAATCTGAGCCGCATGGTGATTGATAATATCTGGTTTTTCCTCTTCAAAAACCCTGCGCAAGGCAGCAGAATCAGTGATATCCACCTGATAAAAAGTGGCTGCGGGGTTCAAATTAGCTTTCTTTCCTGTCGACAGATCGTCGACCACCACCACCTGGTAGCCAGCAGCAAGGTAATTGTCAACCACGTGGGAGCCGATGAAACCGGCTCCCCCGCTCACCAGTACCTTCAAAAGGACATCAACCCTTCACCGCGCCCATGGTCAGGCCTCGAACGATGTATTTTTGCACCATCAAAGCAAGGATTGCTGGCGGCAAAATAGCCAAAAGCAGGCGCGTGGAAACATACCAGAACTGAACTCCCTGAGTATGTTCAGTACCGGCAATCACGATAGTCATGGGAATTGCCTGACGGTAAGTGAGAACCAGAGCAAAGAGAAACTCATTCCAGGTGAAGGCAAAGCAAATGATGGCCGTAGAAACCAGGGCAGGAGCAGCAAGAGGAAGGGCTACCCGCAGAAACGCTGTCCAGCGAGAACACCCATCCACCAGGGCTGCCTCTTCAAGCTCCACAGGGAGTTCTTTGAACATATCCCTCATAATTAAAACTGCAAAGGGCATGGTGAAAGTAGTATTCACCAGAACCAGTGCCAATCGGGTATCCAGAAGACCCAAGCTCTTTATGATCAAAAAGAAGGGAATCACCGTAGCTGCAGGTGGAAGGAAACGTTGCGAGAGAAACCAAAGCGCCATATCCTGGTTTTTCCACTTGCGAAACCTGAAGCGTGCCAGGCCATAACCAGCAAGAGAGCCCAGAGCAATAGCCAGTAAAGCCGCAGAAACCGAAATAACGATGCTGTTGGTTATTCCCTTCATAATTTCAGGACCACGCTGGGTAAACTCCATGTACCAGTTATCAAGGGTGGGCTTAAACTGCAACCAGGGCACAACAGACAATCTGAACACATCGATAGGTTTCTTGAAAGAAGTTATAACCGCCCAGTAAAAAGGAGTGACCACCCATATAAAGGTTATGACAATTACTATCCAGACCAGAACATCCACGATACCGAGTTTCTTTTTCTTCTTCACTTTATCACCTCATTCATACAGACTGCGGTATCTGCGGAAGAAAAAGATACCCACCGCCAACGACATGAACATGAGGAAATAGGCCATCGCTGAAGCGTAACCCAGGTCAAAGTTCCTTAGTCCCTGGGTATAAACATAAAAAGTAAGAGTTCGGGTAGCAGTTCCCGGCCCCCCGTTGGTCAGTGCAAATGGAATGTCAAAAACTTTAAAAGCATCGACCAAGCGAAGCATAATCACCGTTCCCAGCACTGGAGAAATCATGGGAAAAGTAATGTAGCGGAAGATATCCCAGCCGGAAGAGGTATCCAGAACTGCGGCTTCATACACTTCATCCGGTAAAGACTGCAAACCAGCCAACAAAATAATAAAAGCGAAAGGTGTCCACTGCCATACATCAACCATAATAACCGCAGTTCGCGCCCAGAAAATATCCGAAAGCCAGGGCACTTTGCCAAAACCAAGTGTTTGAAGCAAAATATTAATCGGTCCGTTTTCCTCGTAAAACATCATGACTCCCAGGTAACCCAGCGCGACCGGGGCAGTAAAAAGAGGGGTAGTCATTAAGGCTCTGAAAAAGCGCAAGCCCCGCATTTTGCGGTTAAAAACCAGGGCCAAAAGCAAGCCCAGGGAAACGGTGATGACCACGCTAAACATAACAAATAATAGAGTAAAACCCAGAACGCCCCAGAAGCGATAATCCTGAAACATACGGGCATAGTTGGCTAGACCGGCAAAGCCGGTTATTCGTCCGTAAGCAACTCGAGAAAGGCTTACTCGAAAAGAATACACCAGAGGAAAAATGGTGAAAAGAAGAACCCACACAATCCCTGGAATAACAAAAAAGCTTCCACGTTCTTTCATCGTTTCTCTCCCCTGAGTTGCAGGGGCCTTGGGAAAAGGCCCCTGCTTTTTAAAGGTCTCGACTATTTCTCTGGGATGTACCCTATAGCTTCCTGGTAAATCTTCTTCTGGTTTTCCCTGCCCAGACGATCGGTAATCGCATTCCAATCTTCTTTGGTCCTGCGTAGTGCTTCTTCAGGAGAAACCTGTCCAACCACTGCCTCTGAGAGGTGAATATCCCACACTTCCCAATACTCAGGAGTGCCAGGAATACGGAGGTAGGCCTGGCGCAGAGGATACTTGTACCACATTTCCTCATAAGCAGTTACGAACTGGCGTGCATCTTCTGCATCATATCCAGTCTGGACGTACTCTTCAATATCCGCATATCCGGTGGGCTTGAGAAGGTCATAAAGGGTACCCGGGTCAATACCTGTCCAGCCCCAGACTACGTTCCAGTGGTTAATTTCAGGGGTGGCCTGCCAGGACAGGAAGTAAGCAGCAAGGTCCTGCTTCTTGGAAAACTTGGAAATTACTCCATGCCAGGAGGCTCCTACGGTATTGGCAACGAAGTTTCTCTGGTTAACCCACTGCTGGGTTTCAAGATCATAGTACTTTTCGCTACCTGGAATGGGTGCAACACCAAGTTTACCTTTGATGTTGGAGCTTTCAGGAAGCTGGGACAGCGAGCCCACGTCGCCCCAGGAGAAGGTCAAAACAGCTTTTCCTCTCAAGAAAGCATCCCAGGCTTCGCCAAGGCTCCAGCCCCACATCGCTGATGGACCAGTCTTGGAAAGCTTGAGGAGCATCTTTAGCGCTTCAACAAAACCCGGGGTATCTACCAAGGGTTCCATGGTTTCCGGGTCAAACCAGTAAACATTGTGGTAACGAGTTACCTTGGTGGGATCATCTCCCGGAGCTGGTGCAACCACATAGGGCGCAGAGAGAGCCATGAAATGGAAGAAGCCCTGCCCACCAACTTTCAAGTGCATGGTAATACCGTAATCCTTTTCACCATCGCCATTCCAGTCCTTACCGTTGAAGAAGTCGCAAACGTCATAAACCTCTTCCCAGGTACGCGGAGGAACTGGCAAATCATAGCCCTTTTCTTGCTTAAAGAGCTCCTGCCACTTGGGATCGGTCAATATATCCCGACGGTAATAAAGCACCTGGCCATCATGGTCGTTGTTGAAACCGTACCAGGTTCCCTTCCATTGCAAAAGCTCTCGGATAGGAAGTAAAATGGAGTCTCTATCCCACTTGGGCATGCGAGGATCATCGAAATACTTGTCAATGGGCACAATCCAGCCATTGGAAACATAATCGCCGTAGAACCAGCTGGGACCAATTATCACGTCGTAATAACCAGTTCCGGTCATTAAATCGGTGAAAATCTTTTCACGAAGCTCACCAAAAGGTATTTCGACTATATCGTAGGTTGCCCCAGTAAGCTTCTCGAAGAAAGGACGCCAGAAGTAAAGCGGGCCAGAAATTGCACCACGAGGTCCTGCCGAATACACACCGATGGTAAATTTCTGTCCCTGCCAGGCCGGATCAGGATTCCCCTTATCGGCAGCTTGGAAAGCAGCTTCTGCAGTCTGAAGTTCCAACTCCGAAGTTTCCTCTTGAGCCAGAGCCAGGAAACTCCAAGTCAAAACGAGCACCACTGCTAAAGCCACAACCAACAATATCGAAGTTCGCTTCATTATAAGAAACCCTCCTTCCAATTTATAATTCACGTTTTACAAAGAACAAAACCCAGAAACCAAAATAGGACCAACACCCATCTGCCTCAAAAGACTCTTACTTCATCTCTCACCTCCCATTAAATATATCTTATTCAGCCTATCAATATTTATTCTAACATACCTTATGCATTGCAAAAACTGTCATCACCCTCGGACAAGGGCGTTTCTTCCGCCTCTAATTCTTTCTCCATTTTCAAAAATATGCTTTCCAACTCTTTCTCTACCTCTCGCAAGCGGTTTTTACAAAAGGAGCACAAAAAGGCTGCTCGCTTCACTTTTTCAAGCAGAGCATCAAGGTCCAGCTCTCCCTTTTCAAGCTCATTAACGATAGACTGTAGCTCTTCAATTGCCTGCTTGTAATCAATTTTCTCTTCCTTCATGGCTCTCCTCCACCCTGCTCATCAGTTTACCATCAAAAAGCCAGGTTTCAATACGCTGCCCAGGGGTAACTTCTCCAGCATACTTTATAATTTTACCTTCCAGAAAGGTGATACTATAGCCTCGCTTCAAAGCATTTTGAGGATCCAAAAGGCGTACCAGATTCTCGCTGTGCTCCATTTGCTGCCAGAACTCCCGCCATCGAGTTTTTGAAGCATACCGAACTCTCTGGATGAAATCTCTGAGCAACCTTGTCTTATCCTCCAAAACGTTAACGCTCAGGGTCTTCACGGCACGAAAATTCTCCTTCAGCAAGTAGTGATTTTTGCCCACATCGCGCTCACCAAGACGTACCAGGCGTTCTTTCAAAAGTTCAAGACGTACTTCGGTTTGCTCCAGAAAGCTTTCTGCATTCCTTTTAACTCGCTTTTCAAGGTCCAGCAGGAACAGCTCGAAATCCCGAGCACGACCAATGATGAACTCAGCTACGGCGGTTGGCGTCTTTAAGGAAGTATGTGCTACCATATCCAGAACTGATCGATCCCGCTGGTGACCTATACCGGTAATCACTGGAATGGGGAAATTGGCCACCTTTTTCGCCAGAGTATAGCTATCGAAAGAACTCAAATCGGTGCGTGACCCACCCCCACGAATAATAACCGCTACGTCGAAATAATCAACTCTTCGCTCCACCTCTTCAAGTGCTCGAATTAAAGAAACTTCTGCTTCTTCCCCCTGAACAAAAGCTGGGAAAAGACAGCACAGAAAACGGTATCCAAAAGCATTGCCCTGCAAATGATGTACAAAATCGCCCCACCCGGCTGCTTGTGGAGAAGAAACCACTGCAATGCGCTGGATGACCGGAGGTAGCAGTAAAGAAGCATTTTTCTCGAGCAACCCCTCCTTAGCCAAACAGGCAACGACTTCATTGCGCCGACGCATCATCTCTCCCAGGGAGAAGCGGGGATCAATATCTACTACTTCCAGTCTCAAGCCATGCACGGAGTGAAAAATTAACCTACCCAGAAGGAGCACCTTGAGGCCCTCGCGCAGTGTCTCGCCAGTTGTTTCCTCAAAGAAAGCACGAATCCGATTGAAATTATCCCGCCACATCAAAGCTTCCATTTTCGCCTTAAGCGCCTCGTCTTCCTTTTCCACCAGTTCCAGAAAGCAATGGCCATTCCGGCTCACCTTCAAAGCAGCGATTTCGGCAACTACCCACACTTCATCAGGAAAAAATCCTTCCAGGCAGACTTTCACCAGATAGGTGAGCTGGGAAAGCGTGAGATACTGCACATCTTTATCTGACGCAAAAAAGGAATCGAGGTGTTCCATTTTCCCAAATGGAAACTCAACTTCCAAAAGTGAATACCTCCTTTACCCTCCTTTCAGATTAAAATATAATGCTTGAAAAAGCAAACAGGGAAGGAGGCAAAAAATGAAAAACTACCGCATCGGTGTAATCCCTGGAGACGGCACTGGACCGGAAGTGGTGCGTGAGGGATTAAAAATACTGGAAGCAGCAGCCAGGAAATATGGCTTCAAATACGAAACCATTGTTTATCCCTTTGGTGGAGAACATTACAAAAAAACTGGTGAAACACTGCCAGACTCAGCAATCGAAGAATTCAAAAAGCTTGACGCATTGTACCTTGGCGCTATAGGCCATCCTGACGTAAAACCCGGGATACTGGAGCAGGGGATTTTGCTTAAAATACGTTTTTCACTCGACCAGTATATAAATCTCCGTCCTGTCAAGCTCTACCCAAATGTATGGACTCCCATAAAAGATAAAGGTCCAGAAGATA
Source organism: Atrimonas thermophila (assembly GCF_045864955.1). GTDB lineage: Bacteria > Atribacterota > Atribacteria > Atribacterales > Thermatribacteraceae > Thermatribacter > Thermatribacter velox. The sequence continues at coordinate 45,824 of NZ_AP028803.1, read as the reverse complement.
TCGACTTTGTGGTGGTGCGCGAAAATACAGAAGGCCTGTACGTTGGGGCTGGAGGCTTCTTGCGTAAGGGAACTCCTTTCGAGGTCGCTATTCAAGAATCCATCAACACTCGCAAAGGAGTGGAACGTTGCATACGCTTTGCCTTCGAATACACCATAAAGCGCAACAAAAAGAAAAAACTGACTCTGTGCGGAAAGACCAACGTTCTCACCTATGCCTTTGACCTCTGGGAACGAACTTTTTATGAAGTAGCCAGAGAATATCCAGAAGTACAAACCGACTATGCACACGTGGATGCTACTACTATGTGGATGGTCAAAAACCCCGAGTGGTTCGACGTTATTGTAACCGATAATATGTTCGGCGACATCATCACTGACCTTGGGGCCATGATTCAGGGAGGCATGGGCGTTGCAGCAGGAGGAAACATTAACCCTGAAGGAGTCTCCATGTTTGAGCCTATCGGTGGTTCAGCGCCCAAATACACAGGTCAAAACGTGATTAACCCCATAGCCGCTATCTGTGCCTTAGGCATGCTCCTTGATAACATTGGAGAGAGTGAAGCATCACAAGCAGTAGAAAACGCGGTCATAAAAGCCTTGGAAACCGGAAAAATCAAAAGCATGAGTGCCGGAAAGATGGGACTGACCACACAAGAAGTAGGAGACTTAATCGCCTCCTTCATATAATGAAAAACAGGGCGGGCACCCCGCCCTGTTTTTGCTCACTCAAGAGGAGTACCTCCCTCCTGGGTAGGAGGACCTGAGGACGCATTGCTTCCCTCAAGAGGAGTTCCACCTTCCTGGGTAGGCGTGCCCGAAGAGGTAATACCTGGAGAACTGATAACCACCCCTTCTCCTGCTCCCAGGTCTGGTTTCTGCCTGGAGGAAGCGATGAGATTTTTAATTTCCATCTCCACCAAGCTCAAGTGGTCGTACTTGTTCACAGCCTCGCTAAGCACTGCCGCCACCCGCGAAGGGTCAATCCCCTCTCTACGCGCCCGTTCCAGAAGCCTGGTGAATTTTTTCAGCTCAGAGGGTGTAGCTCCCTTTTGAACAACTCCGGCAATTACCAAACCCGCCTGGTCTGGTGCAAAACCCAGCTCAACAAAAGCAGCCAGCGAATCAACAACCGATTCCAGACGCTTCCCATCTTTGTGCAATATCTCCTCCAGTACCTTTTGCAAATCTTCGGGAGAAGTCGAAGACTCAAAAACCAGCGCAAGATTGTAAAGCAAATCCTCTTTGTTAGCTACCCGAGCATCAACGCCCTGCAGGGTCTTTTTAGCCAGAAGCAAACTATCTTTTTTGCGCTCTAAGGTTTTAACCAGGTTATAGGGGAGAACCTTTTTTTTCAAGCCTTCTCCCAGCTTTAGCACCAGGGGTTCAGGAGAAATACCCTCCTGCCTTACTTCCTCCAGTATCTCAGATACCCTCTGCAAGAGATATTCCTTGTCCTCTTCTGCATAAAAAGAAGGAGCACCCTGGATAAGTGAAGCCACATTTTCTTCAGCAGCAAAAGCTACAAAGCCCCAGAAACTAAAGAGGAGGAAAAGAGCAAAAAAAAAGAACCTGCGCATACTACCCACCATTTACCACCAGAACCGAGTTAAAGCCGCCAAAACCGTCAGAAACCTTGCGTGGAGAAGCAGGATCTGGAACCCACTCCTGACCATCAATGACGAAAGCATACTGATATTTACCAGGCTTCAAACGAACGGTGATCTTCCAGCAATTGTCTCTTACTTTTTGCATAGCTAAAGCATCCCAGTTAGTAAAATCACCGGCCACAGCCACCGTGCGTGGGCTTTTTGAAGAAGGATAAAATATTAATTCCACTGTCCTGTATCCTGCAAGGTTGGTAACCTGGAACTCTGGAAGTAAGGGGAGATTAGTCAAAAAAATCAGCAAAAGGAAAACTCCCGCCAGAGCAAAAACTGCAAACTTTTTAGCTCTGCGATACCGGGTCAACATCAATTCTCTTCGATAAATCCTTTCCATTACCCGATCGCTCAAATCCTCGCCGGGCTCAAAACGAGGAAGGCAACTCAGATAATGTTCCAGGTCCTTCCTTTTAGCCATACTTATCACCTTCATTTATATATACGTTTCCTACCCCCCTCAGGTTTCAGAAACATCCGGGCCAAAATATTCTTGCAACCATTCTTTTAACTTCTTGCGCGCCCGGTGAAGATAAGTTTTCACCGTCCCCAATGGCAAACCAGTAATTTTAGCGATTTCCTCATAAGAAAGATTCTCGATGTGCCTTAAGACAATTACCTCCCTCAATTTAAGAGGAAGGCGGGCAATCGCTTTTTCCATTTCCAAAACCATTTCCTTATCAAGCACCACCCCGTCGGGATCAGAAAAAGCGCTCTGTTCAACAAGCTGCTCCAGCTCCTCCTCACCCTCCTCTCCCACAGGTTGGGAAAGGGAAAGAAAGGCAAACTTGCGGCGACGAAAAAAATCTCTACACACATTGAGGGCTATCCTGAAAATCCAGGTAGAAAATTCATACGAAGAATCGTACTTGCGCAAGGCACAGAAAGCTTTCACAAAAGTTTCCTGGGTAAGGTCCTCTGCCTCTTCGCGCTGGCGTACCATTCGAAAGACATAGCTGAAAACCGCTCGCTCGTACTTCTGCACCAGGAGACGAAAAAGCTCTGTATTGCCCTGCAGTACTTCCTGAATTATTTCCCGGTCGTTTTTTTTTAAAGACATAAATTAGCTAAAAAACGCTTTGATTAAGCCAGTCGATGCGAAAGCGAACGCTCTTTATAAGCGAAGAACCATCAGCCCATTTGGCTCCCGGATAATTTTTAATGATGTAAAGATAAATCTGGTAAGCTTCCGCATATCTCTGCAGGCGCTCAAGGCAGAGACCTTTGTGAAAAAGAGCAGCAGGGGCAATCGCAATACCATTGTACCAGGTACCTTGAGGATACCTTTCCACACAAGCCTCAAAAGCAGCCAGGGCCTCGGAAAAACGTTCTGCCCGATAAAGCGCAGCGCCCTCAAAGTACTGCGCATCATCAGAGAGGTCAGTATTGGGGTAACGGCTGACGTACTCATCAAAATACCGAGCTGCCTCAAGGAAATTATTCAGTTTATACATGCAGTGGCCTATGGCATAGATGGATTTTCTTTCCAGCTCCCCACCAAACTCTTGGACCTGCTGATAAGACTGGTAGGCACCAAAATAGTCGCCAAGAATGTAGTAACAATCCCCGATTTCATAATAGGCGGCACCCACCAGGTCGCTCTGGGGATACTGCTCAATAAGACGACGGTACTCGCTGATTGCCCGGTAGTAGTCACCGTAGCCTTCGCCATAGCTTTTAGCAAGAAGATATTGTGCATCATCTGCAAACTCGCTCTCTGGATAGCTGTTGATCACAGCGTTAAGGTCAGCAACCGACTTCGCATACTCTTCAAGGTAATACAGGGAAGCACCTCTTACAAAAAGCACATCCCCCTGCAGTGAATCTTGGGGATAAAGAACAAGAAAACTGTTCGCCTCATCGACAACCCTCTCGTAAAAACCCAATTGATAAATCTCAAATAGAAAATCTCTCTGGGTCTGTGGGGTTTTCTCCGCAAGGTAAACCACACCCTCTGGATTGACATCGCAAATTGTATCGGCAGCAATATCAACCTCCAAAACCCTACCAGCGTAATCCGAATGTGAAAAAAATACGTACCGTTTCCCAGTAGGTACCTTATCAATCAGGAAGCTGCCATCTGCAAGCGTCAAAGTAGAACGATTGGCAACCTCCACCAGTACACCGTCCAGAGGTGCTCCGGCTACACTCAAAACCCGGCCTCTGAGAGAACCATATTGCAAAAAACCACCATTGAGACACCCGGCCAGAAATGCAACCCAGAGGGTGCCAGCTATAAGTATTCCATATACACCAATTTTGCTTTTACCCCTCATCTTTTTCTTCCTCCAGCCTCGCCAGCTCCTTTTTCGCTCCCTGATGCAAAGGAGAACTCTCAGGTAGATTCTCAACAATCCATGAGAAAGCTGATTTTGCCTGTTCAATGTTCCCAGCCTTAAGGTCCAAAAGCGCCAGATAATACCTAGCATAAGCATTAGAGGGCTGCGTTGCAACAACCCTTTCAAAAGCCTCTTTCGCTTTCTCCATATCTCCTATTTTATAACAAACATAACCAAGATGCAGCAAGTAAAGAGAGTTGTTCTCAGAACGTTTCAAAGCTTCTTCAAGCGCTTCCCGGGCTTTTTTCCACTCGTTAACCGAGGGCGCCTCGCTACGCAGTTCGTATATGTATGCCAAACGAAACCAGCTCCGATGGTCATCAGGGTGCGCTTCAAGGTGTGTCCTGAAGGCACGTATCGCTTTTTTGGAAATGCGAAAAGCGCTGAGATATTCTCCTTCCCGGTAATAGATAAGCCCCATTTCAAAATAGGCATCATGAGGCCTTATTCCCTGCTCTGCACACTCTTCAAAAAGCTTCAATGCCTCCTCTGTATCACCGCTCCAGAGAGCCTTTTGGGCTTCCTCAAAACAGTTCTGAGCTTCTTCCCCAGCAAAAGCAGCACTCAGAACCAGCATTACCAGCACTATGAAGAGACTCACCAGAAACCTTCTCATCGTCGATCCACACTCCAGAAAAGAATTATGCCCATCAAGCCAAAGATTACATCCGGCATCCAGGCAGCAAGCAACGGTTCCATGACACCCCCACGGCCTAAAGAGCGAAAGATAGAAAGCAACATGTAATAAGCAAAAGCCAGAATTACTGTCACAATAACTCCCAGGCCTTTAGTGTCTCTGGTGCGCTGAATGCCAAGTGGCATGCCCGCCATAACGAAAACCACAGCCGAAAAGGGAATGGAAAATTTCAAAAAGTACGCAACTTCCATTTTTTCGGTTCTTGCGCCGGCTTTTTTGAGAATTTCAATCTGTTTTTTTAGCTGGCGAGAAGACATTTCTTCAGGTGTGCGTTGCTTTTCAAAAAACTCCTTGAGTTCCTGTCGCATATCGATTTCCATCTCAGAAAATTCAATTTCCCTGACCAGCTTTCCCTCCTCGTCAAACTGGTGCACCACTCCATCTTTAATCAACCATTTATCTTCCAGCCAGAAGGCTGTCCTGGCAATGATCACCTCAGGATACTGGTTGTCGTTTTCCAGGAAGTAAATAATTACCTTCTTCATTTCCCAGGTACGAGTGTCCACCTCATTCACGTAAAAGTAGCGATTTTCTTCATCCCGGAAAAACACGTTCTGCTCTATTTGGGGAGGACTTTCTTTATAAACGTAGTAGCGCACCAGGCTCTGGGCGCGATGGTTGGTTTCGGGAACCACCAGGTCATTCAAGAGAAAAGAGCCAAAAGCCACAAGAAGTGCCAGAAAAAGGTAAGGAAACAGAAAGCGCCTCAAGCTCACCCCACTGGCCTCAACAGCAATAAGCTCGCTGTCTCTGCAAAAACGGCTCAGGCTGAGCTCCGCAGCCAGAAGATTGGAAATAGGGAAAGTCATAACCATATGAGCAGGAAGGTATAAAAGCAAAATTTCCAGAACAATCAGAAAAGGTACTTTCTTGTTCACAAAAAAATCAGCCAGTTCAAAAAGAGTTTGCACCAGCATTATAATGGTAACCGCACCCACCCAGGTAAACATCAAAATAGTGCTCTCGCGCATAACATAGCGATCCAGAATTTTGGGAAACATGCTTTCTTCCCTTCTTTTTTGGTTAAGTTATTTTACCATTAAAGCACCCTATCGACAGAAAAAGCGCTTAGCTGCTAAAATGGTAGCAGAAAGCAACCAAAAGGAGGGAGAGGCCGATGCCTAAAATCAACTTGCAAGATGCTTTTCAAACCCCTTTTCAGCTCATTGGTAAGGTTCCTTCAATTCTGGTTCCTTCTCTCATAGCTAGTCTGATAGGACTGGCACTATCGATGGGACTTCGCAACGCCTTTTTGATGGGAATGCGCTGGCAGGTCTTTGCAGTAACTATAATCAGCAACATAGTGGTTCTCTTCAGCATGGCCTGGATTACTCTTTTACTTGAAAAAAACCTGCAGGAAGAAAAAATCTCTCTGCAGGATTCCTGGGTAAGGCTTTCTGAGCGCTTAGGAAATGTGGGTGTCGCAGCTCTGGTGGTGGCTATCCTGGTTGCGCTGGGAACCTTTCTTTACCTAATACCGGGGATTTTGCTGGCATCCATTTTTCTGCCTGCCATACCTCATGCAGCCAAAGAAAATGCCAGCTTTGACAAGGCAGTAAGTTTTTCTTTTCGTTTTGTTTTCTCCCAAGGTAATTTTGGAGCGGTTTTCCTTATGGTTTTAATCGAATTCCTGCTGAGTTTGTTGCCGGTGATCGGCCTCTTTTTGGCCAATCTCTTTATAACCATATGGCTTCCTTATGCAGTTTTAAAATATGGAAGCACCGAAACGGAAACCCCTGCATAAAATGCAATTCCGCCAGGGTGGTTTGATGCCTTAATCCAATCCTGGCGGAATTGGCTCTGCACACAAACCAAAACCCGCTCAACTCAGGAAAATTTTTCTTTCAATAGCTGAAAAACGTCTTTTTCTACCTCTTCCAGGTAGCGCAGGCGTTCGGCATATTTGCCACCATCAAAAGGAGTATTTAAAAAAATATCCACAAACCGCAGCGCTTCTTCAAGAGGAGTAACCCGGGAGCCCATAACCAGAATGTTGGCATCGTTGTGCGCCCGAGCCATTTTTACAGTGAACTCGTTAAAGCAAAGTACCGCTCTTACTCCGGGATAACGATTAGCGCAAACCGACATGCCGCCACCAGTACCACAGATAAGGATGCCGCGGTCACATTCTCCCAGAACCACTGCGCGGGCTACTTTCTGAGCGAAAGGAGCTGTTCCCACCGGCTGCTCATCACCGGTTCCAAAATCCACCACCTCATGACCTACCTCCTGGAGCTTTTCCTTAATGACTTCCTTGTACCTGTATCCAGCATGATCTGCACCCAGAGCAATCTTCATGTGAAGTACCTCCTGTTACGTCTTTTTTCAAGAACTCAAAGCGGACCCTTTTGGGCTCTTTTTTCTCAAGAAGAAGTACAACGTTTAAAAATTATGCCACTTCGAGCAATTTCAAAGCTGTCAGCTCATCAGTAATCAGAATTTTAATAAACCGCCCGCGAATTGCTCCAAGGATAGCCTCAACTTTGCGTACACCACCCGCAAGACCTATAACATTCGGCATGTTACGCAATTCCAGTGGAGAAACAGCAATAGTGCGTCTGTGAATCTCGAGATCCAGCATATTTCCCTCGATATCATAAAATTGTCCAAATATATCACCCACTCCACCCATTCTTCTGATAATCTCCATGTCTTGCGTATCTATAAAACCAGTCTTTATGTAGGTAGAAAACTGCGGATGCACTACACCAATACCAAGAAAAGACAAACGAGCATTCTTCGCCATTTCAAAAGTTTTACGATTCACCCTTTCTGCAAGGTAAAATTCTCGAAGTTCTGGAGATTCAACAACGTTGGGAGCATGTATATAATAACACTCTCCACGATAAACGCTGGCCAAACGCTCTCCAATATTGTAAGGGTTCATAAAAGAGCCAACCGTGAGCCCGCCTGCTAAACTAACGAAGCGAACATCATAGACTTCTTCTTTGGGAATAAGGTTATCAGCCATATAACGTAAGGTACTTCCCCAACCAACACCAACCAGATCGCCTTTGCGAAGAACTCTATAGAGATAGATGGCGCCACCTTTTCCTACGTTTTCATATGCTACATCTTTTTCCTCAGAAGAGGGCACAACTACAGCATCTTCGAGCAAAAAAACTTTTCTGAGTTCCTCTTCCAGAGACAAAAGATGAGCATTAGGAGCTTCTATCAGAAAGCGCACTATCTTGCTACGCCTGGCTTTATCAAGCAACCTGGTAACCTTGGGTCGAGAAAGCCCAAAACGATCGGCTATTTCGCTCAAGGTAATGCCTTCCTGATAGTGCAACCAGGCAATACGAACCATCAAGTCTTCTTCGATTTTGGTCATGAATAACTATTCCCTCCCGACAAAATAAATTATAGGAGTCTAAGAATTGCTTTTCAAAAACATTTACCAAACATTTTAAATGATAACAAATTAGTGGGGCTTGTTGTTAAGTATTGATGTATGATATCATATAAGTATGAATGACAAAAACAAAGTTTTCCGCCCAGTAGGTAATTTATCCCTGCTGAGATTAACGTTGGAGCGCATTGAAGAATCGCTTTTGTCCCGCCAGCTAAAGCCTGGTGATTGGCTTCCTCCCCAAGGTGAACTCTGCAATATGCTGGGTGTTAGTAGAAGTACAGTTCGAGAAGCGTTGAGAATGCTGGAAGCAATTGGCATTGTTAAAACAGTGCGTGGCAAAGGAACCTACATACCCGAAAAACCTTCTGGAGAAAATTTGAATCCCCTGATTTTCTCTTTTCTTTTAGAAAGCAGCTCCAGCGAAGATATTTTTGAATTCAGAGCCGTCATAGAACCTGTTCTCACCGCTTTAGCAGCCCAAAAAGCAACTGAAGAAGATTTTAATCGCCTGAGAAAAATACTGACAGACTTAAAAGAAGCTCTCAATAAGAAGTATCCGACCGATGAATTAGCCAAAAAAGATATGGCTTTTCACAAAGCTATTTTCGCTTGTTGCAAGAACCCCTACCTTGAAAAAATAGGCGTTGTAGCCCTTAAACTTTTCAGAAATTCCATTGCTCGCTCGATTACAATAGACCCCCTGAGCGCTATAACTGACCATGAAAACATTCTAAAAGCAATGGAAAGCAAAGATGCATCAAAGATACACAACGTAGTGCTTTCTATCCTTGAAGGATGGAAAAAGAGAGCCTTCGAAACATAATCAATTTTTCCAAAATTTTTAAAAGGAGGTTATCCCTTTGGCTAAAATAGCCGCCGTTTATACCGCCTTAGCCCTTGTAGAACCTTTAAAAACGATTTTTAAAGAAGTTTTTCCGGAAGCGCAACTCGTTAACATTGTCGATGATAGCCTTATAGGTGAAGTAATAAGCAGTGATGGGCCAACCAAAAGCGTTAAAAGAAGACTTCTCATGTGTTACGAGATAGGCTTTGAGAGCGGTGCCGATGCAATACTCAACACCTGTTCTTCGGTGGGAGAGGTGGTAGATCTTCTTCAACCACTTTTCGACAAACCCATTTTTAAAATTGATCAGCCAATGGCCCAGGAAGCAGCGAAATTAGCTGATAAAATAGGCATTCTGGCCACTCTGTCAACCACCTTGGGGCCCACCAAGCGCCTCGTTCTCTCTGAGGCTTCCAAGCTAAACAAGAAAATAGAGATTAAAGATACCCTGGCAAGGGGAGCCTTTGAAGCCCTAATGAAGGGTAACTTAGCAGAACATGATCAGCTCATTAAGCAAGCCGCCCTTGAGCTGGCCAGCGAGGTAGACGCTTTTGTGCTTGCTCAAGGCTCCATGGCCAGAATGGAAAAAGAGTTAGCATCTCTTACCGGGAAACGAGTCTTTTCGAGCCCAGAAATGGGCGTAAGGGCTCTCAAACAATACTTTATGGGGGGTGGTAGATAGGCTAAGTTTTTGGGGTTTTTTAAAAAGCTTAAGATAATTTTTCAGAAAGCAAGGTGGTGAAAAGCGTGAGAAAGAAAATCTTTCTTCTTATAGGGGTAATGATGGTGCTTCTGGTTTTTGGTGCTTCCGCCTTTGCAGCCAGCAAAATAACCCTAAAATATGCTCACATGAATTCTCCGACAAGCGTAGCTGGAAGACAAGCTGATTACTTTGCAAAACTCGTTGAGGAAAAAACCGGAGGGGCAGTAAGAGTCGAAGTATACCCTTCCTCTCAGCTGGGTAATCTCCAAGAACAAGCTGAAATGGTAAGTATGGGCACAGTTGCGCTTCATCATAATACCATGGCAGGCATCGGTTCTCTCTACCAACCATTTGAAGCTTTCGACACCCCCTATCTGTACGAGGGGGTAGATCATCTCCTGAAAGTTACCGACCCACAAACCTCACCAATTATGCAGTCACTATCTCAACAGCTTGTCAATGCCCGTAATGTGCGAGTCTTATATACTTTTTATTTTGGAACCAGACATCTGACATGTGATAGGCCCATTTACAAGCCAGAAGACCTCAAGGGAGTCAAAATCAGGGCTATACCATTCCCTATTTACATGACTGCCGTAGAAGGTCTGGGAGCAATTGCAGTACCAATAGACTGGGCTGAAGTTCCAACAGCCCTTGCCACAGGCGCAGTAAACGGCCAGGAAAATCCCGTGAATGTGGTGCTTGCCAACAAGCTCTATGAAACTCAAAAATACCTTATGCTAACAGGACACATAATGGGTGCCGAAGTGGTTGTCATGAATGAAAAGACATGGCAAAAACTCTCTCCAGAAATCCAGCAGGCTATTCAAGAAGCAGCCGCTGAAGCCAGTAAAACAGCTACTCAATGGACCATTGAATCCGAACAAAATGATATTCAAGCCCTGAGAGAAAAGGGTATGACTGTAATTGGACCTGACGAAGGACTTGACATCGAGGCATTCAGAACAAGCGTTTGGAAACTCATACAGGAGAGATTTGGAGAAAAGTATGGTGAATTTTACGAAAAAGTGAAAGCCATGAAGTGATTTTGCAAATGTAGAGCTATCCTCTCCAAGGAACTATCTTCTCTTTGGAGAGGATAGCTCTTCTTTTTGAGAGCGAGAGGTGTAAATGGGCGATGAAAAAAGTTCCGCTTTTAGAAAAAGTAAGCCATTGCTGTGAACTTGTTGCTAAAATATCGCTTGTTGCTCTAATGCTTTTCGTTTTTACTCAAATCATCCTGCGCAATATTTTTCTGCTTGGCTTTCCTCAACTGGATGAAAGCTCAAGGTTAGCTCACCTGGTTTTGCTTTTTATGATGGTTCCTGTCCTTTTTGCAGAAGAAGCCCACATTAAGGTTGAAGTATTGAAAAGATTTTTGAGCCCCAAAGCCGACCGACTGGTTAATCTGATATCGCAATCCTTAAGCTTAGGATTTGTGGTAATCTTTATGTTCAGTAGCGTTACGCTGCTTGAGAGCATCTGGGATGTCCCCACCGCAGCTCTTAGAATTCCCAGTATCATACTCTATGCAGCACCAATCACGGGGATTGTTTTTTCCGGCTTTTTCATAACGAACAGGATAATTCAGGTTTTTATGGAAAGATGAGAGGGGAGAAAAAGTGAGCGGAATACTGCTGCTTGTTTGCTTTGGTATACTATTACTCCTCAAAGTACCACTTGGGGTTAGCTTTGTAATATCAAGCGCCCTCTATCTTTTGCTAAATGGCCTTCCTATTACCTGCGTTGCACAACGCATGGTGAACTCCATTAGTTACTCTTTTCCGCTGTTGGCGGTACCTCTGTTCATTTTTCTGGGTTCACTCATGAATACTACCCAGCTTACCAGGAGGATTTTTGACGCGGCAAAGCTTTTTGTTGGATCAGTAAGAGGTGGTCTGGCTTACGTGAACGTTTTAGCAAGTTTGATCTTCTCAGGAATCTCGGGAGCTGCCCTTGCTGACGTAGGAGGTCTGGGAAATATTGAAATGAAAGCAATGCGCGATGAAGGCTACAGTGATGAAGCCTCAGTAGGTATAACTCTTGCCTCTGGTACCATCGGACCTATTTTCCCGCCCAGTATCCCTTTAATCATTTATGCTGCTGTGGCTGAAGTTTCCGGGGTAAGACTATTAATAGCTGGTGTTATACCTGGCATTCTCATTGCTGCTTTTCTCTGTGTTCTCATTGCTTTTTTCGCTAAAAGAAGAAATTATCCGGTTCACATCTCAACATCGAGCTCCCGAGAAAAATGGAAAACTATCAAAGAAACCCTGCCTATCTTGATACTACCTCCTCTTCTGGTGGGAAGCCTCCTTATGGGGTGGTTTGGACCCACGGAAATAGGAGCGGTAGCTTGTGTATATACCATTTTGATAAGCCGTTTCGTTTACAGAGAACTTTCGCTACAAAAGTTTTGGCTGGCAGTCAAAGAAGCCATTCGGTCTACAGCATTGATAATGTTTACTGTTGCCTCGGCTTCTATTTTTGCCTGGTGCCTTACTGTTGCCCAAGTTCCCCAGAATCTAACCTCCTTAATGCTTTCCGTTTCTCAAAACCCCATAGTGCTTTTGCTCTTCACCAATTTACTTCTTCTGGCTATCGGCACCTTTATGGAGTCTATATCAGCCATATTGGTAATAACTCCCCTGGTAACCCCAATGTTGGTACGAGCAGGTGTCGATCCAGTCCACATTGGTATTGTCATCGTGCTAAACCTTATGATTGGACTTTTGACACCACCAGTCGGCATGAGTCTTTATATGGGCAGCATTGTCACCGGTATACCCTTCGAGCGCATAACCAAATACATTGTACCCTGGCTCTTGCCGCTTCTGCTTTCCCTGCTGGTGGTAACCTTTATACCCCAACTCTCCCTGTGGTTGCCAAGCTTAATTTTTGGCAAATAAAGGAGGAAAAGCGATGGTAAAAACGTGGCCAGTTTCGATTGGAACAGTTATATACCGTGGATATGACCTGAAAACAACTTTTCAAAGCCTTTCCAAGCTGGGAATAAAATATGTGGACCTGGACTGGATCAGGCCTCCTTCAACCGGCTTTAGGGGAGAAGGATACGGAGTTCACATAAACGAAGAAAATTACACTAAAGCTCGCGAAATACGTCGCATGATGGAAGATTATGGACTGGAATCTATAAGTTTCAGTGGCCACATGTTTTTGATAACCGAAAAGGATTTGGACCTCTTTTACAAAAAAATGGAGTTTGCCAAAAACATAGGCGCTCAATATATTGCCACAGTTGAAGGACCAAAGTCAGAAGAACAGCGTTTCTTGAGCAATCTGGAACGAATCGAAAAAAGAGCGGAAGAGTTGGGTATAGTGGTATGTCTTGAAACCGGCATGCCCGGAGACATAATTCAAAATGCCGATGATGCCCAGAGAATTCTGAAAAAAGTAAATTCTCCCTACTTAGGTCTGTCTTATGATTTTGGTAATGCCTATTATGCAAACCGTGGCAAAATTAATTTCCTGGATGAATTAAGTAAAGCTCTACCGTTCACTAAATTACTCCACTTTAAAGACGTAAAGGTAGAAAAAGGCGGTGGTGAGTTGATAATAATAAGTAATTGTATCCCTGGTCAGGGCGTCATTGACTTTGAAGCCATCTGTCAGTTCCTAACCCAGCGAAACGAAATCCTGCCGATCACCATAGAAGCAACCTACTTCTGCGAAAGCAAAAACTGGGAACCTTTTGAAATAAAAGACTATACGAAGCCACTCGAAGAAGTAGAAGCTATGATAAAGGAAGCAGTTGGCTTCCTTGAGCGCAACCTAAACCCGGATAAAATCTAAAATAGTTAATCGCCAGCGCCTATTCAACGATAATCATCTGGTGTCCTTCAATTTTAGGAACCGTAAAGCTTATGTACTTTCCGTCTTGCTGAAAAGGTAAGATCTGATCCTCAGGGATACATCTTATCCTTTCAACATTAAAATCAACTCTTAAAGAAATCCTTACATCTTGCAAGGGTATAAGGTCTTCTACCACCTGCAATTCTCCCTTGCCGGCGATGGGAAAATACAGTAGATGTAGCAAAAGGGAACTCTCTTTACGGAGTACTGTTATTTCTCCTGAAACTGGAAAATTGGAAACCCTAACCAGAGGAAATGGCAAAAGCCTATCGATACAACCTCCAACAACCTTTCTGTACACCGGATAAGCCCACTTTCTGTACATAGCGAAAATAGGATGGGTAATGTAAATTACCCCCCCAATCTGAACAATGGCTGGTTCCTCGGTAAGCTCTGCAGGCGGAGTCTGTCCGTGCGAACAAAAGGCTTTCCAACTCCGGTTAAAGTAGGGGCGGACCAACCTTCCCAGGATTTCTCCCTTCTCAGAAAGTAGCGAAACTCTACTTCCTCGTTCATAAAGAATATAGTCGTACTTTTGATCCAGCGACGGTAAAACTTCGCTTATCCGCAGATATTCCTGCTCGAAAGGCGAGGGACCAAGATAGCTAAGTCCCAGCTCGGGCAAGGCAAAATCTTTCTTATTTATATCCAATCCAGACTCGTGGCTCAAAATCAGCTTTCCACCTTTTTCCAGAAAACACCTTATTTTTTGAACCAACTGAGTATCAAACAGTACTTCGTCGGGGGCAATAATCAAACGTTTAAGTCTACACCATGTGGAGCACTTAATCAGTCCAGTTAATATTTATAAATATCTCCAGGTTCCTCTACTCAAACTCCAGGGTAACCTTTTCTTGTTATCTACTTTTTCTGTTCACCTCCTCAGGTGAAACCGCATGGTTTCCAGCTCAACTTCATCTTCTCTTTGCAGACTTCTTCAAATTCACCATAAAACTCACTTCCCCATCCACCTGAATGACTTTTACTGGAAAGGGACTGTACCCAAGCAACTCTTTCAGGAAGTTCTTAGCCAGAGAAGAGGTAGCTTCTTGAGTGCAAAACGGAAAAGGCAAAATGAGGAACCACATACCTGGCAGTGAACTGGTAGTAACTTCTTCCAGGAAGAAAGCGGATATTCAGGGCACAGGATGGAGGAGTTCTTCGGGGTGTTAAGGCTTTAAACCTCTGGGTTTCCTCAGAGTTTTTGAACTCGTTCTACAAGCTCCAAGGACCATTGGGGTTTGCACACCTTCCTGAGTTTTCGGAATAAATCTTCCAGATTCTTCAGGTTCTGGGATTGAATTTCTTCTTCCAGCAGTAATAAGTATTTCTAGCTATTTTGTATCTTCTTTAGGTGACAGATACTGAGTGCTTTTTTGGAAAACCCCAAGACTTCTAAGCACAGCTTTGCTTTCTTGCTCAAACCGTGAAGACACGCAAGTTCAGCGAGTGAGGCACAGAGTGAATCAGGATTGAGTGCTTCGGAGGAATGCGATTAGAAGACCACCCAAATGCTACAGAAAGGGAAACAAGGCGTTGGAAGCAGGAAGGTAATTTAATAAAGCAATACGAATCCTTTCTTCGGGGCGAAGTAAATATTGCAACCAACAACGGTATTCTACCTCCACTATGAAGCAGAACGCAGTGATTTCGACCAAACGGCTTTACTTAAACTCCTGTGTTCCAACACCAAAGGTAATCTTCAGCGACAGAACACAAAGCGCTTTCTCCTCCTCGCCTAACCTTACCTCCTGCGTACGTTGCTGGCATAAAAGCTAAGCATGACGAAGAGAATGATCCCGAAAGTAACCCATTTGGCCGCGTCACCAAGACCAAAAGCGACCAAAAGGTTGGTCAAAGCCTGCAAGAATATGGCTCCCATAATGACGCCTAAATAATTACCACCACCACCGCTCAGTGGCACTCCACCAAGAACCACAGCCGCTATGCTTGGCAAAACATAATTAGAGCCCATGTCCTTAAAGGCGATACCCATATTACCGAGTAAAAGTAGACCAACCAAGCTGGCTAAAGTGCCACTTACTGTAAAGGCAGCAAACCGTACCTTTTTAACGTTAATCCCGCTCAAATAAGCAGTACGCTCGTTGGCACCCACCCCAAACAGTATTTGACCCCATTTTGTATTGTTGAAAGCAATGGTCGCCAATACCGCTACGGGAATTAAGACAAAAAGAATGTTGGGAAACTCACCGGTGGACTTGGCAGCCATCAAAGTTAGGATGGGTGAGGGCCTTCCAGTGATGGCTTTTCCTGCAACATAAGCATTAACTATGCCCTGCAATATATCGGCCATGGCCAGAGTAACCACCAAAGGCGGAAGCCTCAAATAGGAAGCAAGAGCACCATTGGCCATGCCTATGGCTATCCCAAAACCCAGCGCAACCAGAACAGCCAGCCACAGGTTGCCATTGCTTCCATTCATAATGCTTGCCGTAACCACCGCGGTTAAAGTTGCGTTGTAACCTACAGATAAGTCAAGGCCTTCTCCTCCACCAGCTATAACAATCATCTGACAAAGCCCGAAAAGAGCAGTAAACGAAGCCAATTTGGCAGTAATCAGAATCTGACCAATGCTTAAGAATCCGGTAGGCAGGGTTATTTCTCCAAAAATGAATATGGCCAAAATCAGCACCAAAACGACCAGTATTTTTTTATACTTTTCATACCAGAGCTGAATTAAAGCCACTTTACCAATGGTATCCTTCATTTTTCTTTCTCCCTTTCAACGCTCTTCCTTGGTTATGGTCATATAGGCAGGACCAGCGATGGCAGCAATGACAATTATTCCAGAAACCAGCGTCTGGTAAGCATTGGGGATATTTGCAAAAAAGATTATTTTACTCACAAAGCTGAGAATTAAAGCTCCTACTAGAGCAAAATATATACTGCCTTTTCCCCCTGAGAGAGCAATGCCTCCCACAACCACTGCTGCTATGGATCGTAAGGTAAGCGGACCACCCATCCGTGCATCCCCAGTCTGGTTCTGAGCAACGAAGAATAAAGCCGCCAGGAAAATAAAAATCGCATTAATCACACAGGCCAATAACTGCGTCCTTGCAGTATCTATGCCGCTATAGTAAGCGCTTTCTGCATTGCTACCTACAGCATAAATATAGCGACCAGTCCTGGTCTTGCTGATCAAAAACCACAAAAAACAACCCACAAGTACCAGAAACAAAGATGGAGGGACAAAGTAATCCAGCGATCTGAGAAAAGCAGGAAGACCCTCTACGCTACGCATTCTGTAAAAAACACGGAACCAGTCTACGGTTTCCCCACCAGGAGTAGGTCGCAAAAATAGAGCCCAACCCAACCAGAGATAAGAGGTGGCAAAGGTAACAATCACCGGAGGTATTCTCAAATACCCTATACCAATACCATTTATGACACCGGTTAAAACAGCCACTGCGAAAGCTGCAAAAAGTGCATAAACCCCTGTCACTGGGTTATCAGTTCGCATCACCGTGGTCAAAACACAGGTGAGAAGAGAAAGCGCTGTGCCCTGGGATAGATCAAGCCCACCCGAAACAATCACCACAGCCTGACCCATGGCCAGAAGAATAAGAGGAGCAAAGGCATTGATGTTTCTTATGATGGACCTGGTTTCAAAAAAATTTTCCTGCAACACTGCAGTTATAATGAACATAGCAACCAGGATCAAAAGACTGGAAGTTTCGGGCTTTAAAAACGCGCCCTTCAAAAGAGAAGTTCCAGAAAGTGCTTCGACTTTTCTCATCATTGCCACTCCTTTGCAGTCATCGCTTCACCCGCATAGAAACAGCGGTTATAGCATCGTCGCTGATTTCTTCTCCGGCAAGGCTGGCCACAATTTCTCCTTCATACATAATCAGCACCCGATCGCAATGCTCAACCAACTCTTCGTTATCGCTGGCATAGAGAATAACCCCAACTCCTTTATCTCTGGCCAGTTTTACAATGTATTCATAAAGATCCCTTTTAGCTCCAACGTCCACTCCCTTAGCCGGGTCAGCTAAAAGAAGAATTCTGATGTCAAAAGAAAGCCACTTACCCACCACGACCTTCTGCTGATTACCACCAGAAAGAGTGTTCACCGGAGCATCAAGACCAGGTGTTTTTATGGAAAGTATGTTTACTATTTGCTCGCACTCGGTGCGGTATTCTTTCTCCGGTATAAAAGGAGGATGGTCGGGAAGACCAAACTTGGGAAAAACCAGGTTCTCATAGACAGAATGCTCTAAAAAAAGGCCTTCTCTCTGTCTGTCTCCTGGAACAAGCACTATGCCGTTCTGAATAGCATCACCTGGTTTGCTAATAAGAAAATTCCTTCCCTCAAGGTCTACCTCACAACGAACAAAGGGGTAACTACCTGCCAGGGCGTACATGAGTTCGTTCTGGCCCTGACCAGCAAGCCCTCCGATACCCAGAATTTCTCCTTTTCGCAACTCCAGGTCAATGTCCTTGAGAACACTATTTTTGCTTTTGGGTCTTATCTTTACGCCAAGCAACACCTGACCGCTGAGTGTTCCATGATCCACCTTAAAACTCGCTTTTTTAGTTTCTCCAGTGATATATCCTATAATTTTATCAGGGTCTTTTTCTTCTTTATCGAAATCAATGGTGGCCACATCTTCACCATTTCTGAATATGGTAACATCATCGCATATCTCCATCACTTCCCACAAACGGTGCGAGGTAAAAATCATGGCCACGCCCTCATTAGCCAGCTTTCGCATATACTCAAAAAGATTTTTAACCTCATGCTGCTCCAGTGCTGCGGTAGGCTCGTCAAGGATAAGGAGCCTGGGGTTGCTTGAAATAGCTTTAGCAATTTCCACCACCTGCATCTCGCTCGGAGACAGCTGGTAAACCCTTTTTTCTATGTCCAGGTCGGGCATCAAATTCTCAAGAATTGCTCTGGAGAGCGCTCTTGCCTCTTCGTTTTCAAGGAACAGGCCTCGGTTTTTCTCCATACCTAAAACAATATTTTGCCAAACAGTAAGGTCTGGAACCAGACTCAGGTTCTGGAAGACAAGAGCAATACCGTTTTGCCTTGCTTCATGCGGATTTCTATAATGTACCGCTTTACCTTCGTATATTATCTCTCCAGCATCCGCACGGTATACCCCAGCAATGATTTTGGAAAGAGTGCTTTTTCCAGACCCATTGGCTCCCAAAAGACCGGTTATCCGACCTTTTCTGCACTTCAAATTCCCATTGGAAAGCGCCACAACGCCTCCAAAATACTTCTTTATACCTTTTGCCTCAAGTATTACCAAGCTCGATCACCCTTTTAAAAGTTCAAAAAACAGGGTCGTCCACGTGGACGACCCTGTTTTTTGCTATCTTTATTTGTTTATTCAAAGAGTGCTGCTACTTCTTCCTCCGACATAATTTCGTTCAAGAGATAATCATCGGGCTTGTCTTTGAGGAGTTCCCAACCTTCCTCAAAGTTTTCATCGGTTATGAACATGCTTACCTTGTAGAAGTAAGTGTTGTCCTTCAAAACACCCGGTTTAAATTTCTTGCCGTTATAAAGCTGCAAGGCGATTCTAAAGGCAGTACCACCTATTCCCGGAGGATTAGGCTGAGCGCAGGCCTTAAACTCTGCACCCTCATCACGCAGTCTCTTCCATTCTTTAAAGAATGCCGTACCTGGGTCTCCAATCATTGCCTTGGGTAGTTTTCCAGCATCAAGGAAAGCAGAAAGCACGCCGTAAGCCATTCCATCCTGAGTAATTACGCCGTCTATCTGCTGGCCGGAAGCAATGATTTGAGAAGCCACTTCTTTAGCTTTGGTCTGATCCCAGTAACCACTGGTAGAAGCAATGAGCTTGATATCGGGATAATTTTTGAGCACGTCCGAAGCAGCCTTCATGCGGTCAATGTTTGCTGGATGTCCTTCAAGTCCGTAAATCTGAATGATGTTCCCTTTCTGGAGAGTCGAACAAAGCCATTCTACATTCTTTTTGTGCCATGCATAGTGGTCAAGGGTCACATTTACAACGTCTGGAGCGGTAACAGTGGCATCAAAAGCTACCACCAGTATGCCTTCTTCCTGGGCTTCTTTAATAACTCCGTTCAGTGCGGTGGGAGAGTTGGGGTTAACCAGGATGATGTCAACGCCCTGAGCGATGAAGTCACGAATGATGTTGGCTTGTTCAGTAGCGTCACCATTGACAACATTGTTCACAATTTTGTAGTCGGCGATTTTACCCGCTGCCTTGTACTCATTACCCACCTGTTCTAACGAGTTAATCATAATGGTTCGCCAAGAAGTACCCGAAGAACCAGTAGAAATACCTACTACCGGAAGTTTGGCAAAAGCCTGTACTCCCAAACCCAGCAGGAAAAGGGCACATATTGAAACCACTAGCATGACCTTCTTAAAGTTACGTGTTTTGGTCATCACTAAAACCTCCTTCAAAATTTGTTTTTTTTCTCGGTTACCAGAAAGTATGTTTTTTAACTCTCCTTATATCATCACCTCCTATTCAAAATTTTACACCTGCAAAACCAATTATCACCATCTCTCAAAGGCCTTACTGTAAGAAACTTGCCCATCAAAAAGGCAAGGCGGAAATTCACTTTTTAACTGGAACGGTGCTCTGTCCGACCTTTGCAAAATTACCTATAATGTTATAACAATTATAACAACTTTCCCCACAAATTCAACACTTGCTGGGAATGATAATTTTTGCTCCTTTGGAGGTTTGAAGGAAAACAGAAATAATAGCGGGTTCCTCTCAAAAAATAGAGACAATAAAAAGCTAAAAATCTCTGTGTATCCCATTCCGATTCGTCCGATACTAGAAAGCAAGCAGAAAGACTCAAAATACCCTTAAGCTTCTGTTTATTTTATTACATTAAACATCGACAATTGTTAACGACAAATCGAAGATTAATCGGCTAAACTTCTTATTTAATAGCTCCGGCCGTTAAGCCCCCTATAATTAACCTCTGAAACACGAAGACAAAAAATATTATGGGTAAAAGCGCTAGAAAAGTAGCTGTGCTAATAAGTTCCCACGGAAAAGCGTATTCTCCTGGATAAAGAGCAATCCCAACTACGGCTGTTCGCAGCGCATTTTGATTAAGTAATACAAGAGATAACAGAAATTCACACCAAGAAAACACAAACACAATAAGAAAAGTAGCAGCTAAACCGGGTAAAGAGAGGGGTAATATAACATTCTTAATCATCCCTAGAACACCGCATCCATCAACTTTAGCTGCATCTTCTAATTCAAAAGGTACACTCCTGAGAAAATTTGTCAAAATCCATACAGCTATTGGAGAAAAAAGACCGCCATGCGCCAAAATTAAGCCTAGATAATTATTTATTAAACCTAGTTTTCTAAAAAAGATGAAAAGCGGCGGAGCTACTGCAATAGGTGGGAACATAGAAATCATAAGCACAAACAATAGCAAAGGCTTTCTTCCTTTCAACTTGGTTCTTGCAAAAAAGTAAGCGCCTAAGAAAGCAAGCAACACAACCAAAAGAGTGGTACCCAAAGAAACAATTAAACTATTAATCAAATAACGTGAAAATCCGGAACCGCGTAAAACCAGATGATAATTCTCCAGTGTGATTTTTCGAGGCCAGTAACTTATAGGAAAAGCATAAATCTCGCTCTGAGTCTTTAAAGAAGTTAAAAAAATCCATACGACAGGAAAGAAAAAAACTAAAATCAAAAGTAAATTTACAAAAAGAGTTTTAACAGAATTAATTATTAAAAGCCTTTTATTTTTCATTTCTATAGTTCCACCTCCAGGAATCTCAAATACAAAATACTTAAAACCAATAAAATGGCAAATTGTACAATGATAACCGAAGCAGCATAATCAAATTTAAGAAACTGAAAAGAAACTTTGTAAGCATAAAGACTCAGGGTTTCCGTAGAATTAACAGGACCTCCTTGGGTTAAGTTAAAAGGCAAATCAAAGCTCCTAAAAGCATCCATAGTTCTGAAAAGTAAAGAAACCAAAATCGCCGGCTTCAAAAGAGGAAGCGTGATAGACTTGAAGGTAGTCCACTTTGTGGAACCATCAATAAGAGCAGCTTCGTAAACTTCATTAGGGATAGATTGTAAACCTGCCAGAAGTATTAGAGCCATGAAAGAACTAGTTTTCCATATTGCGACAATCATCATAGAAATCATTGCAAGAGGAATTTGTCCAAGCCAATTGATGCCTGCTCGGATTAAACCAACTCTTAAAAGCAAGTCATTAAAAATTCCATAGTCAGTATTGTACATCCAGCGCCAAACAACTGCGTTCAGGGCCGTAGGAATAGCCCAAGGCAAAAGAAGCGCCGCTCTTACCAGGTATTTACCCCTAAATTGCCTGTTTAACCACAAAGCCAAAAACAAGCCCAATACCAGTTCAAATGGTACAGTAATGCCTGTGAACAGAACACTGTTTTTGAGAGAAACCCAAAATTCTTCATCATTTATCAGGCTCGAATAATTTTTTAAACCAGATAAAACCAATTTATTACCCAATAAAGAAAAACGACTAAAACTAAGAAGGAAAGTATAGAAAGTAGGGAATATCATCACGAAAATGAGCAACCCAAAAAGAGGCAAAAACAACAGCCATTCACGTTTATACACATGGACTTTTGTCAATGCTTTTGTTCCTCCTTCTTAAATAAGAGTTTACAGGGGGCAACAACTATCCCCCTGTAAACTGGAATTGATCACTCAGACATCAGTTCTTCTATCTTCTTTGCAGCATCTTCCAAAGCTTCTTGCGGTTGCTTTTCCAAAAGCAAAGCCGAATGAATACTAGACTGCATTATATCTGATAACTGGGGATATTTGCTACCACTCAACGAGGAGGGGCGTACATTTCCTGCTTTCATGTATTGTTCAAACATCTTTAGTGCTGTCTTACCTTCCGAAAGTACCTCTGGTTGTTCAAAAACCGATTTCCTGGCGCTTAAATTACCCGTATGAAGAGTAAGTTTGAGCTGAGATTCTAGGTTAGTAAGGAAACTTACAAGCTTCCATGCTTCTTCCGGATGTTTAGAATAAGGATTGATAACCAGATTCCAACCGCCCAAACAAATGGTTCTGGTCTCAGGATGTCCTTCAAAATAAGGCACTCGCTGAAAATCCACTTTTCCAGCAACGTTTGAATCACTGGCATTAAGCATCGGCCAAACATAACTCTGTACCACCATAAAAATAGATCTGCCTTGTTGGAAAAGAACCCTCGCATCATCTGGTTTATAAGTAAGTACGCTCTCAGGAACCATTTTGTGTTTATAGAGCAAATCTACCATAAACTGGAGAGCCTTGAGTCCCTCTGGGCCATTGACAAGAACCTTACCTGAAGGATCAAAAAATTCTCCTCCCGCTCCCCAGAAAAACTGGAGATAATTCATGAATAAGCCCTCTATCCTCGCCCACATACTTACCAAACCAACCAAGTTCTCGTCTTTCTCTCCTGCCAGGACCTTTTTAGAGCTTTCTACCACATCTTCCCAAGTAGCTGGCACTTCAAGTCCATACTTGTCCAACAGGTCTTTTCTGTAAAAGAAGTGTATGCCGTTTATATAAAGAGGAACGCCGTAAACTTTTCCGTTTAGAAGAACAGGGTCTAACGCGACATCAATAAAATCTTCACGCGCTTTTTCAGAAAAGAAATCGTTTAACGGCCTGGCCCAACCATTGGCAGCGAATTCTCCACCCCAGATCATGTCGATAGCTATAACATCGGGGGTCGGGCTTCCACCAAGGAGGTTGGTTACATACAAACTATGTTGTTCCCCGGGTACTCCCGGAACCTTCATCCATTCTACGTTTATTTGAGGATTCTCTCTCTCAAATTCTTCCAACAAGTCTGGCAAGACATTTCCAACCTCCCGAGGCGAAATACCTAATACCACTTTTACAGCATCACCCGCCAGAGCATTTGCCACAAAAGAGAGCAAAATTAAAAGACTTACCAAAAGCACGACAACCATTTTTTCCATAATAATCCCTCCTTTTTGTTTATGCTAAATTAACAAAGCTTACACGCAACTCATGAGATCCATCTTCTCTAGCCCATTCAAAGTAAAAACATAACTTTTTATCTGCTACAACTGCGTCCACATAACGAAGGGAACCACTCGCATATGGAGAAACAAGCGCCGGACCTTCTGTAGAAATCTTGTGCCAATGAAAAAAATCAGTCGACTGAGCAATGCCGGTTTTCTCCTCGTAGTTTTCAGTAACATCCCTTGCTCCATCATAGAATCCTACGAAAACCGGAGGAACATAAATTACAGAGTTCAGACGACTCGCATACGCATCCCACCTTCCTTTTGTAGGAAATAAAACACCCCCCAACCACTCAAAAGCAATCCCATCCATACTAACAGCTAACCCTGAGCAAGATCTGATTAAACCTGTATTATATGCATCCGCAGTAGAGTGTAGTTCTTCAGGGCTCAACTCTGCTGATCTATCAACGTCTGCATAACTCACTAACATGTAATATGCATGTCCAAAAGTATAGACACGAGGATCTTTTACTCCTTCTGTACCCGTTTTTTGAGCAGTCAAAACTTCCACTCTTTTATCAACGCGGAAAGAATCTGGAGAACTACTCTCTATAACATCGATTTTCCAACGATTGTCGACAGGATTAACGTAACTAAGATACAAAAGCCATTTTCCCTCTTTGCCCTTCAGTATTGCCCCCCTTTCCAAGGAAGGAGTATCTAGTTCTTCCTTTTGAACTGACCAAACATCTTTGAAGTTAATACCATCTGAGCTTATCGCTATCCTGCCTTCAAACCCCCGTCCTCCTTTCTCGCCCTCTCTTGGTTTGCGCAATCTATAAAAAAGATAAAAAAGTCTTGTTTCTTGATCATAAAAAGCACCAGGAGCACCAGCCCACCAACCCTTTCCCGTACCTAAAGGTTCTTTTACCAATAAACCTTTGAGCGGATCAAACAATCGAGAAAATCGCACCAGTTCTGCCTCCTTTGTATATACAAATTATCATTTATAATTATATTCCTAACTTCAGACCTGTCAACCCTGTTAAAATTCCCACCAAACCGCACAAAAGAAGCACCAGAATGGGGTCCATTTTCCGGTAATAAATCAAAAAGAAAGCCAGGATAGCTACAAAAACGGTAAACCAATCCTTTATTCCTCGGTGGGCAATGGAATAACAGGCCATACCCATCAGAGCCAGAACTGCAGGTCGTAAACCTCGCAGGAAACTCTGCACTCTACTGTCGTGCTCAAAAACGGAAAGAAAGCGATACACCAGAAAAACTAGCAAAAAAGAAGGAAAACAAAAGGCTATGGTGGCCACAAGGGCACCCCAGAAACCAGCCACCTTGAAGCCAGCGTAAGTGGCTGAATTGATCCCGATGGGTCCTGGAGAAAGCTCAGAGAGGGTAACCAGCTCCAAAAATTCTCCGTTTTGCAGCCAGTGATAATTCTCCACCACTTCTTTTTCAATAAGGGGAAGTGCTGCCGCACCTCCTCCAAAGGCAAAAAAACCCACTCGTAAGAAAGCAAGAAAAAGTTGCAAATAAATCATCGTTTTCTCACCAGACCCACAAGTCCGCCCAAAACCACAATCCAGAGAGGATGCACATCAAAAAAGAACACAAAGAGAAAAAGTAAAACGGCAACAATGACTTCTTCAATTTGCTTCAAGGCGCTTTTCCCAAGATCCACAATGGCTCCTCCAATGAGCGCAGCAATGGCTGGAGTAGCTCCATAAAAAAATCTTTTCACAAGCAAAATTTCTTTATAACGTAAAAAAAGAGTGGCCAGAACTAAAATAACCACAAAAGAAGGAAGGGCTGAACCCAAAAGTGATACCAGAGCTCCACTT
The DNA here is from genome assembly GCF_045864955.1 of Atrimonas thermophila. Taxonomy (GTDB): domain Bacteria; phylum Atribacterota; class Atribacteria; order Atribacterales; family Thermatribacteraceae; genus Thermatribacter; species Thermatribacter velox. The sequence continues at coordinate 20,503 of NZ_AP028803.1, read as the reverse complement.
CCTCCAGCCAGCTTTCTACCAACGAAACAAGCAGTATTTATGGCAATTGCTCCCGGAAGGCTCTGGGCGACAGAGACACCTTCGATAAACTCTTCTTCACTTAGAAAATTCCTTTTCTCCACCAGTTCCTGCTTGATGAGAGGCAACATGGCATAGCCTCCACCCCAGGTGAAAGCCCCGATTTTCAAAAAAGAAAAAAAGAGCTGCATCAAAATCCTTCTTTTCTTTCTTTTACTCAAGCCTTGAGCTCCACGCTGTAGCGGCATTGGTCAGCCCTTATGATGCTTTTTCTGTATTCAAAAGGAACCTCATTCTCATCAAAAGTAATTCTTCTCACTAAAAGTGCAGGAAATCCTTCTTCCACGCCAAAAAGCGCCGCTTCCTGTTGATTCATTCTCACCACCTCAAACTCTTCTCTTGCCCGACTTACCTTCACCCCCATTTTGGAAAAAAGGTCATAGATAGCTCCTCGCTCAAGGGCAGTAACTTCATGCGATATTTCTTTAAAAGAAAACGGTAAGTAAATTCTTTCCAGGATAACGGGAAGGTCATCTGCAAAGCGAAGTCTTTCGATCAAAAACACTCTATCCTCGGAAATAGAAAGCTTTCCTTTAACCGAAGAGGGGGCTTGCACAACCTCCATCCGTAACACCTTCGACGAAAGCACAACTCCTCGCTCCTGCAAGTCCTTCGCAAAGCTGTAAAAATGAGAAAGGTCCTGAGATATTTTCTTCTCGGCCACAAAAGTACCCCGACCTTGCTTGCGGTAGATAAGTCCCTCAAGCTCGAGTTCCCGGAGAGCCTGAGCCACTGTGCCCCTACTCAGGCCATATTCTTTACATAAATCAAGCTCGGTGGGTATTTTATCTCCTTCTTTCCACTCTCCACTTTCGATTTTTTCACGCAAAATCTGGCTCAACTGATGATAAAGAGGTACTGGACTGCTTTCATCAAGTAGTTTTCTCATTTCTCATTACCTCCATTACGTATAAACAATTATACTAATATTCATAAAGTAATTCAACCTTTCGAAGATGCATTATAATATATCTGAAACAGAGGAGTTTGAAAATGCCACAAACTATAGCTCAGGAAAGTGAAGCAACACTGAATATCGAACGTTCCAGATTCATAGCAAAGAGTTTCCGGGTTACCAGCCCTCAGGAGGCTCGCAAAGTCCTCAAAGAGATGGTCAGGGAATTTCCCGATGCCACCCATCACTGCTTTGCCTGGCGGATAGGTGCAGAAAAAGTGGAAGAGTTTGCCTCTGATGCCGGTGAACCACCAGGAAGCGCTGGAAGACCTATTCTTGGAGCCATAAAAAAATATCAGCTTACCAACACCATGGTGGTTGTAGTGCGCTACTTTGGCGGAAAAAAGCTGGGTGTAAAAGGGCTCATTAAAGCTTACGGAGAGGCAGCTCAGCTTGTTCTTGCGAAATCAGGTACTCAGGAATTTAAACCACAAATACACTTTGCCTTTGAGGTAGATCCTGTCTATTTCAATCTCTTTATCGCTCGTCTTCAATCAGTAGTTGGGAACGAGGGAACTATGGATATAGACAGCAAACTCTTGAAGGTTTCCTTAACTTTACCTTCCAAAAAAGAAGAGAAGATCGCCGAGTTCATTGGGAAAGCCCAGAAAGAGGGTTGGCTTTCTTCTTTTTATGCAAAAAATGATTGAAAACCAGGCAGGGGAAACAGGAATAGGTTGTTTCCCCTGCCTGCAGAAAGTCCAATCTGGTGCTTCAGATTTTGAATTTTCTCAGATCTTCCTCCAGAGCTTCAGCAATCCTGGCAGTCTCCTGAATGGTCCTGTTCATTTCCTGAAGTGCAGCGTTTTGTTCTTCTGCTGAAGCTGCCACCTCTTCAGCAGAAGCTGCGTTTTCTTCAGAAATCGAAGCTACGTCGTTTAAGTTTCCAAAAACTTCCTGAGACAGAGCTACAATTTCCTGGGTCTTTGAGTAGCTGTCTCTGGAGATAGAAGCCATTTCTTTAATGATTTCTGCAATGCGACGTGACGATTCATCAACTCTTGAGAAAGATTGAGCTATGGCTTCAACTTCCCGGGTTACCACCTGATTAGTATTATAGATATCGCCAAAGGCTTCTTGTACGCTGGATACAGCCTGGCTTCCTTTCTCTACCCTTTCTTGACTTTCATTCATGGACTTCACCGCCTTTTCGGCTTCCTTCTGAACCTCAGAAATGAGTTTGGCAATACGTTGCGCAGCCTGGGCAGACTCTTCAGCCAGTTTTCTCACTTCTTCAGCCACCACGGCAAAACCTCGTCCAGCATCTCCAGCTCTGGCTGCCTCAATGGCTGCATTCAAAGCAAGAAGGTTGGTTTCTTCGGCTATACCAGTTATCAAATCTGTAATACTTCCAATTTCTCGAGAGCTTCGCCCCAGCTCTTCAACAATTTTCCCAACCGAACTCACTGACTCCTTAATTTCCTCCATAGCCGAGACAACTTCTTCCAGAGTGCCCTGACCTTTTTCAGTAGCTGAGAAAGCCTGTGAAGCAGCTTCTCTAACTTCCTGAATATTGCCTCCAGTCAACCCGACACTCTCCAGCACCCTGTCCACCTCATCCAGAGCTTGCGAAGCCTGTTCAGACTGTTTCAGGAGCTGAGCAGCCATATTCTTCACTTGCTCCACCAGCCGTTCCATATCCTGAGATACTCCACTCAGCGACTGACTCTGCTCCTCAGAACCCTTAGCGACTTGGGAAATGGTCTGCGCAATCTGTTCTCCAGTGTGGGAAATCTCTTCCGAGCTGTGTTCCAGGGTTTCCATGGCCTTCATGATTTCCTGTCCGGATTGGGCTACCTCACTCATAAACTCTCGCAATGCCGAGGAAGCAGCGTTGAGAGAACGGAAAAGAATTCCCATTTCATCTTTACGCTTTTCCTGAATGTTTTGAGTAAGATCTCCTTTTTCAAGAACCTGGGCAAAGGCCACTCCGCGGTTCAAGGGCTTTATAATGCTTCGGGTGAGCAACGTCCCCAGCAAAATCGCCAGAACAATCACAAACCCGACTATGAAATAAAGAATCCGATTCATCCTGTCTTTAACTGTCTGAAGCGAGAGCAGTGCTCCGTTGAAGTTGTCAAGCACTGTTTGGTATAGAGCGTCTATGGATTCGCTAATTTTGGTCTGGGCACCCTCTGAAGACACCAGAGCATTTTCAAGTTGGCTATCGAGCAAGCTGAGATAGCCATCCATTTGTACTACCTTGCGCCAGGCTTCCTTAAGGGGCTTCCAGCGCTCTGTAATCACCGTATCGACTGATCCGGGAGCATAGGTTTCTGCAAAAGTACCCTGTAGGAAGCCGTCCAGAAGAGTTAAAGTAGCTTCGACTTTTTTACGTTCTTCCTCTTTTTTGTCTGGATCCGAGAGGATCAGGAAATTTTTGGACCCCGCAGAAAGCGCCTGGAGCTCTTCTATGTAAGAATCCAGACGCAGTCCCTGTAAAGCATCAAAAGCTTTATTGTAAGCCCGGTAGAACTCCAGAAATGCCGAATCCACATTGCTATCCCCTTCTCCCCGTATCGCTGACTGCAAGCTTTTCCACTTTTCAGCCAAGGTAGCCATCAAGCCGGTGAGCTCTTCCTTTTTTGCATCCGAAAGCATGGGAGAATTAGCAAGGTCCCTTTCCAGGGCTTGTAGGTAGGAGTCGATAGAAGCGCCGATTCTCCCTTCGGGGTCGTCGGTTGCAGCAAATCGGAAAGCGAGGTAGTAAACGTTACGCAAGGGATCCGACAAGTTTTCCACGGCACCACTTACAGCCTTTATGAACCTGGTAATCACCTCCAGAGGTTCATCCATGCTTAAAGAAGCCATACTTCGTTCCTTCTGAATGGAGAGCCATTCTCGCCAGGCTTCCCGAACATCCTGTGAAGTAATGCGGCTTTCGATGTAAACACTCCTTGCAGTTTGAATAGAGCGATAAAGAGGGTTATCCTGAGGAACAGCTTGCAGGGGATAGGGGAATTTCTCCTGTTGCCATATTGTATAATAGTCCGACTTTTTAAATTCCTCGGAATCGCTGCCCAGACGCAAAACCTCGAAATAAGTCATAAAGCGATCGTCCACCCGTACAAAATCTTCCTCCAGCGATTCCAGGGCATTCAGGTCCTTCTCCTGCAGATAAAGCGCTACCAGGGCCTGATTTTCGGCAATCAAATCCTTGAGGCGAGAAACAACCATTAAAAGAGGAACTTCCTGACGAACTCCCTGCAAAGAGGTTTTAACCTCCATAAAAGAATAAATCGCAAACCCCCCACAAAAAGCCGTCAGCAAAGCCAGGATAAAGAAAGAAAGTGATACCTTAGTCTTTATTCTCAACCAAGAAACCTCCCTTCTTGCTTTTTAATATATATCGGCCAAATCCCCAAAAACTTTAGACCTAACGAGGTATTTTTAATGAACAAAAGAGATTCTGGTCTTCACAAAGGAGTTAAGGGTCGGGTATCTTCTAAAAAGGAATAAAAAACACCTACGCAGCTATTCGGTCCTTGGTCTTCCAGAACAACATCCCTGCCAGGAACGCCTTCACAACATCGAAGCCCAGAAAAGGATAAAAACCAATCTGCAAAACCTGATTAAAGCCGATGGGCCTTCCCATAAACAAAGAAAAAGCCAACCATAGGTAAAAAAGACCTGGAAGATAAATAATGAGCATCCCCAACTCTGAAAGGAAAATTACTCCCAGTATGCTTCTTCTGAAAAACTTCTTATCCTTTAGGGCGGAAATTAAAAAGGCTCCCAGGATGAAACCCAGCAGAAAACCGAAAGTAGGCTTAAACAAATAGGTGGGACCTCCAAAAGGCGGTGATGCAAAAACTGGCAACCCCAAAAGACCCAGCAGGACATAGGCTGAGAGGGACCAGAATGCTTCTTGTGGCCGAAGTAACCATCCAGAAAGAACCACAACAAAAGGCAGAACACTGAAAGGAACCACTCCCTGGGCATAGCGAGAAAAAAGCGAGGACACCACGCAAAGAGCGACTACCAAAGCACAACGAGCTAACCGCAACGACTGAAAGCGCATTGTCTCACCCCCATTTGGTTAACCAATATATATCAATAAGTTAACCAAAAATCAAGGGGTGACCAGCTCGCCCCAACTTATCTTTTTTCTTTCACCCCCTGAATTAATCCACAGTGAGCCATCCAGGTCAATATCTTCAGCCAAGCCTTCCAAGATCTTGCCTGAAACCGCTATCTTCACCTCTTTCCCCAGGGTAGCCAGTCTTTTTTTTAGTTCTGGATACAGGGAAGCAAGATTGGCCTCTCTTTCCCAGTGTCCCAGGTATTTTGAAAGCTTGTTCAACAAATTTTCCAGAAGAAACAGCCGGTGGTGTTTTTTCAAGGAAACTTCTAAAAGCGAAGTTGCTGTAAGCTTCAAATCTTCCGGAAAATCTTTTCTCAATAGATTGACATTAAGGCCGATACCAATTACCACATACCTAAGAACCTCGGCCTCGAAATCGCCCTCAACCAGTATCCCGGCCACCTTCTTCCCATCAATCAACACATCGTTGGGCCATTTAATTTCTGGTCCCAGACCTTCTTCTTCGAGAGCGAGACTCACCGCCAATCCACAGACAAGAGGCAAAGAGGTAAAGCCTGACCATAAAGAAAGATTCGGCCGGATCAAAAGGGAAAAAGTCAGGCTTTTCCCAGGAAGCGAAAACCAGCTCCTTCCTTTCCTTCCCTTGCCCCGGGTTTGACTCTCGGCTATAAAAAGGCTCCATGACGGTGCGCCTTGCAGGGCTTCTCTTTTGGCCCATTCATTGGTAGAATCCACTTGATCTTCGCAGAAAACACTCACCGGAAAGGAAAACCTTGAAAAATAAGCTTCAAGATATTCCCTGAAGAAAACATCAGGCAATTCGAACAATTTGTATCCCTTGCGAGAAGATATTACAGGGAATCCCCGGGATTTCAGCTTTTCCATTTCCTTCCAGATAGCTACCCTGCTTAAAGAAAGGCGTTTGGCAAGTTCCTCACCAGATACCCAATCTCGAGAGACAAGCAACGCTTTAAGAATTTCTTTCTCCAGGGAGCTTCTGAGCATAGTTTTCGCTCCTTTTGGTGATAAGCTTTCCGTTTTCACCCGAATACCCGCCTGCGCTCTGCACGATCCGGAAGAAGGTTACTCCTCCAATTACCATAGGGAGATAAAAGGTTACCGCTCTCCACAAAAGAACAAACATGCCTACCCGATAAGCACCCACAAAGCGAGCGAAAACAGAAGCCATAGAAACTTCCACTCCTCCGCTTGCCCCCGGGGAAGGCACAAAGGAAAAAACGTAAAAAAGAGGAGCCTGAGTGCCCAGAACCCGTAAATAATCAGCCTTCACGCCCATGGCTGCCAGCACAAAATAAGCAACGGAGAAAATAAGCGTGTACTGCACCATATAACAGCCGATATTCCAGACCAGATACTGGGGCTTTTGAAAGAAGAGAATCCGGAAACCCCTACGAAAGTCTTCAAAAAATTCGTGCACCCATTCTCGAACACTCTCTTCAGAAAAGCGAATTTTCCTAAAGTGGCGTTTAACGAAATTTATGCCCCACTCGGTAAGTCTGAAAAGTATCTGAGGGCGATACAAAAAAGAAAAAAGGAGCACCATGACACCCGCATAGAAAATGACAAAAGAATACAAAAGCTTTAACAGCACTCCTTGCAGAACAAAGCCGATATGAAAGGCAAAAATGAGCAAGAAAAGCAAAAGAAGGAGGCTAACCTGATACAGAATGCCACAAATTACCACCAGACTCCCTGCCTCCCCCCAGCTCATACCTGCACGGGTAAGAACATACATTTGAGCCGGGCTACCACCGGTACTGAAGGGAGTTATGGTCGACATGAAATATCCGGCAAGCACCGTACTCAGCGCATCCTGTAGGCGAATGCTTTTGTTCCAGGCCCGAGCACTCAGAAAGACTCTCAATCCATCCAGAAACCAGGCAGCAAACATCAACAAAAAACCCACCAAGTAAACTCCAAAGTGAAAACGAGCAAAATCAATCTCAGGTGGTACCTCGAAAAAGGAACCAACAGAAAAAATAATCACAATACTACTTATACTTATAAGAACAGATAGCAAAACTCGTTTTTTTAGTGAAGCAGGACGATACTTTTGCGGCTCGTGCATAGGGGTACACCCTCCGTTTAAATACCAAAAATGGGATAACCGACCCGCCAAGCAAAAAGAGCCAGAACCAGCAAAGCAAACCAGCTACCCAACCACAAAAGAGAAAGGGCTTCCTCAATTCGTTCCGGAACAAGCTCCCGAAGGGCCTCTCCAAGAAAGGGCCTTTCCTCGCGCTTGCCCTGGTAATAGTTTACGCCCCCCAGCCTCACCCCAAGAGCACCAGCCATGGCTGCCTCGGGCCAACCTGCATTGGGACTGGGATGAAAGCGGGCATATTGAAAAGCGGTAGTCAAAGCCCTCTTTGGCGATTTCCCCAAGAGCAAAGCAGCTATTCCCAGAAACAAAGCACTCAAACGAGCAGGGATAAAATTCAATAGGTCATCGAGGCGTGCCGAAGCAAAACCAAAGAAAAAATAGCGGAAATCCCGGTAACCCAGCATGGAATCAAGGGTGTTAACCACTTTGTAAATGAGAATCCCCAAACCTCCGAAGAGCGAAGCATAAAAAAGAGGAGCCACTACTGCATCGTTGAAGTTCTCGGCGAGAGACTCAACGCAAGCTCTGACCACTTCCCATTCTGCCAGGTGTTCAGTATCTCTGCCCACCAAGTTCCGAAGGTTTTTCCTGGCCTCTTCCAGGTTTCCCTTTTGAAGGGCCAGGAAAACCTTTTTGCCACTTAACCAGAGCGAGCGGAAAGCGAGCAAAGAGAAAACCAGATATATTTCTACCATCCAGTAAACAAGCGGCAAATTTTTTCGCATAAACCAACCCAGAAAACCATAAGCCAGGCCGGTACCACCCACCAGCAAAAAAACTACCACAAAGCCCAGTATGAATTCCTTGCGAAAGCTCCTGTGTTGAGGGAAAAGCAAGCGTTCAAGTTTCTCTATGGCCTTACCCACCCAAACCACAGGGTGCCAGCGACCAAAAGGGTCCCCTAAGAATGAATCTAATACAAAACCCACCACCATACGTAAAAGGGCTAACACTTCAAACACCGTTATTTTGAATCAATTCTACTCTCGGAAATTCTTCGCGGTTAACCCCAATTTTCACCAAAACACCGGGATCCAGCAAAACATGAAAAGTGGACGCAAACTCGATGTTCATGGCTTTAACCAGAAAACAACGAATAACCCCAGCATGGGTAACCAGCAGGTAGCGACCATTTCTCATTTTCAGGAGTTTATCCCAAAAAGAGCTTACTCTGGAAAGCACTGTTTTGAAGCTTTCTCCTCCAGGCGGCGTAAAACCCAGGGGGTCTTTTTTCCACTCCTTTACTTCTACCGGATACTCTTTTTCAAGCTCTGCCCAAGACTTGCCCTCCCAGGAACCGAAAGAGCGTTCTTTAATTTCGGGAACAATGTCGATGTCGTCATCTGGAACCAGAATTCGAGCTGTTTGATGGGTTCTCAACATGGGACTGCAAAACACTCTCTCAAAAGAAAGTCCTCTTAACAAGCTCTGGTGTAATTTTTTGATTCTCTCCTCACCCTTAGGAGAAAGCGGAATATCACTCCAACCCGCAAAAAAACCCTTTTCTGTTGCTTCAGTATCTCCGTGTCGCAAAAGATATATTTCCTTCATGGCCTGATTATTCTTACTCCTCCCCTCACTGCTCCAGTTACCCAACAGCTTACCGCTTCTTTTTGAAGACATTCTTTCACCCTGCGAAGCATCTCCGTATCAGAGTAAACCCGGCGATCAAAAAGCACTCCTACGGCTTTACCAGTATGTGCTCTGTTCACACCCAGCGCCCCGGTATATTTCATCTCCTCTCGCAAAAGATCGAAAAGCCTTTCCCGGTTTACCTCCTGCAAGATAGAACCACTGAGTGTAGCAGCTCTACCAATTAAAGAAAGATCTCCCTCTTCAAGACCTCTTTGAATCATGTCCAGAGCCCTTCGCACTTCTTTGGCAAAATAAAGCCAGTTTTTGCGCAGTTTTGTCCTGTCCACTTCCACGGTTTCCACTTTACCGGGAAGCTCGCAGACTACAACTCCCAGATACACCGGCACCGGAAAGCGAATAACCACCTTTCCAGAAATATGATCAAAAACGCAAAAATCGGAGAACAAGGTGCTGTCGGTGGGTTCCACTCTCAGGGCAATCCGAGCTATCTCTTCTTCCGAAGTCTTTCTTTTCAAAAGCGCAGAAAGTGCACCCAATAGAGCAGCGATATCTGCTGTGCTGGAAGCAAAACCCTTTCCCTCAGGCAGTGCCTTCCGTCTTTTAAAAGATACTTTTCCCCGAAGCTCTTTAAACCCCCATTCGCTCAGGGCTATCTCCAGGGCTCTGGCACTTTTCCACAACCTCTGAGTGTACTCTTTATTTTCCTCTTCCTGCCAGGTCCCAAAGGGTTTCTCTTTCAGGATAACCTCCATCTCACTATAACGAGCGATGGTTAGCGAAACCAGAATCTCTGTATCCTCGAGGTAACCCTGGAAAAGCTCTCCCATGCTACCTGGACTCAGAGCTCGCACCATATCAAATCCTCCCAACCAGAAGAAAAAGCAGCTCTCCCAGTTCCACCGCTGTTCCCATCACATCCCCATTTAAAAAGCCCAGCATTCGAGCAACTCTCTTCACGAATGAGTAAATAATAACAAAGCAGAAACAAATTTTCAAAAAAAGCAAAACGTTACCGAAAAGAATGGACACAACAGCAACCAGAATCAACCACAACCAGAAAGCAGTGCTTCGGGGTTGACTTAAAAAAATGCTTCCCAGCCCCGACTCCCGAAGCAAGGAGCGACCAAAGCAAATAACCCCCAGTAAAAAAAATCTGGCTGCCAAGGGAGCCAGTACTATTACTTCCCCACTCTTAGTTTCCGATAACAGAAACAACTTAAAAGTTAGAACTAGAAAAAGCGCTACTGTCCCAAAAACGCCCAGGGAAGAATCTTTAAGAATGCGCTCTCGTGCTTCCTTGCTAAAAACTGGAGCCCCCAGTGCATCCGCTACATCAGCCAAACCATCAAGATGCAAGCCTCTAGTGAGCAGAATCCAGGTGGTTAAAGCCAGAAGTGCGGGAAGAAACGAAGTACCAAAGATAAAATGGGTTCCCCAAAATACACCATATACTCCACCACCGATTAAAAGACCCACCAGCGGAAAGAAAACGCTGGATAGTGCTACTTCTTCTGGCTCGTCGCTCTCCCTGGCCAGCGGCAAAATGGTTAAAAAGCCAGCAGCAATTCTTACCAGCCGTAACCAGCGAACAAAGCGACTTATTTTAGTTTCCACGGCACTCCTGCAACTACCAAAAAGACTTCGTCAGCTTTCTGGGCCAACCACTGGTTGACCTTACCCTGGAGATCCCTAAATTGCCTGCCCAAAAAATTCTCAGGAACCACCCCGCAACCCACTTCGTTACTGACCAGGGCCAAAAAAAAGCCTTCCCGGGATTGCTTTCTAAAAAGCACCTCCAGTTCTTCAGTAACTCTCATAAAAACTTCTTCCGGCTCCTTATCCCGAAGGAGCAAATTGCTCACTAAGAAGGTAACACAATCCAACAATACTCCACATCCAGAAAAATCTCTATCCTCCACCTCCTGAAAACCAAAAGGAACCTCAAAGGTTTCCCAGTTCTCGGAACGTCTCCTGCGGTGTAAAGCTATTCGTTCTGCCATCTCTTGATCCGTAACCACACCTGTTGCCAGGTAAACCCGCTTTGGGCTCGCTTCTTCCACTCTCTGCTGAGCCAGAGAGCTTTTACCGCTCCTTGCGCCACCAATGAAAAGCACTTTTCTACCAAGAATTCCTGAGACCATCCACGAACTCCTCCAGTGCTCCCAGAAAGCGCCTGTTTTCAGAATGGGTGCGCAGCGAAATTCGGTAAAAATTCCTATCCAGACCCCAGAAATCAGAGAGACTTCTAATTAGCATCCCTCGCTGGTAAAAAAAGGAATAAAGGTCAGCCTTTGAGTCCAAAACCCGAAACATATAGAAATTGACCCGAGATGGATAGAGCAATACAACATCAGAAAAGGCTTTCCAGTGCTCCTCAAGATATTCTTTTTCTTTTTTGAGGTTCTTTATGGTGGTTTCTCTGAATGCTGAAAGATCGCTTTCGGAAAGAATTTTTAGCGCTGAAGCCAAGACAGCATTAACCGACCAGGGTTCGATATGCTCTTTAAGAGAGTACACGTTGGAGGGGTGGGTCAATAAAAAGCCTCCTCTTAATCCAGGAATGGAAAAGTATTTGGTTAGCGAACGCACCACAAAAAGGCGCCGATAATCCGCAATTTTTCCAGAAAAAGAGGTTTCTTCGTTCATAAATTCCTGGAAGACTTCGTCCACCACCAGAAAAATCCCTTTCTCAAGAACATACTCCCACACAGCTTTTAAAAAACCTTCCGGGTAAGGGTTGCCGAGCGGATTGGTGGGATTACCCATAATAAGGATATCCGGGTGGGTAGTAAAGAGTAACTTCAAGCTTTCTTCTGTTTCTTCGTCACCGAGATAAAAGAAGTGTTCTATTTTCTTGCCCCCCAAGCGAAAGGCAAGGGAATATTCAGTAAAGCAAGGCTCGATAATAGTTACTCTTTTTCCTTCCAGTATTCTCCCCAAAAGGTAGATACCCTGTGTAGCTCCATTACAGGGAAGAATTGTCTCTCCAGAAAAGCCGTATATCTGGGCAATCCAGTTCTGAAACAGCTCAATATCCAGTGGAGGATAGGTACTTACCCACTGCCACATCTTGGACCAGTTTTTACGAAGAACCGGTGGTGGTCCCCAGGGATTTATGCTGGCGCTAAAATCCAGAAAAAGAGAACCCTGCTTCTCCCTTTCTTCAAACAACCGACCACCATGAACCCTGCTCATTCTTTCTCCACCAGCGCCAACGAGGAAATGGAATCTCCTCGATCCAGCCTGATAAGACGCACACCCTGGGTAATTCTACCTTGAACGGGTATCTCCAAGCTATTTATGCGGATAAGCATCCCTTTCTGGGTGGAAACCAACACATCGCCTTCTTCACAGATGGGCAGAATATCCACCACTTTTCCCGTGCGCTGGCTAACCCTCATGACCCTAAGTCCCTTGCCACCTCGATGATGGCAGGGGAAATCGGAAAGGTCCAACTTTTTACCCATGCCCCGTTCAGAAACCACAAGTACAAAACGAGCCCTGGAGAGCGAACAAGCACCAACTACTTCATCACCGCTGCGCAGGGTTATTCCCCGCACACCTGAAGCACTGCGCCCCGTGGAACGCACTTCTTCTTCCAGAAAGCGAATGGCGTAACCACCTGCACTAACTACAAAAATTTCCTCACTGCCAGAAGTCAGGAAAACCCGAGAGAGTTCTTCATCCTCGTCAAGCTTGATCACCCGTATACCCCTTCGAGTTATGGAGACCAGCTCCAGAAGGTCCAATCTTTTTACCTTTCCCCGGCTGGTAACCATAAAAAGATAACGGGCTTCGCCGAAATCCTTGAGTGTCAAAAAGGAAAACACCCGCTCTCCTTCCTCCAGAGGAAGCAGATTAACAAGATGCGTTCCTTTAGCCTGACGACTTGCTTCCGGAAGCTGATAGGCCAGAAGTTGAAAGGCCCTGCCTTTGCTGGTAAAGAAAAGCACTCGGTGCAAGGTGGTAGAGACTGCAACCTGGCTCACAACATCTTCTTCTTTAATGTTCATTGCCGACACACCCTTACCACCTCTCCCCTGACGACGGTAAGCCTCAAGGGCCACTCTCTTAACATAGCCATCCCGGGTAAGGGTAATCACCACATCTTCTTCGGGAACCAGGTCTATTTCTTCGATAGTTTCCTCTTCTTCGACAATCCTGGTCCTTCTCGCATCCCCAAACTTTTCCTTAATCTCAAGCAGTTCCTTTTTAATCACCTCGAAAAGAGTCTGTTGGTCGGAAAGAATCTTCTTTAGTTCCTGAATTTTTTGAAGGAGCTCCTGATGCTCTTTCTGCAACTTTTCTCTTTCCAGAGCCACCAGTCTCTGAAGGCGCATTTCAAGAATTGCCTGAGCCTGCTTTTCAGTGAAACCAAAGCGGATCATCAACCGTTCTCTTGCCTCTTCCACATTGCTGGAGCTGCGAATGGTCTCAATTACCATATCTATCATGTCCAGCGCTTTCAAAAACCCTTCTACAAGGTGAATTCTTTCTTCGGCCCGACGCAGTTCAAAAGTGCTTCTGCGCAAGACAACCTCCTTGCGGTGTTCAATGAAGTGGCGCAGGGCTTCTACCATACCCATTACCTCGGGCCTACCATTCACTAAAGCAAGGAGAATAACCCCAAAACTAACCTGCAAAGCAGTGTGTTTGTAGAGGTAGTTGAGAATGAACTGAGGATTGGCTCCCTTTTTCAACTCCAGGACTACACGTATTCCTTCCCGGTCCGATTCATCGCGAACCTCGCCTATATCATTTAGCTTCTTCTCCTGGACAAGCCGGGCTATGTGCTCAACCAGACTTGCCTTATTCACCTGGTAGGGCAACTCTTTGATAACAATTGCCTTCTTACCTTTGCCAATCTCTTCAACCTCAGCCTCTCCCCGGATAACCAGCTTCCCTCGACCTGTATGAAAGTAATCCTTAATGCCTTTTCTTCCAATTACTTTTCCATAGGTAGGAAAATCCGGACCGGGTATAACTTTCAAAAGGTCTTTCCAGCTGGCCTGGGGTCGGTCAATGAGCAGTAGAGCACCATCTATAAGCTCTGAGAGATTGTGAGGGGGTATATTGGTAGCCATCCCGACAGCAATACCTGAGGCACCATTAGCCAAAAGCTGAGGGAAAGAAGCTGGAAGCACAACCGGTTCCTGTGCTGATTCATCGAAGTTAGGCATAAAATCCACGGTTTCTTTCTCAATATCTCGCAACATTTCTTCAGCAATGGAAGCCATCCTGACTTCGGTATAACGCATTGCTGCCGGGGGGTCTCCATCTATGGAACCAAAATTACCGTGACCATCGACCAGGGGATATCGGAAGGTGAAGTCTTGCGCCATGCGCACCAGTGCATCATAGACCGCCATGTCCCCATGGGGGTGGTACTTTCCAAGCACATCACCAACCACTCGAGCACTCTTGCGGTAAGCTTGAGTGGAACGAAGGCCCATTTCATACATAGAATAAAGTATGCGCCGCTGAACTGGCTTCAAGCCATCTCGAACATCTGGGAGAGCCCGTCCCACAATTACGCTCATTGCGTAACTCAGGTAGGCCTCTCGCATTTCATCTTTTATATCAACTGTTACGATACGTTCTCCCCGATTGTTGGTCACTTCAGACATCGCAAGCCTCCCAAAAACTAAATATCGAGATTAACAACTTCTCGAGCGTGCTCCCGGATAAATTCGCGTCGTGGATCGACCGCGTCTCCCATTAAAATACTGAAGATTTCCTCCGCTTCCAGGGCGTCCTCAAGAGTAACCTTTTTCAGAGTTCTGGTCTCAGGATTCATAGCAGTCATCCACAACTGCTCGGGGTTCATTTCTCCAAGACCTTTGTAGCGCTGGATAGAGTATTTCTTTCCCTTCAAATTTTTCAACAGAGACTCCAACTCCTGATCGCTGTAAGCATAATAGTCGTTTTTCCCTTCCCGCACCCTATAAAGCGGAGGTAGAGCAATATAAATATAGCCCTCCTCAATGAGCGGCCTCATATAGCGGTAAAAAAAGGTTAAAAGCAGGGTACGGATATGCGCTCCATCAACATCTGCATCAGTCATAATGATGATTTTGTGATACCGTAATTTTTTTTCCGAGAAATCAGCTCCCAGACCGCAGCCCAGTGCCGCCACAATGTTACGAATTTCCTCGCTCGACAGTATCCGACTCATACTGGCTTTTTCCACATTAAGAATCTTACCTCGCAAGGGCATTATAGCCTGGAATTGACGGTCCCTACCCTGTTTGGCTGAACCACCCGCAGAATCCCCTTCCACAATAAATATTTCCGATTTTAACGGGTCCTTCTCAACGCAGTCAGCCAGCTTCCCGGGCAAACTGGTAGATTCAATACTGTTTTTTTTACGGGCTATTTCTCGCGCCTTGCGAGCCGCCTGACGAGCTCTGACTGACTGAAGAACTTTATTCACAATGGCGCGTGCAATACCCGGATTTTCCTCAAAAAAGGTAGACAAAAACCGCATAGTAGTCTCTTCCACTAAACTCTTCAATTCTGCATTGCCCAGTTTGGTTTTGGTTTGACCTTCAAATTGGGGTTCTGGAAGTAAGATATTGACCACCGCACATAAGCCCTCTCTTACGTCGCTGCCGTTGGGGTACTCATCTTTATTTTTAACTAATTCGTACCTGGCAATGTAATCATTGATTACCCGAGTCAGTGCCGTTTTAAAACCTACAACGTGGGTACCACCTTCCGCCGTGCGGATGTTGTTGGCGAAAGAGAGCACATTTTCAAGATAGCCATCATTATACTGGAGAGCCACCTCTATCTTTACGTCATCTTTATTTTCAGAAAAATAAATAGGTTCCGGGTGAATAGTGTTTTTACCCCGATTCAGGTGCTCCACCAGCGATTTGATTCCACCTTTGAAGTGGTACTTACGCTCTTTACCGCTGCGTTCATCAACGAGCTGTATCGTTAAGCCCTCATTTAAGAAGGCAAGCTCCTTAAGGCGCTGAGCAACAATATCGAAATGGAAATTCGTGTCCTGGAAAATCTCGGGGTCTGGCTTAAAGCGAATTTTAGTACCTGTATGATCGGTGACACTAATTGGTCTCAAGTTTTCAATGGGTACACCCCTTCTATATCTCTGTTTCCAGATTTTTCCTGCTTGCGCAATTTCAACTTCCAGCCATTCTGACAAGGCGTTAACAACTGAAATACCGACTCCGTGCAAACCACCAGAAACCCGGTATACACCCTTATCGAATTTCCCACCGGCATGAAGTTTGGTAAGTACCACCTCAACAGCTGGTCTTCCAGCTTCGGGATGGATATCAGTAGGAATACCCCTACCGTTATCGGCCACGGTGACGCTTCCGTCGGTATGGAGAATCACCTTTATTTCATCACAGTAACCAGCAAGCGCCTCGTCAATACTGTTGTCCACCACCTCGAAAATAAGATGGTGCAAACCTTCCAGCCCAACGTTGCCAATATACATACTTGGACGCTTTCTTACTGCGTCCAGTCCTTCCAAAACTTTTATTTTTTCTGCGCTATATAGGGAATCTCCTGCATTCATCTTCATAGAACCAGCTTCACCTCATTAACCACAGAATATTTTCAACCTATCAACAACAATTCCCTCTTTTTTAAATTTTTCCTTGATTTCCTCTTCCCGACCTCTCACCTCGAGCACCCGGGTTGGTTCTGCAACCCTTATATAGAGGGTACCTTCTACAAAACGCAGTGCTTCACAAAAAGACGCTATTTCCGGGAACAAGTCCTGAAAGCTGCCAACCGCACGGTAAATAGCAACTTTACCAGATAAACCTTGCTTTTCAAGGACTTCCTCTAAAATATTACCAATCAAGACAGGTTCTTTACAAAAAAAACGAGTGGTGCCCTCCTCATCAGGCATCTTTTATCACTCTACCCCTCTCCAGATAAAAACTCCGGGTTTCTTCTTCAGGCAGAAGCTTTTTCCACTGCAACTCAGTAGTCGTGATAAACACTTGCTCCTCTCGAAAAACATCTCTAAGTAGAAACCGCCTTCTCTCTTCATCAAGGTCAGAAAAAACATCATCCAGTAAAATCACCACACCATAGCCCTTGGTAGATTTTATCACACTCGCTTCAGCAAGGCGTAGAGCTAAAGCGAGAGTTTTCTGTTCTCCCCAGGATGCAAAACTCCTTAAGTTTCTATTCTCTCTGATAAACTCTAAGTCATCGCGATGAGGACCACAGGAAGTAAAACCCCTTTCTCTGTCAAGAGGAAGAGCATCTCCAAGAGCTTTAAACAAAGCATCCCCAATTTCTATTTCCCCGTTTACGGCATACCCTGAAGTGCGATATCGTAAAATAACTTTACTGGCCTTATCTTCTATCCTTTCGCGGTATTTTTCAAAGAAAGGCGATAATAAGGCCAGATATTTTAAACGAGCCTTTACAATCCTGGAGCCCACCTCTGCTATCTTTTCAGTATATACGTCGAGTAGCTCTCGATTAAGTGGTTGCTTGAGAAGACAATTTCTTTGCTGAAGGATATCCCCGTAAGTCTTCAAAAGCAGTCTATAAGTTGGAGAAATAAAGGAAATAGCCTCATCCAAGAACTGACGTCTCTTAAAGGGGTTGCCAGAAATTATCTCCAAATCATCGGGGAAATACCCTACCACACAATCTCTCTTTTTCTCTTTCCGGTTATCCAGTCTCCAATCCCTCGCCTCAAGTCCTATCTTAACCTCTTTTTTAAAAAATAACTCACCGTCTCTAATAGTGGCGCCAAGATAAGCTTGAGTTTTTCCCCAGCGAATAAAATCTTCATTACGGTTCCCGCGAGGCGAGAAACCTCGTCCCAAGAAAAAAATAGCTTCTAAGAGATTACTCTTTCCTTGAGCATTACCCCCCCAAAAGACGTTAAAACGCTTTCCAAAAGTGAGTTCCGTGTCCTCTATATTCCTCCAATTCAAAAGAGCAAGCCTTTCAAAATACATTATTTGCTATTCTTCCAAACGGGTGGTCACTGGCATGAGCACATATCGAAAATCTTCTTTTTCACCGAAGATCATAGTAGGAGATAATTCACCACTTATACCTATGGACACTTTTTCCCAGGAGATCACTCTCAAAGCATCGGTGAGATATTTAACGTTGAAAGCAATTTTTATTCCCTGACCGTCTATAACAGCTGGAATTTCCTCCTTAGCTACTCCCCAATCCTGAGAAACACAGGATAAAACGAGAGATTTATCGCTCAGCTCAAAATCCACCACTCCTATTTCCCCCGAAACCACAACGGAAACCCTCTCCAGGGCCTCAAGGAGCACATCTCTATCAACCAATACCGTAACCACAAAGTTATCTGGAATAACCTGTTTGTACTCAGGAAATTCTCCCTCGATAAGTCTCGAAAAAAGAGTGAGTTCTCCACTTTCAAATAAAATGTCTCCATCACCAAGTGCTACCTTTATCTCTCCCTCTGCCAAACGGACAATCTCCATAGCCACTTTCTGAGGCACAATAACTCGCGTTTCCTTCCCAGATTGGAGAGTTTCCACCCTGCTTATGCTTAAGCGATGGCCGTCAGTAGCTGCCAGTTCAAGGTAGCCTTCAGTAAAGTTAAATTGCAAACCGGTAAGAGGAGGTCTCGTTTCATCTTTAGAAACTGCGAAGCTGGTTTGCATAACTGCCTCTTTCAGTCTTTCTGCGGATATTAAATAATAACCGTCGTCGGGAAAAGGTGGGAACAATGGAAAGTCCTGAGCTGGAAAGCCACTTAATTTATAAAAGCTTTTTCCAGAAGACAACTCAATGTTGTTCCCTGAAACCTGAATAGTCACTTTATCCTTTAAAAGTCTGGAAAGGTTGTAAAGAACCTTTCCGGGAGCTACCACGCTTCCCTCTTCCAGCACAGACGCATTACAAACAAAAGAAAGGCCCATTTCCAGGTCCGAAGCAAGTAATTTAATTTGGTCCGAACCTACTGTCTCCATGAGGATACCCGAGAGAACAGGTAGAGGCGGTTTTGAGGATACTCCTTTGTATACTTTAGCCACCGCTTTTTTCAATTCCTCTCGAGAGATTTCGATTTTCATGTTTTCCCATCACTCCTCTTGTCTATTACTACTATCTTTAAAATATAACAAAAAAGGAGTAGTAATAGGCAATTGAAATTTTCTGGAAAAGTACCTGAACTGACTTTTAGACTTTGGATACAGCTTTTTAATAAACCATTAATAAACTGTAAAAGAGCTGTAGATAAACTGTGTTTTATTCTGCCAGTGACTTGATCTTTTCTATTAATCCACTTATTTCTTGAGCAAGTTGTGGATTTCTTTCCATATCGCTTTTGATTTTTTCAAAAGCGTGCAGAACAGTAGTGTGATCTCTTCCTCCAAACTCACTTCCTATGGAGGGAAGGGAAAGATCGGTGAGCTCCCTTGCCAGATACATGGCGATTTGGCGAGGATAAGCCAGTTCCTTAGTTCTTTTTTTCATCTTCATAGCTGAAGGCTTAATATTGAAGTGTTCAGCTACCACTTTCTGAATGGCTGCCACACTTATTTTTTTGGGATGCTTGCGGGGGATAATGTCCTTTAAAATTTCCTGGGCTATTTCTACAGTAGGGCTTATCTGATTCAGAGTACAGAAGGCTTTTATTCTAACCAGGGCTCCTTCCAGTTCCCGGATGTTAGAAGGAATTTTATCTGCTATAAAATAAATAACTTCGTCGGGAACTTCAATCATTTCCAATTCCGCTTTTTTACGTAAGATTGCGATACGAGTTTCAAGATCCGGAGGTTGGATGTCAGCAATAAGTCCCCATTCAAATCGAGAGCGAAGACGATCTTCTAAGGTGGGTATCTCTTTTGGGGGCCTATCGCTGGTAAGTACAATTTGCTTAAAGGCTTCGTATAAAGCATTAAAGGTATGAAAAAACTCTTCCTGGGTTCTCTCTTTACCGGCTAAGAATTGGATGTCGTCTATTAAGAGTACGTCAACGCTACGATACTTTTGCCTGAACTCCTCAGTTTTATCGTCTCTTATGGCGTTAATGAGTTCGTTAGTGAATTTCTCCGAGGACGCATATACGACTCGAAGTTCCGGGTTGTTACGAATGATATGATGACCTATAGCATGCATGAGGTGAGTTTTACCTAAACCCACTCCTCCGTAGATAAAAAGTGGGTTGTAGGAACGGGCGGGACCCTCAGCTACCGCAAAAGCTGCAGCGTGTGCAAATTTATTACCATTTCCCACCACGAAACTTTCGAACGTATAACGAGGATTTAAGTTAGGTTTTTCGAAATCCTGGTTACTGCCCGTTACTGTTGTTGTTCTTTTGTCGCTGGTTTCTGGGAAAAGCTTTCCGTCTACTACTACTTCGATGTTGGATAACGCTTCACGATTTCCCATTTGGGCGATTACCCCTTGCAGGGCCTGGAATATGGTTTCCAGATATTTTGCTTCCAGTTTTTCCTTCGAAAACTCGGTGGGTACGGCAACGGTTAATTTCCTATCCACAAGGGCAACTGGTATGATTGGCTCTATCCAGGCCTTAAACTCAGGGACGCTGAGCTGTTTTTCAACAATTTTTAGAGCACTTTTCCACAAGTTATTAAGACTTTCACGAGTCATTTTTTATGATTCCCCCACTTTTCAGGATTAATTCACAAAATTATCCACAAGACCCACCTAAATAGCCTTAATACTGATTTTTTCTGGTTTATTTTGTGCT